>CABWKN010000093.1 GCA_902505605.1 Candidatus Guanabacterium sedimentis
AGGGGAGTCGATGGGCAATTTCGACTATCAGTCTTCCTTCAGCACCTCATATTCGAAGAGCCGGAGCGAGCCCTGGGACATTTTCTCAGCTCAGGACATAAATATTAGCGACAATTACACTTTTCGGGGAGGGATAACGAAGAATCTAGTCACGGGCGCAAACTTCCAGGTGTCTTACCAGGATGTTCGCCGTTCCACCAATAGCCCCTTCTCCAACTATAACCCTTACCATAGACCGGTGCTAAGCTTTCAGCTCACCCAGCCTCTGTGGAAAAATTTCGGCGTTGAGAACACCAAATATAACATAACCATAGCCCAGAATAACAGTGAGATGTCCGATAAGCAGTTCAGAGCGCAATTGATGACCATTCTGGCAGAGGTTCAGCGGCTCTACTGGGAGCTGGTGTTCAGGATTCAAGACCTGGAGGTAAACCGACAGTCTCTAAAATTAGCCCAGGACCAACTGGAGATGAACCGCACCCAGGTGGAAGTGGGCACCATGGCACCCATTGAGATAACTCAGGCAGAGGCAGCAGTAGCTTCGAGAGAAGAGTGGATAATTGTGGGGGAGAGCGCGGTTAAGGATGCTCAGGACCAGTTGAAAATGGCCATTGACCCCACCATTGACCTTGATTCATGGGAGGTGGAAATCATACCCACCGACAAACCCCCATTTGAGCTGCAGAGTTTCAACTTGCAAGAGTGTGTTGAGACCGCCTTCAAGAACCGTCCCGACTACGATAGGCAAAAGATAGCCATCAGTAGTAAGGAACTGAACATCAAGTATACTAAGAACCAGATGCGCCCGGCTGTTGATCTGGTAGCCTCTTTTGCTGCGAATGGATTGGATGGGTTATTTCTAATTTATGATCGCCGCTCTCTTGAAGGAGGAGAGCCTATTGGTTATATTGAAGGGGGATTAGGTGGTGCGATGAAGGATGTTTTTAGCCTTGACTATCGCGATTGGAACATCGGCTTCAATATCACCCTTCCCATCCAGAATCGGGCGGCTGAGAGCGCGCATGCCCGTTCGAAAGTAGAGCTGACTCAGGAGGAGGCACGTCTCAAAAATCTGGAGCTGAGCATCATTCTGGAGGTTCGCCAGGCGGTCAGGGCAGTGGACACTAATATAAAACGGGTAGAAGCAACCCGCAAGGCGAGAGAGCTGGCAGAGAAACAGCTGGAGGCTGAGCAGAAGAAGTTTGCCGTGGGAACCTCCACCAACTTTCAAGTTTTGAGATTACAGACCGATTTAGCAACGGCGATGAGCAATGAGAGGAGGGCGATTGTCGATTACAATATCTCGCTCTTTGCTCTTAAAAGGGTGATGGGCACACTCCTCAAGGATAACAACATTGTGGTGAAGGATTAAGACTCCATTTTACCTTCACTATCTATGAAAAGATGGGGATTAACTAACTGTTACGCCTTGCTGAGCTTCTGGAGGGCTTCGGTAAGGCAGGGCAACACTTTGAACAGGTCGCCCACAATTCCGAAATCTGCCGCCTTGAAGATGGGGGCTTCGGGGTCTTTATTAATGGCTATAATAAATTTTGAGGAAGACATTCCCGCCAGGTGCTGAATAGCACCGGATATTCCACAGGCAATATAGAGCTGAGGGGAGACCACCTTTCCCGTCTGTCCCACCTGAATTTGATGGTCCACCCAACCGGCATCAACCGCCGCCCGTGACGCACCCACTGCCCCCTGAAGAGTTGATGCTAAGGCTTCCAGAAGCTCGAAGCTCTCGCCACTCTTCATGCCTCTCCCGCCTGAAACGATGACAATGGCTTCTGTGAGGTCGGGGACCTCCTGTTCAGGTTTTATTAGATCAACGACCTTTGCCCTGATATTTTCGGGTTTCAACTCCACAGAGAGCTCTATGACTTCCCCTTGGGGGGGCTCTTTCAACTCCTCGGCGCTGAAGACATTGGGTCGCAAGGTTGCCATTTGAGGTGTTGAGGTGAGTTGAACCAGTGCAAAGGCTTTTCCGCTGTAGACTGGGCGTTGGCATTCCAACCGCTTCTCTTCGTTCAACCGCAAAACGGTGCAATCGCTGGCTAAACCCACCTTCAACCTTGCTGCCAGGCGGGGGGCAATATCCCTGCCCATGGCGGTAGCCGGGAAAAGAACAATAGCGGGGTCCCTCTCTGTTATTAGTTTATAACTGATTTCGCTGTATCCTTCGGAAGAGTATTGCTCCAGCATAGAGTGGTCAGCAAGGTAGACTTTATGGGCACCGTAGGGGAATAGCTTGGGTGGCAGATGTTTTATGGAGGACCCTATAAGGAGAACACTCAGCTCCTCCCCCAACTGGTTGGCTATACGGCAGCCTTCGGAGGTGGCTTCAAGCGAAGCTTTCTTTACTATCCCTTCCCTCTGTTCGGCAAAAACCAAAACTCCTTGAGGCATTTCCTTCTCAATCCTCCTTTTCAAGTAAGTGTTTTCTCTGAATTGTGTTATAGCTTATTGTGTCAGCTATTAGACCATCTGAGCCTTTATTTCCTCCAACTCCGGCACACCTTCGGCTTTAAGCTCTATCTGGGAGAGCTCTTTTGCTCCCAGCCCCAGCTCAACCGCCCGTTTTATCTGAACCTGCTCCCATACGCTTTTCTGCTGAATGCGCTCCTCGGTGCCATATTTCTTTAAGACTGCTAAGCCTGTAACATCGTTGGCAATACGGTCTCGGGAGGCGACAATAAGGTTAGGCTCAACCTCATCCCCTCGGGATGGTCCGCCGGAAATGAAGGCTTGTGTCCCATCCATCACTATCAACGAGGGATTTACTGCTAGCCCTGTTCCCACAATCATTCTGGCGAAGATGGAATAGGTGTCGGGGAGGTCTTTTGGTGGCTCCTTCCCCTCGGCTCGGGCGCGAGCGATGGCTCGATAGCTGGTGTGTTTACCGTGCATGAGACAACGGTCGTTTAAGTGGATAAGCCCGATAAAGATTCTAAGAGACATGGTGAAATAGGCTATGGCGTGTGTTTTAATAACCGGGATAGCGATTATTTTATCCACTTTGCTGAGGAGCGCTGGGATGTGGAAGCCGTGGTTTTCCTGCCAGTGGTCAGCCGCTGGTGGATTGGTCAATAGCCATTCATCATAATCAAAGCTCATTACCTCTGCTTTGGCTTCTTTGGCGGCATCGTAGATACCCAGTCTCTTCATGGCATCCATAGTGTCATAGGGGACTCCCATGCTGGAGCGGTCAGTTACAATCACCCCGGCGGGGTCTTGCTCCCAGACCATTTTCACCACTTCGTGGACCACTTCGGGGTTGGTAGTGCCGGGGTAGGCGTCGGCGGTATTCACATTCGGCTTTACCAGAACAGTATCCCCCGCCTTGATGAACCCCATACCCCCGGAAAGGGCTACCGCTCGCTGAACGGATTCCTTAATGCTTTCCCCTCTGGCTAAGCCGACCACCGATTTAGACAGGGTCTTCTCTTGAAGGTGGATATTATAAAGAGGATATAGACCGATGCCCAGGGTAATGCCCCCAGCTCCTTGCAAAAATTCTCTCCTGGTGAATCTTTTGTATGCCCGAGGGAATAAGTTTCTTCTCTTCATTTGCCTGGCATCCTTTTAGGATAGAAGGTTTATTGTTTATAAAATCCCTGTTTCCCTCTGGAGCCATTCGATAAGCTGTTTTACCGTTTCGGATGGCTCTCCTTCTACCACAGTTCCCTTGGGTCGCATAGGAGGCAGTTCCAGCTTAATGATGGGGGCTTTCCCTTTGAGCTTATTCACCTCCTCTTCACTCACACCCAGCTGTTGGCAATCGAGCACTGTCAGCGGCTTTTTTTTGGCCATCATAATTCCCTTCAGAGAGGGGTAGCGGGGTTCGTTCAACCCTTTCTGGGTAGTAAACAAGGCTGGCAGAGGAGTCTCTATCACTTCCGATACTCCTTCAATCTCGCGGTGAGCTACTGCTTTATCTGGAGAGATTTGGAGCTTGGTTACCACACCTACATGAGGAATGCCCAACAACTCTGCCAGAATGGGACCTACCTGATAATGGTCGGTTCCTACCCCTTGAACTCCGCAGAGGATGAGGTGGTAACCTTCCTGCTGGATAGCCTTACTTAAAAGGGTGGCAACCAGCAACGGGTCGTTCTCATCGATCAGGGGGTCATTTATATGGATAGCTCTGTCTGCCCCCATTGCCAGGCCGCTCCTCAGGGCGGTAGATGCCCGTTCTGGACCTACTGAGATGAGGATCACTTCCCCCTCTCCCAGTGACTCTTTGGTGCGCAGCCCCTCTTCTATAGCATACTCCTCGTAGGGATTTATGATATAGTTTATTTCTGCATCATCTATAGCTCTTCCATGGGGAGCTATTTTGATTTTGGCTTCGGTATCGGGGACTTGCTTTATGCAGACAATGACCTTCATCTAAGTCCTCCTGTGGTCATAAATGCGGCTCAATCAGAGCAAAAAGGCAATTAATTAGGAACATTTATATTTTAAATATTGTGATGCCTACTGTTCAAATTTTTTAAATACTAACGAGGCGTTAGTCCCTCCAAATCCAAAAGAGTTGGACAATACATAGTTGATGGCGGCTTTCCGGGCTTTGTTGGGAACAAAGTCGAGGTCGCATTCAGGGTCCGGAGTTTCATAATTAATGGTGGGGGGGATAATCTGATCGCGGATAGTTAGTATGCTTACTGAAGCCTCTACCCCTCCCGCTGCTCCCAACAGATGTCCGATCATCGATTTAGTGGAACTTATCGCTAACTTTCGGGCATGCTCCCCAAATACCTTTTTAATGGCCAAGGTTTCCACCACATCCCCCGCCGGAGTGGCTGTGCCGTGGGCGTTAATATAATCTATATAAGAAGGTTGGATGCGGGCATCGTGTAAGGCGTTTTGCATCACTCGAATAGGTCCATCACCATCCTCGCTGGGTGCGGAGATATGGAAAGCATCGCCCGACATGCCGTAGCCCAACAATTCAGCGTATATGTTCGCGCCCCGGTCTTGAGCATGCTCCAGGGACTCGAGAATTAGGATACCTGCCCCTTCGCCTACTACAAATCCGTCACGGTTTTTATCAAAAGGTCGGCTTGCTTTTTCAGGCTGGTCGTTGCGAGTGGAAATAGCCCTCATGGCGCAGAAACCTCCAATGGCGAGAGGCGTGATGACGCTCTCGGTCCCACCGGAGATCATAGCATCGGCTTCGCCGCGGGCAATTATCCTGAAGGAGTCGCCAATAGCGTGGCTACCGGTAGAGCACGCGGTGCACACAGCAGAGTTAGGACCCTTTGCCCCATAGCGGATGGATACTTGCCCCGAGGCGAGATTGACAATGAGCCCCGGAATAAAGAAGGGGGAGATCCTTCGGGGACCGCTCTCCAGGAGTATCTTGTGCTGCCGCTCAATAAAGGGAAGCCCCCCTATTCCCGAGCCTATAAAAACTCCCACCCGGGGAGCATTGAGATGGTTTATTTTCAATCCGGAGTCTTCCAGAGCCATATCGGTAGCTCCCAGGGCATAGTGGATGAAGGTATCCATTTTGCGAAGGTCCTTCTGCTCTGTCCATTGGAGGGGGTCAAATCCTTTTACCTCAGCGGCAATGCGGGTGGGGTACTCAGAGGCGTCGAAGCGGGTTATCGGTCCCACTCCGCTCTTTCCCTGGCAAATGGCGCTCCAGCTCCCTTCAGTGCCGATTCCTACAGGTGTTATAAGCCCTATACCAGTTACAACAACTCTCCTTTCCAAAATTAAGCTCCTCTGTCTTTATTCAGGTTTGAAGCTTTTTCATCTCCCTGGCGAAGCTTTCCATCCTCGCTTGTTTATTGAGATAAAAATGGAGTATATAGCCATTCGAGAGCTACTGCTCTTTGGCCTGGGCTTTGAGATAGTCAATGGCGTCCTTTACCCGAATGATTTTTTCGGCATCTTCGTCAGGAATATCGATCTTGAAAGCATCCTCAAAAGCCATTACCAGCTCGACTGTATCCAGAGAATCCGCCCCTAAGTCATCGATAAATGAAGCTTCCGGGGTTATCTCGCCTTCGTCTACTCCTAATTGATTGATTATAATGGTTTTAACTTTTTCTTCTATGGACATGCCTTATTACCTCCCTTGACTTGTAATACTAACTTTTTTGAACTATAAATTGTTAAAAAGCTTATTTCTTGCCTTAAGCTTCAGAGTTTACATATACATACCGCCATTAATATTGAGGACCTGCCCGGTGATATATTCCGCATCATCCGAGACGAGGAAGGCCGTCCCTTTGGCTATATCCTGGGGCAGGCCCAGGCGCGGGATAGGTATCTGGTTGAGGAAGCCCTTTTTGACTTCATTGGGGAGCCTTTGAGTCATAGGGGTATCTATGTATCCTGGGGCGATGACATTGACCGTTATCCCGCGGGAGGCGATCTCCCGGGCGATACTTTTGGAAAAGCCGATTATTGCCGCTTTGGAGGCGGCGTAGTTGGACTGTCCGGCATTGCCCATAAGTCCTACTACCGAGGCGATATTCACTATACGCCCAAATCTCTGTTTGAGCATCCAGCGGAGCACAGCCTGGGTGCAGTTGAAAACCCCGGTGAGGTTAATGCTTAACACCTTATCCCAGTCCTCTCGTTTCATTCGTATGAGCAGGGAATCGCGCGTGATGCCGGCATTATTAACCAAAATGTCTATTTTGCTAAAATCCTCAGCGATCTGATTTACTGTCTGGTGGACTTCATCAGTATCAGAGACATCCATATGGTAAGCTTTAGCTTTTCTTTTTAAGGCCTCAATCTCTCTGGCTGTCTCCTCGGCTTTGTCAAAGAGTATGTCGGCTACCGCTATATCAGAACCCGCTCGGGCTAATTCGAGGGCGATTTCTTTGCCTATCCCCTGAGCAGCTCCTGTTATCAGGGAAATCCTCCCTTCCAAGGTCATCAATTCCTCCCTTTATTTATTTGAGGTGTCATAGTAGTTTAAAAAGCTATTTAGGGTCGCTTTATCTTCTATATTAAAGGTTTTAATTCCTTTGTCAATTCTTTTAATAAGATTTGATAAAACTCTGCCAGGTCCTACTTCAACAAAGATGGACACTCCCTGAGTGATAAGATGTCGCATAGAATCCTCCCATCTGACAGGGGAGGTAACCTGTCGGATAAGGGAGTCCATAGCCTCTTGCGGGGTATGAATGATTTTGGCATCAACATTGGTGACTAAGGGAATCAGCAGCGGATGGAATATAGTTTTGTCAATATCCACCTGCAGCCTTTCCTGAGCTGGTAGCATCAGCTTTGAATGGAAGGGAGCACTTACCGGCAGAAGGGTGGCTCTTTTAGCCCCTTCTTGTAAGGCAAGCTCCATGGCTTTATCAATCCCTTCTCTGGTGCCTGAGATGACTATCTGAATAGGGGAGTTATAATTGGCTGGCTGCACTCTCTCTCCTACCTGCTGGCATATTTTCTCTACTTTGGACCGTTCCAAGGCTATAATGGCAGCCATGGCGCCCTCGCCCACAGGGACTGCTTCCTGCATATATTGACCGCGTTTCCGCACCAGGCTCACTGCGTGCTCAAAGCTCAGAGATTCGGCAGCAACCAGCGCTGAATACTCTCCCAGGCTATGCCCGGCAACATAATCGGGCTTCACTCCTGAATCTCTCAGGAGGGTCCAGGCAGCAATGCTGGTGGTCAGGATGGCGGGCTGTGTGTTGGTGGTAATTTGCACTTCCTTGTCTGTTCCTTCAAAGCACAAACTGCTAAGGGGGAATCCCAGAGTCTGGTCGGCTTTTTCGTAGATTGCTCGACTCTCCTTATAGCTATTAAAGAAATCCTTACCCATTCCCACATACTGGGATGCTTGGCCTGGGAATATAAAGGCAATTTTTTCTGTTTTTCCCACTTCAGAGCCTGTTTTTTTACATTCTAACCAGAGCTGAACCCCAGCTCACCCCAGCGCCAAAAGCCGACATCAATATCAGGGTCCCTTTAGGGAGTCTTCCTTTCTCCTTCAATTCATGTAGGGCAATTGGGATGGACCCTGAGGAGGTATTGCCAATTCTATCGATATTAGAGTATATCTTCTCGCGGGATACGCTAATGCGTTCGGCAACGGCATTGGTTATTCTCTGGTTTGCCTGATGGGGTATAAAGATATCCACTTCTTCCGGTTTTACACTGGCTTTAAGTAGAACCTCTTCGGATACCTTCGACATATAACGGATGGCGGCCTTGAAGAGTTCGTTTCCCATCATCTTTACGAAATGAAGCCTCTTAGACACGGTCTCCTGGGAGGTGGGAAGCTCGGAGCCACCTGCCGGGATGGTGAGGAATTCAGCGTATTCTCCCTGGTTATGAATACTTGTAGCCAGTATTCCGGCTGGTTCTTCCACTTCCCCCAGCACAACAGCTCCCGCACCGTCGGCGAAAAGGACACAGGTGGCTCTATCGGTCCAGTCTGTGACGCGACTTAGCACTTCCCCACCTGCAATAAGGATATGTTTGTATTCTCCATTAGCGATAAACTGTCTGGCAACTGTCAGGGCGAAGATGAACCCTGAGCAGCCGGCGGTAAGGTCGAAGGCAGCAGCCTTTTCAGCTCCTAAAATGTGCTGGACATAACAGGAAGAGGAGGGGAGGGGACGGTCGGGGGTTACGGTGGCGCAGATAATGAGGTCGAGCTGCGAAGGGCTGATTCCTGCCTCTTCAAGCGCCAGGCGAGAGGCTTCGATGGCAAAGGTGGAGAAGGACTCATTTTCCCCCGCAATCCTTCTTTCCCGGATACCGGTGCGGGTGCGGATCCACTCGTCGCTGGTATCCACCATTTTTTCCAAGTCGAAGTTGGTAAGGACTTTATCTGGTACAGATGCGCCAATACCCAGAATGCCTGCTCTTTTAACTTGCATTTCCTTGCCTAAACTTAATGTAGCTCTTTATTTATGGTTAAGCTGAGAATTTGTTCCTTAATGCGCTGATTAACCCGATTCTGATAGAAATCAGTTGCAATTTTGATGGCGTTTTTTAGCGCCTTGGGGGAGGACCTTCCATGGCAGATAATGCAGGTTTCCTTGGTCCCCAGTAGAGGAGCCCCTGCATATTCGGAATAATCGGTTAGCTTCTGAAAACGAATAAAGACCTGCCGATGCATCTGAGAGGCTAATTTAGAGACGAAATTCTTATCCAGCTCTTCTTTCAATATGGTTTGCATGGTAGCGGCTATGCTCTCGCTCACCTTCAGGGTGATGTTTCCTATAAACCCATCACATACGATGACATCGACTTTGCCCGAGAATACATCTGTCCCCTCGATGTTGCCATAAAAACTTAAGGGAGAGTTTTTCAGCATCTGGTAAGCTTCTCTGGTAACCTCGTTTCCTTTGGACTCTTCTTCCCCGATGCTCAGCAGTCCGATTTTCGGTTCAGGTATATTGAGAATCGCTTTGGCATATATGTATCCCATGATGCCGAAGTGAGTCAGGTGATGAGGCCTGCAATCAACATTAGCTCCCACATCCAGCAGTACAGCGTATCCTTTAGGAGTGGGGATAACCATGGCTAAAGCAGGCCGGTCCACACCCTGAAGGCATCCGATGACAAATTTAGCCGCCGCCATGGTGGCTCCTGTGTTGCCGGCACTAACAATCCCCTGGGCTCTGCCCTCCTTGACTAAAGAGCAGGCTATCATAATAGAAGAGCTCTTCTTGCGCAATACGGAGGAGGCTTTGCTGCTCATGTCTATTACATCGTCTGCGTTGATAATCTCAATTGGGAGGTTCTGGGAAGCCTTTAGCCGATGGAGCTCTTTTTTAATCTCCTCCTGCCTGCCGACAAGAGCAACATTTATATCGAATTCCCTGACCGCTTTAACAGCCCCTTCCACAGGATTCCTTGGGGCGAAATCTCCTCCCATGGCATCCACAGCAATCTTCATTTTCCATTCTCCCGGTGAGCCGCTATAGTGCCTTTTGCTAAACCCCTTCCCATGTAGTTACTTCAGTTGAACTGGTTTAAGACTGCCATAGCTGACAGATATATCCTTATTCCCCTTTCACCTCTATTGCTTCCACCCCTTTATAGTAGCCACAATGGGGACATACTCGATGGGGAGGTTTCATTTCGTGACACTGGGGACATGTGGCTAAAGAAGGAGATGTCAGCGATAGATGAGATCTTCTTTTATCTCTTCTGGATTTCGAGTGTTTTCTTTTTGGATTTGCCATAGTTTAAAGCTACTTCTGTTGATTAAGCAGTTCTTTAATCTGCTTTAATTTTTCTAAGCGAGGGTCTATGGAGACCGCTTTGCAGTTGCAAGAGCTGACATTCAAATTGGTGCCGCAGGAAGGGCAAAGACCTTTGCACTCCTGCGAGCAGATAGGCTTCATAGGAAGTGCAAGGAGGATTTGCTCTTGCAGCAGCTCAGACAGCTCAATTTTGTTTTCGCTATAATAGGCAATATTGGCATCTTTGTCTTTCATCTCTAATTCAACCTCCGAAGGCATCTGTTCGATGGGAACATAAAGGAGGTCGAAATCGGAGGAAAGGTCGAAGGGGTAACTTTCTAAGCATCGGCTACACTGGAGCATGAGCTTTAATTCGATGGAGCCGGTGATTCTGTATTTGATACCAATAGGTGTTACATTCAGCTCCACAAAGCAAGGGTTAATAATTTCGACTTCTTCTATTGAGGGAGGCAAGGTGAGGTTGACTTTCCTGCTGATATGTAACCCATGAGGAGTTACTTCCTTTAAATCTATATGCATAGAGTATTAGCCTTCCTTTTAAAAAAAGTTATTATACCATTCTCTAAAGTTTTGTCAACAATGTTTTTCAGTTCTTTTAGCAGCCTCGCTGAGGGTTATTTTTTGGTATTCTGCTCTATCATCTGTGTAATTACTTCTTGAGAAACCGCTCCTACTATCTGGTCTTTTACTTTCCCGTTGACAAATAGCAACAGAGTGGGTATTCCTTTAATATTGTACTTGTAAGTGATAGCGGGATTTTCATCCACATTTAGCCTACCCACCTTTGCTTTATGCCGGTAGCTCCTGGAGATGTTCTCGACTGCTTGAGCAATCATCTTGCAGGGAAAGCACCACTCAGCCCAGAAATCGACCAATACGGGGATGTCCGACTGCAATACGTTTTTTTCAAAATTCTCGTCAGTGAGACTTAATACACCCTCTTCCATTGACCTTAGCCTCCCTTAGTTTTAAATAAATCAGGGTCCTTTTTCCCTCCTTTTAAGAACTCATTCTGCGGGAACGAAATACACATCGGTGGGTTTAAACTGAGAGTTTCGGCGAAATTTGGCTTTTACTTTCATCCCGATACGGACTTCGTCCTGGCTTAGACCAATCAGTCTGGCTAAAAAGAGGGAATCGACTCCTTCAAACTCAACCAGTATCAGATTAAAAGGGGTCTCCTTAAGGAACTCTTGGCTTCCGAAGTGGCAGGTGGTCCAGGTGTGGATTTTCCCTTCCAAGGGGAGCTCGAACCAATCGCACTCCGAACCACAATACATACAATGGAATTTTGGCGTAGCATATTTATAACCGCATTTAGGGCACTTGGTCCCCATAATCTTCTTGTTTGCCAAGCCCGCAAAGAAGGGGGAATCTTGACCATAGCTGTGAATATAATCAATATGGTATGGCCATTTAATGATGATGGGGGACATTTTCTTTAATTGAGATAAATCTTCCGGAAAGGGGACATTGAACAGAACGGTTCCCTCCTCGGTTTCAGGGAGCTTTGTCTCTTTCTTTTTCATTTTCTTTTCTCCTTTTCGCAAAGATGGGCTTCACCTCTTAAAACGGTTTCTCCAGTATGCTTATAGTGACATAAGTACCTGTGCCGGCGTGCGAGTGGATAAGACCCCTTTTGGCATTCTGTATCTGGAGCTTATCGTTTCCGAAGTGCTTATTTATCGTCCCCTGCAGCTGCCAGAAAGCGAAGACCGCCTGCATCAGACCGGTTGCACCCACCGGATGTCCACAAGCTAATAGCCCTCCAGAAGGATTAACCGGGCAAATGCCACCGAGATTTGGTTTGCCCGATTCGATAAATTGCCCTCCTTCGCCGTATTTACAGAGCCCCAGGTCTTCGTAGGTCTGAATTTCCGAAGAGGTGTACGCATCGTGCAGTTCTACGAAATCGAGTTCCTCTAAAGGGTTGGTGATTCCTGCCCTTTCATAGGCTAACTTGGCTCCCATTCTTCCAGCCCGGAAGGAATGGACTCCGGGATATTTGAGTCCCTTATAGTCGTCAGGAGACTCATGGGGGAGGAGAATGACCTCCCCGTGAGGTCGGTCGGCCATGCGCATGGCATCTGTTCCACATCCGACAGATGCAATTTTGATTGGCTTATCGGTGAGCTTGGCAGCCATCTTTTCGTCTGCCAGGATGCATACTGCCGCTCCATCGGACATTACGCAGATATCCAGCATGCCAAGAGGATAGGCTACTATTGGAGCGTTGAGGACATCCTCGACGGCAATCTTCATCTTTTTCTGGGCATAGGGATTGTGAAAAGCGTTTTGATAGTTTTTGACTGAGACCATGGCTAATTGCTCTCTGGTGGTGCCAAACTCATACATGTGCCTTACTACCATCATAGCGTAATAGCCGGTGTAGAACCCTCCCACCGGGTAGTCGTAACTGGCATCAGAAGCTAAGGCGATAAACTCGTTCCCTTTCCAGGTGTTGACATGGGACATGGTCTCAAAGCCATAGGCCACGCATACATCCTGTCTTCCAGAGGCTACCTCAGCCCATGCGGTCTGGAAGCAGAGTCCTCCGGTGGCTCCACCCCCTTCTACCCTCTTGCTCTCTTTTGGGCATAGCCCAAGGTAGTCTTGCACCATGATGCCCGACATCAATTGCCGCTGAAAATGGTCAGAGAAGTAAGAAGCAACGCTGCCATCAATCTGGTCGATGGTCAGATGGGGGACATCGTTCATCGCATAATCAAAAGCTTCTTTTACCATCGGTTGGAAAGTCTTATCGGGTCTCGCTTTGGTGAACTTGCTCACTCCTCCGCTAACCATGTAGACATCTCTCATTACTTCACCTCCTTATGTGGTGCTACATGAAATGCCATTTTTGATTGGGAAATATCTTCTCGCTTTTATCATAATGCTGAGCATTAAAAAAGCTTATCATTATAGCATTGTTATTCTGGAATACAAAGGATTTCCCTCTTTTCAGCCCCTGTTAAAGATTCCCCATACCGCTGCCTTTTGAGCCATATTTGTACCCCTTGGTAAGAGGGGAGATACTTATTTTCCTCGCAGCCTCTGTTTAACGAACTCTATCGCTTCGGTGGTATGGGCCCCGGGCGTAAATATCTCGGCAACCCCTATCTGTTTAAGCTTGGGTATATCAATTTCAGGAATAATTCCACCTCCGATAATCAGCATATCAGTGGCTCCTTTCTCTTTGAGGAGCTCTATTATTCTGGGGAAAATATAAAGGTGGGCTCCTGAAAGGATGCTGATGCCGATGACATCTACATCCTCCTGTATGGCAGCCGTGACTATTTGTTCTGGAGTCTGGCGCAAGCCGGTGTAAATCACCTCCATACCAGCATCCCGGAACGACCGGGCGATGACTTTGGCTCCCCTGTCGTGACCGTCGAGCCCAGGTTTAGCGATGAGCACCCTGATTTTAGCTTTATATGAATTCATATATAAACCTTAGATTTAACCATACTGTTAAAAGCTCACTTTATCTGCTTCCAGGGAAAATTGATGAATAAGGTCGTCTCAAAAGACGGAAGGTTCCTGATACTCGCCAAATTCTTCCCTCATGACATTAATTATCTCTCCTAGGGAGGCATAGGCTTTGACGCTTTCCAATATAAAAGGCATTAGGTTGTCTTTCCCTCGGGCAGCTATACGGAGCCGTTTGAGGCACTCTTCCACTTTGGCGCTGTTTCGCTGTTGGCGAATAGCTTGAAGCTTATTTATTTGCTTAGCGCGCTCGACCTCAGGGTCGATCATTAAAAACGGGGGTTGCTCCTCTTCTTCCATGAGAAATTCATTAACCCCTACTATGATCTTCTCCTTCTTTTCTATTGCTTGCTGATAGCGGTAGGCAGCCTCCATTATCTCTTTCTGAGGGAACCCCCTTTCAATAGCTGCTATCATACCCCCCATCTCGTCTATCTTGTTGATGTAGTCCCAGGCTTGCTCTTCCATCTCATCGGTCAATTTTTCTATAAAATATGAGCCACCTAATGGGTCGATGGTGTTAGCAATCCCACTCTCGTATGCGAGAATCTGCTGAGTGCGCAGGGCAGTGGTGGCGGCTTCTTCAGCGGGGACTGCTAAGGCTTCATCCTTGGAGTTGGTATGAAGAGATTGCGTTCCCCCCAGAATGGCTGCCAGAGCCTGAATGGTGACTCTCACAATATTGTTCTCAATCTGCTGGGCGGTGAGGCTGCAGCCAGCTGTCTGGGTGTGGAACCGCAGCCACCAGGAGCGTTCCTTTTTAGCCTTAAACCTCTCTTTCATCACCTTCGCCCATATGCGGCGGGCAGCCCGAAATTTGGCTATCTCTTCAAAGAGGTCGTTATGGGAGTTGAAGAAGAAGGATAGGCGCGGGGCAAACTCATCTACTTCCAGTCCAGCGTCTATCCCCGCTTGCGCATAAGCAATCCCATCAGCCAGGGTAAAGGCAAGCTCCTGGACAGCGGTAGCCCCTGCTTCTCTGATGTGGTAGCCGCTGATGCTTATGGTATTCCATAGGGGGACCTCGCTGGAGCCGTAAGCGAACATATCAGTGATGATTCTCATAGAGGGTTGGGGAGGGAAAATCCACTCCTTCTGTGCTATGTATTCTTTCAATATGTCATTCTGCACGGTCCCACCAATCTGGTTTGGCTTAACTCCCTGTTTTTCTGCTACGGCGATATACATCGCCAGAAGAATAGCTGCGGGAGCATTTATGGTCATAGATGTAGTGACCTTATCAAGTGGAATGCCATTAAAGAGAGTCTCCATGTCCTGGAGAGTGTCCACCGCTACTCCGCATTTGCCCACTTCACCCATGGCAAGGGGATGGTCTGAGTCGTACCCCATAAGGGTCGGCAGGTCAAAAGCTACGCTTAAGCCCGTCTGCCCTCTTTCCAGCAGAAGTCGGTAGCGACGATTGGACTCCTCTGCGGTAGCGAAGCCCGAAAACTGCCGCATGGTCCATAACTTGCCCCGGTACATGGTAGCTTGAATCCCTCTGGTAAAAGGGTAAATGCCGGGGAATGATAGCTTTGTTAAATAGTCAAAATCTGGTACATCAGCCGGGGTATAGAGGTCTTTTATCGGCTTGCCCGATACGGTAGTGAACAGCTCTTTCCGCTCCGGATGGCGCTTGACGGCAGAGGATGCTATCTTATTTTTCCAGCGCTGTTGTTCACTTTTCATCCTATCGTCCATCTTCAAACCCTTTTAATATGAAGGTCGCCAAAAGACTTTTTAATGATACAAATTTTGGCACGGTAATTATACCATAAAATTTGCGCCTGTGCATCTGGCAGAAATACCTCGCTTGGCGTAGAAAGAACCTTCCCTTATTAAGAAGGGAAGGGAGTCATATGCGATGGAATTTACTTGAGGATGCTGCTGGCAATGACGACGCGCTGGATCTCGTTGGTCCCTTCGTAAATCTCTGTAATCTTGGCATCGCGGAAGAATCTCTCCATCGGGTATTCCTTCATATAGCCATATCCGCCGTGGATTTGAATCCCTTTAGTGGTGGCTTTCATAGCGGTTTCCGAAGCGAAGAGCTTTGCCATAGATGCCTGGGATGAATATCTTTCTCCTTTTTCCTTGAGGAAAGCAGCTCGGTAGGTGAGCAATCGGGCAGCCTCAATTTCGGTAGACATGTCGACTAACATCCATTGGATAGCCTGGAATTTAGCAATCGGCTGTCCGAACTGAATCCTCTCTTTGGAGTATTTCAGGCACTCATCAAGGCAAGCCTGGGCAATCCCCACTGCCTGGGCGGCTATCCCAATCCTTCCTCCGTCGAGGGAAACCAGAGCCATCTTAAAGCCTCCCCCCTTTTCTCCAAGGAGGTTCTCTTTGGGAACCAGGCAGTCTTCAAAGTAAAGTTCGCATTGCCCCGATGCGTTGATTCCTAACTTTTGCTGAATCTTGCCGACAGAATAACCAGGGAATCCTCGTTCTACAATGAAGGTACTTATCCCTTTGTATCCCAGGGACTTGTCGGTCATGGCAAAGATCAAAGCCACCTCTGCCACTCGACCATTGGTAATAAACAGCTTGTTCCCGTTGATGACATAATGGTCGCCCTTGAGAACTGCGGTAGTCTTAAGATTGGCGGCATCAGAGCCTGCTTCGGGCTCGGTGAGAGCAAAGCAACCTAATTTCTTTCCTGAAGCAAGGTCGGGTAAATATTTTTTCTTTTGAAAATCCGTTCCATATTTTAAAATCGGCTCGCAAATCAGAGAGTTGTTAACCGATAATATCACCCCGGTTGAGGCGCAAGCCCGGGAGATTTCTTCAATTACAATAGCATAGGAGACGGCATCCAATCCTCCTCCGCCATACTCTTCGGGAACGGTGATACCGAGGAAGTTTAACGGGGCTAATTTTTTAATTATCTCCATGGGGAATTCTCCGGTGGCATCAATCTCTGCCGCCCGGGATTTGATCTCTTTCTCTGCAAATTCTCTGGCTGTTTGCCTTACCATCAGCTGTTCTTCAGAAAGTTGGAAATCCATGGTACACTCCTCTTCAAATATTTATAAAATCATGATGCTCGTCCTTTTATCTGTTATGACACAGCTTCCTCTCTCTCAATTACCTCGCTACCGCTGATAAAGAAAGGGGAATTGCGGGGCAGAATAGGTTTGCCCTGGGTACATTTTAATCTTTGAAGTGGGGCTTTAGCTTTTTAAAAGTGCTCTGAGGGTCCTCAGGTATAACCCTTGTTTCACCAACTACGCTCATAAAACTGGTATCGCCATTCCATCGGGGAACAATATGCCAATGGTAATGGTCGGTTATTCCAGCACCAGCAACCTTCCCCAGGTTGAGTCCGATGTTAAATCCGTCGGGTTTATAGACTAAGGAGAGAACTTTGATGCACTTTTGCATTAGCTGAATAAGTTCGGTGGTCAGCTCAGTGTCAGAATCTTCGAAGGAGGATGTATGGGAATAAGGAGCTATCATCAGATGGCCGTTGTTATAAGGGAAGGCGTTCAATATTACGAAACTCTGCTTGCCTCGGTAGAGCATAAGCCCCTCTTCGTCACTGCTCAATGATAAAGCCTTGCAAAAGATACAGCTTCTACCCGATTTGTGAGATGCCACATAAGGATATCTCCAGGGTGAATAGAGGCGTTTCATTCTTAAGATATCCCCATTAAGGTAGAAGGTTTAAGCTCCTATTTGTTGATAAGTTCCTTCAGTTCTCTGCCAGGCTTAAAATAAGGTATCCGCTTAGCAGGTACCTGCACCCGTTCCCCGGTTTTTGGGTTTCGACCCGCGCGAGCCCTTCTGTTCCGAAGCCGGAAACTGCCAAAGCCTCGGAGTTCAATCTTCTCGCCCCGATGCAGAGCATCGATGATACTTTGGAGAACTGTACTCACTATAACTTCGGAATCTTTCTTCGGCAAATCGGTAGCCTTAGCCACCTCGGCAATTAATTCCGCTTTGGTCATATTTTTGCACTCCTTTTTTATAATGTAGTGAACTAAACTGGATTTTCCCTACCTTTTCACTGCTTAAGACTTTTACCCTTTTTTCTTAAGGGGTCTAAAAAGAGGTCAATTGGCGCTTTTTCTCTCTTTTTGCAGCGGAGATGTCCACAGGGCGCTCATTCTTCTATGGACGATGAAGCAGGTTTTTTGTGTTTTCTTTTTGACTTTTCAAGCTGGCTAAGAGTCTTTTTGTCAATAACATCACCGATAATCGCCCCACCCTTTTCTGCGGCGAATTTTTCGATATTTACTTTTTCTTTGTCAGCTAAGTAAGCAGTCAGACTCAAGCCAATCTTCCTTTCCTGAGGGTCGAGCTTAACTATCTTAAGGGTCAAAGTTTCCCCAACTTTGTATTTCTGCTTGGGGTCGGTGAGACGCTCTTTATCTAATTCGGAGACATGGACTAGCCCTTCAACTCCAGGGATGAGCTCGACAAAAGCTCCGAAGTTAGTAATGCTGACAATTTTACCTTTAACCACATCGCCCATTCGGTGCTTCTTGAAAAACTCCTCCCAGACATTAGGGGTCATTTGCTTCAGCCCCAGCGATAGTCTCTGGCTTTCTACATCAATATTCAGGATTACCGCCTCTACTGTATCCCCTTTCTTAAGCATCTCGGAGGGATGCTTTATGCGCTTAGTCCAGGACATATCGGAGATATGTATTAACCCATCAATCCCTTCTTCTACTTCCACGAAAGCGCCAAAATCAGTAAGATTTCTGATCCTGCCTTTTATTATTGACCCGATGCTGTATTTTTCTTCGATCATCTTCCAGGGGTTAGGCTCGGTTTGCTTAAGTCCTAAAGAGATCCGGCGCAAGGATTGGTCAATGTGGAGCACCACAGCTTCCACAGTGTCTCCTATGGAGACTATGCGGGAGGGATGCTTTATCCTCTTGTTCCAGGACATCTCGGAGATGTGGATTAATCCCTCAATACCTTCTTCCAGCTCGATGAAGGCGCCGTAATCGGTGAGGCTCACCACCTTGCCGCGCACCCGGGAGCCAATGGAGTATTTCTCCTCTGCTTTGAGCCAGGGGTCAGGGGTTTTCTGCTTATAGCCTAAGGAGACCCTGTTGTTATGGCGATCGAACTTTAAGACCATCACCTCAACCTCGTCGCCGATTACAAATAGCTCCGAGGGATGGTTAACCCTTCCCCAGGACATATCGGTTATGTGGAGGAGCCCGTCGATACCCCCAAGGTCTATAAAGGCGCCGTATTCAGTGATGTTTTTGACAATGCCCTTGACTACCGTTCCTTCCTCCAGGGAAGCAAGCAGCCTTTCCCTTTTTCGGCGGTTCTCCTCTTCTAGGACTACCTTTCTGGAAAGGACAATGTTCCCACGCCTTTTGTTGAGCTTGATGACCTTCATCTCAAGCTCTTTACCTCTTAAGGTATCGAGATTTCTTACCGGTCGCACATCAACCTGGGAGCCTGGGAGAAAGGCTTTTACTCCGATGTCTACAGTCAATCCACCTTTTATCCGCTCGATCACTCTTCCGGTGACTACGCTATTTTCATGATAAGCTTTTTCAATCTGGTCCCAGACCTTCATCTTCTCTGCTTTTTCCTTGGAGAGAACCAGATAGCCTTCCATATTCTCAACATATTCAAAGAGCAGGTTCACCTTGTCGCCAGATTTTACAGTTATATTGCCCTCGCTGTCTCTAAATTCTTGGAGCGGAACAAGAGCGTCAGACTTATATCCTATATCTACCAGAATTCCACTACTGGTTACTTTGATTACGCTTCCTTCAATAATTTCCCCTTCAGAAAAGCTTCGAAAGCTCTTATGGTAGAGTTCGGCTAACTGTTCGGAGTTGAGCTCTTCTAATTCATCCTTTGCAAGCTCGGGGGAAGGGTTATCCCCCTGGGTTTCAGAAGATTCTTTATCCCCCTTTTTCTCCTCCTCGGCTTTAAGTTTTTCTTTGGGGACTTCTTCGTCCATCATTAGATTAGTTACCTCCTTATTTTGATATTATACCGAAGTGCTTCCTGCTAACTATAAAATACGTCCTTTCGGGCATAAAAATATATAAAACTTAATGTAATCATTGATTATACTCAATTTTTAGTCTTTGTCAAGGATAAAAAAGTCTTCTTCTCTAAATTTAATCTTCTCTAAGGTAAGGTTTAAGACCTCCTCTATAGTGAGGTCGGTAGTATCGATGTAAATTGAACCTTTACCTCTAGTAAGAGGGGAGTGGGTACGCTGCGAATCGCTTCTATCACGACGCTCGATATCTTCTTTGACTTTTTCTTCGAAGGCAATGATTCCACTTTTTTTAAGCTCGAGATAACGCCTGTGGGCTCTTTCGGCAAGAGAGGCATCCAGATAGAATTTAAAATCGGCTTTAGGAAAGACCTTGGTGCATACATCCCTCCCTTCAGCAACCAATCCCCCTTTGGCTCCTATTTCCCTTTGGATTTTCACCAAGGTCTGCCGCACCCCCGGGAAGGAGGAAATCCTGGATGCCGCCTCACTCACCTGGGGATGGCGTATCTTATCCGAGACATCTTCCCCATCGATAATAATCCTGTAATCATCTTCCTGCTGGTAGAATCTGATGGATGAATGCCTGGCCAATTGGCTCATTTCTTCTTCAGAGTTAAGCTCCATATTTTTTTTTAGCGCCTTCCATGCTAAAGCCCGATACATAGCTCCGGTATCCAGATAAGTATAGCCGAGTTTCTTTGATAGTAGCTTGGCAATAGTGCTTTTGCCCGAAGCGGAAGGACCATCGATGGCGATTATTAATCTGTTGCTCGTCATTATTCCAGGCTTTCCTTAAGGGCTTTGATGAAGCGGAGGTTCTGCTGGTAGGTGCCGATGGTGACTCTCAACTCTTGGGGGAGGTTCCATTTCTTCAAAGGTCTGATTATTACGCCCTTCCGCAAGAGCTTCTCATAGAGCTTATAAGGGTCTTCTTGGAAAATAAGAAGAATGAAATTTCCCACTGAGGGGATAAATTTAATCTTTAGTTTGTTGAGTTCTTCGGCGAGGAACTGGTAACCCTCTCGGTTTACTCTCTTTCCCTCGTTTATGAACTCGTGGTCGTCCAGGGCAGCCATAGCTCCCACCTGGGCTAAATGGCTGGTATTAAAAAGACATTTCACCTTGATAATGTATCGGATCAGTTCTTCATTAGCCATGGCATAACCTATACGCAGGCCGGCTAAGCCAAAGATTTTAGAGAAAGTCCTCAAAACGATAACCGGTCGCCCCTCTCTGACATATTTGAGGGAATCGGGATAGGACGGGTCTTCTATGTACTCGTAGTACGCTTCGTCAACAGCCACTACTATGTGTTCGGGAATAGAGTTTAAAAAACGGTCGAGCTGTTCACCGGTTACCATTTTTCCAGTAGGATTATTGGGATTGGCTATATAGATCAGCTTAGTATGAGGAGTTATGGCTTTTGCCATGGCAGGCAAATCGTAGGTGTAGTTTTTAAGGGGGACGGTGATGAGGTTCCCGTTTACTGCTTGCACTGCCAATCGGTATACTAAGAAGGTCTGGTCCGCAACGATAGCATAATCTTCTGGACCGAGGAAAGTACGGGCGATGTCCCCTAATATATCAGTTGTTCCATTCCCTATGATGAGTTGGTCCATTGACAAATTCAGTATGGAAGCCAATTTTTGCCGAAGATAATACACCCCGTCATCGGGATAGAAATTTACTTCATTAATATGCTTGCTTATGGCTTCTACGGCCAAAGGGGAAGGTCCTAAAGGGTTCTCGTTGGATGCTAACTTGACTACATCTTTCAATCCAAGCTCCCTTTCTACCTCTGAAAGGGGTTTGCCCGGAAGGTAAGGTATTACTTTTTTAATATGCTCAGGTACAAGCTCTCTTTTCATATTATCCATCCTTTATGGTGTAAGACTTTTTAATTTCTCCACGGCTTCTTGGATAGGGGACACAAAATTCAATATATTTCACAAGCACATAGAAAGAATTGTTTAAACAATACTGTTAAAGTTCCTTCTGAGTTCTCAAGATTGTTGTGGAGCAAATCCGTTTGACATTATTGCTCAAGCCACTCGTAATTGTAATTGTGGTTTTCAACTCCACCACAGCTCGGAGTGGTGCTACCGACAACTTTACTGTTGCGTCGGGATTTCTAAATCGCAAAGCAATGTAAATTTTTGCTACTCAGACTGTTGTAAAATTCTATAATCAGTACATTATCCCTTCCTCTCCACTGTGGGCGAGGATGGCAGTCTTTCATTCTTGGTGTTTTGAACCTGTGATCAACCAGAAATGTTCGACCTTCGTTTTTATTCCGAGGTCATGCGGTCCGATGCCGCATCCGAATTGATACCAGTTTAGTATTGAACGCCAAACTCCTTTTTGAAGGCTTCACCCAGCTTTGTTCCCCAATTATCTATAGGCTCTAACTTGCCAAAAAAGAACCTCAGTACTGGCGGCTCCTCAACAAATTTTAGTCCCTTAATGAGATCCCGGTGACGGTACAGCCATTGTATCCTGTCGACCACATATTCAATGTGAGACATGGTATAAACCCTTCTGGGAACTGCGAGCCGGGCCAGTTCTAAATCTGAGTATACCTCGTTCCCGTCTTTGTCTCGGTCCATGGAAATGGTGCCTCTCTCCATGCTCCTTACTCCGGAAACAATGTAAATGGCCGCAGCCAGAGCGCCGGCGGGATATTGGGATTGTGGAATATGGGGCAAGAACATCATGGCATCGATGTGACAAGCCAACCCCCCCGGCGGGGTTACTACTGGAATTCCGTTTTCTATGACACCTTCGACAAAATATTTAACCTGTTCTGGGACACTTCCGGCAACATTTATGTCCGTCATCTCCCTGAGCCCAACTGCCATAGCTTCTATCTCTTTGCTTGACATCCCACCATAAGTAAGAAAGCCTTCGTAAACCGGAAGCCAGGGCTTTATCCTTTCATATAAATCTTCATTGTTGGTAGCGATAAATGCCCCTTTTACACAACTGCTTTTCCTCGCACTCAGATAGAAAAGGTCAATAAAGCTCATGAATTCCTTGATTATCTCTTTGATTGTTTTATTCTTGTATCCTTCTTCTCTAAGCTTTATGAAATAGGCATTTTCGGGTACCAAGCTTCCATCTAATACCAATGGAATATTATGCTCTGAACATATTTGCTTCACCTGTTTCAAATTTTGCATTGAAAAAGGTTGCCCACCGAGCAGATTGGTGGTGGCCTCCATCCTCACGAATGGTATTCTGCCCGTCCCATATTTTGTTATGGCATCCTTCAGCTTCTGGATATTTAAATTACCCTTGAAGGGATGTTTACTCTGGGTGTTGAGGGCCTCATCTTCGTAAATTTCCAGGACCTGTCCACCGAAAAGCTCAATGTGCGCTTTGGTAGTGGTAAAATGATAGTTCATGGGGATGATGTCACCTGGCTTCTTGATGAAAACTTTGGCTAAAAGATGCTCAGCCGCTCTTCCCTGGTGTGTGGGCAAAACATAACGAAAGCCCAGCACATCTTCTATAGCCCGGGCTAACTTGTAGAAGCTTTCGCTACCAGCATAAGCATCATCGGAAACCATCATCGCTGCCAGTTGATTGTCGCTCATAGCATTGGTCCCGCTGTCAGTGAGCATATCAATGAATATGTCTTTGCTTTTTAGTGAGAAGGTGTTGTAACCACCTTCTTCTATAGCCTTGAGCCTCTTTTCAACCGGCACTAAACTGGCTTTCTGCACAATCCTTACTTTGTGCATCTCTATGGGAATCTCTTTTCCTGTAGATAGCCTTATGTTCATATCTACCTCCTCATTTTTGGATAATACTTGTGCTTATCATCCCCTGTTGTGCGATAACTAATACTACCATAAAATAGAGGAATATCAAGGGGAAAATCCCTATTTGAGTTAATAGCAACTTATTTGCCGACTTTCTTAAGTTGAAATAACAGTAACAGGCATTAAAGCATCAGACTTACTGCTTAAAATTACCTTTTTGCTTTTAAGTCCTTTACTGGTCAGTTAAACGAGGCTGATTTACAGCGGTAGATTTATTGGTAAACCTTAGGGCTATTTCTCCTCCTTTTTATCCTCAGAGGTGATAATTTGCTCAAATTCCTCTAAGGTGGGCAGCTCCGATAGGTTTTTTAAGCCAAAGTGGATGAGGAATTCCCGGCTGGTTCTGTAAATAAGGGGCCGTCCAACCACTTTCTTTCTTCCCTTTATTTTAATAAGTCGCTTTTCTAATAGAGTCTTTAAGACTCCGGTGGAATCCACTCCCCGGATGGCGGAGATTTCGGGATTAGTTATGGGTTGTCGGTAAGCGATCATAGCCAGAGTCTCCAGAGCCGGCAGCGAGAGCTTTATTTTTGAAGAGAGGGCGAAGTGCTTTCTTATCCATCGGTCGTATTGAGGACGGGTAACTATCTGGTACCCACCGGCTACTTCCATAATGCTTACCCCACGGTTATCACTGTTGTAATCTGATATCAGCTCGTTGAGAGCCTCTTTTATTATCTTATCTCCTGCTTCATCAATAACTTTGACCATCTGCTCCATAGAGATAGGTTCGGAAGAAAGGCAGAGAAGGGCTTCAATTATGGCTTTAAGCTCCCTCTTTTCCATTTCCTTTGGCTCCCTTCTTTGGAGAGGGGAGTATAAATATTTCTTTAAATTTTTTGGTTTGATATAAGCGAATAAGTTGCTGGCGAACCAGTTCCAGCAGGGCTAAAAAAGTGACAATAAGCTCCTCCCGTGATTTCAGCTCCCTGGCCAATTGAAAGAACTCCAATCTTTCTTCCTGATAAAGTCTCTCCATCATTTCTTCCATTTTATCCTCAACAGTGTAATGGTTTGGGCTCAGGTGGATGGGCTTCTCTTCTTTTCTGCTCTGCAGCACATTATAAAAAGCGGCAACTATGTCGAATACTGTCGCCTCAATGAGAATGTTCTCTTCCCCGGAGGGGATTTCGGAAGTGAGCTCAGCGCGACTCCATAGAGAAGAGTGCTCCTTCTCTTTCTCCCTTAGCAATCGAGCGGCTTGTTGGAATTTTTGATGCTCCAGCAGCTGGGTGGTCAGCTCCGTTCGGAGATGGTCGAGTTCCTCCTTATCCACCTCCGGGATGGGCTGAGGGACGAGCATCTTTGATTTCATATAAATAAGGGTAGCGGCCATAAGGAGGAAATCGCTGGCGAAATCGAGGTTGAGCTCCTTCATCATATTAATATAGTTAAGATATTGCCGGGTAATAGAGGCTATGGGGATATTATAAATATCTATCTGCTCGGTGTGAATGATATGAAGCAGGAGGTCTACTGGTCCCTCAAAGGCAGGCAGTTTTACTTTAAACTCTGACTCTACCTCTCGCTCCATTTAAATTCCCATCGCCACTTTTACCTCTGCCATGGTGGCTGTGGCTACTGTTCTGGCTTTATTTGCCCCTTTGGAAAGGACTTCATGAACAAGATCGGGCTTGGATAGATATTGTCTTCTTTTTTCCTGGTAGGGGGATAGGGCATCTGTTAACTGCCTGGCGAGGTACTCCTTGCAATCAGTACAGCCGATTAGCCCTTTCTGACAATCGCTCTCTATCTGTTTGACCTTGTCGTCAGGTGCGAAGAGCTTATGATAAGAGAAGAGATTGCACAGATGGGGTCTTCCAGAGTCGTTCCTTTTTATCCTTTGCGGGTCGGTAAACATCGACATTACTTTGCGATGTATCACCTCAGGCTCATCGGATATATTGATATAATTCTCATAGGTTTTGCTCATCTTTCTCCCATCCAGACCCAGCAGCTTGGGAGTTTTGGTCAGCAGAACCTCTGGCTCAGGGAAAATTGGCCGAAAAAAGTTGTTGAATCGTCTCACTATCTCGCGAGCTAACTCTACATGGGGAACCTGGTCCTCCCCTACCGGAACATAATTGGCTTTATAGATAATTATATCTGCAGTCTGGAGCAGAGGGTAGCCAAGAAATCCGTAAGTAGAAAGGTCTCTGTCAGCCAGCTCTCGCTGCTGCTCTTTATATGAGGGAACCCTCTCCAGCCAGGGAATAGGGACTATCATGGAGAGCAGAAGATGCAGCTCCGCATGATCCGGGACATGGGATTGGATAAACAGGGTGCTCCTGCTGGGGTCTAACCCTATAGAGAGCCAGTCTACCGCCACCTCGAATATATAATCTTTGGTCTTTGAAGGGTCAGCATACTCAGTGGTCAGAGCGTGGTAGTCGACGATAGCGTAAAAACAATCATAATCATCCTGGAGCTTGACCCAGTTGAGCAATACCCCTACCAGATGACCCAGGTGAGTTTTTCCTGTGGGACGCAGGCCGCTAAAAATACGCTTCTTATCCATCAGGCTACCCTCAGATAAGGAGGTTGACAATAAAGCTCACTATGGGGAAGATGATTAAGCCGAATATTCCGGCAAACATCAGTATATAAAGGATAAATATGCCGAAAGGGCTGAGCCGCTGATATTTCCTGGCTGCCTCATCGGAGAGCAATCCCATCAACACCCCGCTTCCATCAAGCGGAGGTATAGGTATCAGGTTGAAAACAGCCAATAGAACATTAAGCAGGACGCCGAAGTAAAGAAAGCGGAAGAAAGGGGTGAAGAGAGGGTTTCCTATGGGGAGGCTCATCCGTGAGATATGAAATACCAGAGAAAAACCGACTGCCATAATCAGATTGCTGACCGGTCCCGAGGCGGATATGTACATATAATCGCGCTTGGGGTCTTTTAGATTCAAAGGATTGACGGGCACCGGTTTTGCCCATCCAATAAGCGGCCATCCAGATATAGCCGCCAGGATAGGGAAGATAACTGTACCCAACAGGTCGATATGAACAATAGGATTAAGAGAGATCCTCCCCAGAAGGCGGGCGGTGGAATCCCCTTTCTTATAAGCCAGCCAGGCATGAGCGCTTTCGTGAACGGTCAGGGAGAGGAGGATTACGATATACATAATGATAAAGTCTGCTATGGAATAGCGCATAATTTATCCCTCAATAATTAGGATTTTTATCCTAACACACAGCCGACCTGCCTGTCAATAAGATGTTACTACCCTCAAAATTGCCGATAGGATTTTGCGACACTCATTTTCTGTCCCTGGTGAGGGATTATTTCCCTGTTTTATGTTTTTAAAGAGCGCTTCACAGCCAGAAGAGCATGCAGGCCATGCCCACAGCTATCATAGAAGACACTTCCTGCTTCTGGCAGGGACACCCTCTTCTTTTTTTCTTTCTCTTAAGCTCCTCTCTCAGGTGAACTCAAGGCAGAAGTGTCGCATCATAAGATAGAGCTGGAATTTCTCCTCGGTAGTAGCCAGTTTTAATATCAGGCTTCCTCCGTGGCTGATGAGTTTACCGGGTATCTCTATCAACGCCCACCTCAGCCATCCTCCTCAGCCCTATCAGCTTCCTCAAGGCTTTATCCTCCGCTATCTCCCTCACATCCTCCACATGCCTGCCTCCCCCCTTAGAGCATCAGCATCAAAGGCTCTATAAACTGCCAAGCACCATAGCCCCGGTTGGAGCAGGCAGCGGGGAGTAGTAATATTGTCTTGGCTCATTTTTAACTTGAGAGATAACATCGTTTGCTTCATCATAGGGTAACCCCCTTTTTGGTGGGTTATACTCACTTTAAACCAGGAGGGGGTTATACACTTTTATGAACTCCTACATCTATTTTTGGGTAGGGAAAAGAGCTTGTCAGTCGAGGTTTTAAGGCTTTCTGCCGAGGTGTTTCCATAAGGAAATATGGCTATCGCCAGCCGCTAATACCTTAAAGGGAATAAATATATCCTCCGGCAGGGATAATTGATCTTTATAAAAATGTTCCATAGCAAGTAGAGCCCCTTCTCTGAAGAGTTCCAGAGAGGAGATAACCTGTATGAGCGACGAATAGTCGAATTGGTAAGGTGGGTCAAAGAATAAAATATCGAACCTTATATTCTGGCGACTTAGACGCTTCAATCCAGCATAGTAATTTTCCTGGATAATCCTATAGGCTAATTTTGCCTGCAGTAATTCTATATTCTGCCGGATGTTCTTTATCGCTCTGGCTTCCGATTCCAGGAAGACTACCTCTTTGGCTCCGCGGCTCAGGGCTTCGATGCCCACTCCTCCTGAGCCGGCAAAGCAGTCGAGGAAAACCGAGCCTCTAATCCAGGGAGAAATGGCATCAAATAAGGCTTTTTTGAGCCTCTGGCTGGTGGGTCTGGTGGCAGTTCCTCGTAGGCTCTTGAGCTTAATCCCCTTGAAAGCTCCTGCGATTACCCTCATTCTATCCCACCAATTTCAATCCAAACCTCTTTTCCCAGTTGTTCTGTACGAACCTGATCAAGGGATCTGCAGCTAATCGACCTGTCCGCTCAAGGTAGTTAAAGTAAGAAAAAGCTTCTTTTCTCGCACGCTCCAGCAAATGGTGATCTCTCACCAGATTTCCCACCCGGAGGTCGGGCATTCCTGTCTGGCGGGTGCCGAAGAACTCCCCCGGTCCTCGCAGCTCAAGGTCTTTTTCGGCGATGTAGAAGCCATCGCTGCTCTGTTTGATTGCCTGCAGCCGCTGTCGAGCCTCAGGAGTAATGGGGCTGTCAGCCATGAGAATGCAATAGGATTTAGTATCCCCTCTGCCGATGCGCCCCCGTAGCTGATGAAGTTGGGACAGCCCAAAGCGGTCGGCATGTTCGATAACCATCACCGTGGCGGTGGGGACATCGACTCCTTCCTCTATTACGGTGGTTGCTACCAGAATATCTGTCTCCCCAGCGGTGAATGCCCTCATCACCTCCTCCTTTTCCCCACTCTTCATCCGCCCGTGAATGAGAGCCACCTTGAAGTCGGGGAAAACCTCTTTTTTAAGCCGCGCTGCCATCTCCCTGGCAGCTTTCAGCTCTAATTTTTCCGAGGGCTCCACTACAGGATAGACGAGGTAAATCTGTCCCCCTTGGCTTATCTTCTTCTTGATAAAGTTGTAGACCTCCTTTCTGCTTTTCTCGCTTTTGTATACGGTGGTTATTGGTTTTCGCCCCGGTGGAAGCTGATCTATTACAGATATGTCAAGGTCTCCGTA
Source organism: Candidatus Guanabacterium sedimentis (assembly GCA_902505605.1). Lineage (GTDB taxonomy): Bacteria > Acidobacteriota > B3-B38 > Guanabaribacteriales > B3-B38 > Guanabaribacterium > Guanabaribacterium sedimentis. The sequence continues at coordinate 28,753 of CABWKN010000093.1, forward strand.
GAAGGTGAGGGCTAATGAGCGGGGTATCGGAGTGGCGGTCATAATTAGCACATTGGGGAACTCACCTTTTCTGATCAGCCTGGAGCGCTGCATCACGCCAAATCGGTGCTGTTCGTCAATTACCACCAGACCGAGCTTATAGAAGTAAACCCCCTCCTGTATAATAGCGTGAGTGCCCACTACCAGGTTGACTTTTCCTTCTTTAATATCTTTCCGGATTTGCTCCCTCTCTTCCTTTTTTACCCCCCGACTGAGGAGGGCGATGCGGTAGGAGCTGTGGGAGAGGAGGGACCTGATGGTGGCGTAGTGTTGTTCTGCCAGAATCTCTGTAGGCGCCATAAGGGCAGCTTGGTAGCCGTTCTCTATGGCGATGAGTATCGCCAGCAGGGCGACGATGGTCTTTCCGGAGCCCACATCCCCCTGCAAGAGGCGGTTCATCGCCTGAGGCGACTTCATATCTTCTACTATCTCCTTCAGAACCTTACGCTGAGCAGGCGTCAGATGGAAGGGAAGGGTTTTTTTCAGCACCTCGCGAATGTGGTTATTGATGGAGAAAGTAATGCCCTTATCTTTAGGAGAATACCTTCTCTTTCTCAAAGCTAAGCCAGCCTGTAAGAGGAAGAACTCCTCAAAAATGAGATGCTTATGGGCAAGGGAGCGAAACCTGTTCAGTTCATCGATTGATGTCTTCGCTGGGGGGAAATGGACCTCCTTCAATGCTCTCCATTTGGGGATCAGCCCCAGGCGCTTACTTATCTGCTGGGGTATGATTTCCGGGATGTGCTCGGTGAGCTCTCCAACCAGATGATAGAGTATTTTCCTGTATAATTTTACCGATAATCCGGTGATTCTGGAGTAGATGGGGACTATTCTCCCCATATGGATGGAAGGAGTCTCATTTTCATCAGATATTTCGTATTCGGGATTTTCCAACTGTAATGTAAAGCTCTTTTGGTAGCTTAGTTTCACGGTCCCGTGCAGGAGCACCCTCTGCCCGGCCCGAAAAACCTCATTGAGATAAGGTTGATTGAACCACAGGGCTTTTAGAGCTGCGGTGCCGTCGTCGACCAGCATCTGGAAGATGGTGAACCCTTTCCTCCTGGTGGTCTGAAGATGGCAATCCAGGATGGTGCCCAGAATGGTCACTTCTTCGCCCGCTTTCACATCGGATATTTTTTTGAAATGCTCCCGGTCTTCATAGCGATAAGGGAAGCGGTAAAGGGCGTCTTCAGCGGTCTGGATGCCCGCTTTTTTTAATATTTTTCCCCGAAAGGGACCTACGCCCTTTACATACTGTATTGGAGTGGAAAGTTCCAGCATTGTTTACCAAGCTAACAAGCGCTGTTAGCCTTTAAGATATGGCTCACCGTTGATAAACAGCTCAGAAATTTTAAAGCTAATTTCTTAAAAATTCATTTTATCTTTAACTCCTTAAGTAGTCAAGAGATAATTGCTCCTCAGGATTTTGGGAAGGTTGACGTCTTACATTTGAACTGCTACAATCTGGTCAAAAGGAGGGGTTTTTGAGCTCTATAGCGGTCATTGTTGCTCTGTCCTCTGAGCTCGCGGTGCTGCGGAAGAGGACTAACTCGATAATAAAGAGAGAGATAGGAGAGGTAAGATTTTTTCTGGGTAAGGCTGGCGGTCAACAGGTAATGCTGGTTCAATCGGGAGTCGGCTATAGAAAAGCACAGAGGGCTACTTCCTTGCTGCTGGAAAGCTACTCCCCAGAGTTGATTGTTTCCGCTGGCTACACGGGAGCGCTCCAGCCGCACCTCGGGGCAGCTGAGCTGGTCATCGCCCCGGAGATATATGAGAGAGATTTGCAAGAAAAAAAAGGGAATGAGCAAGTTGAGGCTATAAGATTATCTGTAAGAATTGAGGACAGTATAGTGAGCTTTGCCCGGCAATTGGCAGAGGAGATGGGACTTCGTTATCATGATGGCAACCTTATGACATCGGCGAAGGTGGTTTCCGACCCGGCGAGCAAAGGGTTGCTGGGGCAAGAGCACCCCCTGGTAGCTGTTGATATGGAGACCGCAGCCGTCGGAAGGATGGCGGAAAAGAGTGGCATCCCCTTCCTTAGCATTCGCTCCGTTCTCGACCCCTTAGACCTGAAGATAGACCTCCCCTGGGAACAATTTATTGACAGGCGAAGGCAGGTAAAGTTTGGATACAAGGTCGTATACTTCCTCAAGCAGCCATGGGTAGTTTGGCAGTTTATGAGAATATATAGAAATATGAGGCAGGCTTCTGCTGCTCTGGGTAAATATATTTACCATCTCATCCTCAATTGGGATAGGTTTGCCCGATCGTAAAAATATGAAGGGACTACTGACTCTCAAAAACTCCCTTGTGAGCAAAAAGGGCAGCGACTTGAAAGGGCTTCATTAGATGAATGTTGACCCCAGGGAGGAAAGTTCGTGTTGACTTGACGCCTCTAATAGGAGTAAACTAAGGGATTTGCTATGAATTTTTTAATTATATAAGGGGTGAGCTTTATGCCTTCAAGAAGAATATGCGTAGTGACCTCTGATGTCCCCTTTGTCAGCGGGGGGCATCTGACCATTGCTCGCTCGTTGGTTCTCCAGCTGCGCGAGTTTGGCTACTATGCCGACCTGGTGCTCACTCCACAGAATCGATTTGGGCGGCAGTTGTCCGCTTATTTAGCCACCTGGTTTACCGATGTAGGTTTGACGGGGGATGAGGAGCAGATAGACCAGGTTATTTCCTTTCGCTACCCCAGCTATGCGGTTCGCCATCCCAACCATATATGCTGGCTGAACCATCGGATGAGGGAGTATTATGACCTGTGGGATGCTTTTTACCTTACATTGAGCTGGAAAGGAAGAATGAAGGAACTGATCCGCCGCTTTCTCATCCATAAGATTGATAATTACCTTTTGAAAAAGAGACTTAAGAGACTTTATGCTCAGTCGAAAACCATCCAATCGAGACTCCTCCGCTGGGGAGGGATACCCTCCCAGGTGCTTTATCCCCCTGCACCGGTGAGGAGATACCGCACCTCGGCTTACCAGAACTTTATTTTTGCCGTCTCTCGACTGGACAGATTGAAACGGTTGGACCTCCTGATAGATGCCATTGCTATGGTAAAAAGCCGGGGGATTAGATGCCTTATCGCTGGAGAGGGAAAGGAGGGGGATAATCTCCTTCGTAAGATAAAGGAGAAAGGGCTGGAAGGTAGGGTGAGATTACTGGGATGGGTGGATGATACTACTCTCATTGACTATTATGCTCGATGTCGCGGGGTATTTTTCGGTCCTTTGAATGAGGATTATGGGCTGGTTACCTTAGAAGCTTTTAGCTCCCGCAAGCCGGTCCTCACCTGTCAGGACAGTGGAGGACCTTCCGAGTTGGTAGAGGATGGGGTATCAGGTTTCGTTGTCCCTCCCGTGCCCGCTATGATAGCCGAGAGGATAGACCTGATGGCTGAAAACCCTGCTCTTTGCCAGCAGATGGGGGAGAATGGCTTTGAACTCGCCCTCGGGATAACCTGGGAGAAGGTCATCCAGGAGCTCACAAGGGAATAGGGTTCTCCCCACAGTGGGTGTTCTTTTTTATCTGGAGCTTAACGATGGTAGAGCACGGAGCTGATGACAAGATAAGCCCTAAAATTTACCCGCTACCCATCATTTATCATATATACCTCACACTTTACAAGGCGTTCGGTCCTCAGCATTGGTGGCCCGCCGAGAGCCCGTTTGAAGTGATAATGGGCGCCATCCTCACCCAAAATACTGCCTGGGTCAATGTAGAGAAAGCTCTGACAAACCTTAAGGAAGCGAAGATTTTCAACCCCCAATCTCTATATCAGACCGACCTTGAGACCCTTTCTCTTCTGATTCGCCCCGCCGGCTACTATAATCAGAAGGCGCGGAAGATTAATAATTTTCTCCACTTTTTCTTTTCCAGCTATAGGGGTGAACTATCCTGCATGTGGCAGGAAAGTCTGAAAATTCTGAGGGATAAGATGTTAAAAGTACGGGGAATTGGGGAGGAGACGGCTGATTCCATTCTCCTTTATGCTGGGGGTAAGCCGATTTTTGTAGTTGATGCCTACACCATGCGGGTGGTTAAACGTCATCAACTGGTTGAGGAGAAAGCTTATTATGGCGAGGTACAGCAGCTGTTTATGAGGAATCTCCCCCGTATTACCGAGCTTTACAATGAGTATCATGCCCTGCTCGTGCGCATTGGTAAAGAGTTCTGCGGCAAAAGAGAGCCCCTGTGCCAACTGTGCCCTCTGCGTGGATACCTGAAAGGATGAAGGAGAACTGGTAATGGCTGTTCACTCTGGTAAAAGTGAAAGGAGTGGGAGGTGGCTTTTCTCCCGCAGACGAGTGGGAGGTTTATGGCTGGGTATATTTCTTTTTCTGATGATGCTTATGCTTCCAAGGCCAGCCGGAATGAGCCCTTCTGCTCAAAGGATGGCGGCTATTGCTCTGCTTATGGCCTGCTGGTGGATCAGCGAGGCAATCCCCATTGCGGCGACCGCTTTGGTCCCCTTGGTGGCTTATCCCCTGTTGAAGATTCTCCCCACCGGCGAAGTAGCGCGCTCTTATGCTACCCACAACATCTTCCTCTTTATGGGGGGCTTTTTTATATCGATGGCCATGCGGAAGTGGAATCTCCACCGAAGGATTGCTCTCCATATCATTTCTTGGGTGGGATTCAAACCCAGTCGCATAGTTCTTGGTTTTATGCTTTCTACTGCTTTCCTGTCCATGTGGATTTCTGATACTGCCACTGCGATGATGATGTTCCCCATTGCTCTGTCTGTTATCTCTCATGCCGCAGAGGTGGGAGAAAAGGGAAGTGTGAAGGGACGAATAGGTGATTTTGGCTTCACATTAATGCTTGGAATAGCATACTCATCGGTAATAGGTGGCGTAGGTACTTTGATTGGCACCCCTCCGAATATCATTTTTGCCGGAACTCTGAAGACCCTTTATCCTAAGGTAGCGGAGTTCGACTTTTTCCACTGGATGATGGTAGGCGTTCCCTTTGTCATCCTTTTCATACCCCTGGCATGGTTGTATCTGGTGCGAGTTGCCACATCTACCAGTAAGCAAGATTTTCTGGGCAGCGGAGGAATTATAAAAGAGGAGCTGAAGAAGTTAGGTCCCATGAGCCGAGGAGAGAGGTACACCATGATTATCTTTGCCAGCACGGCTTTTCTGTGGATATTCCGGCAAAATATAAAAATTGGGGATGTGATAATCCCCGGTTGGTCAGACCTGCTGGGGATTGGGCAATATGTTCAAGACTCCACCGTGGCCATCGCCATGGCGTTAGTTATGTTCTTCCTGCCAGTTGACATTCGTAAGGGAGAGTTTTTGTTAGATTGGGAGTGGGCGAAACGTATTCCCTGGGGTATCCTGATTTTATTTGGAGGGGGCTTCGCCCTGGCAAGTGGCTTCAATCAGACAGGATTAGCAGGCTGGATAGGAGGTAATTTGAAGGGATTGGGAGCGGTACCGGTGTTCGGCATGGTCTTGTTGGTCTCCCTGCTGATGACATTCCTGACGGAAGTCACCTCTAATACTGCTACCGCTACTACTTTTATGCCTATATTAGCCGCTACGGCTTCAGCCATCAGGGTACATCCCTTTATGCTGATGATTCCAGCCACTATGTCAGCTTCTTGTGCTTTTATGCTTCCGGTAGCCACCCCTCCCAATGCCATAGTTTTCGGCAGCGGATACCTGACCATCCCCAAGATGGCAAGAGTGGGGGTAGTAATGAATTTCATCGGAGCAGCTTTGATATTTATTATTATGTATTTTCTGGCAGTCCCCGTGCTGGGAATTGAGCCATGGGGGCTTCCCTCCTGGGCGCAGTAAAGAAAGCTCAATAGCGGAGGAATTTTCTTATGGATATGAAGCTTCCTATTAATCCCACCAGGGTTCCTCCGCCGATTATCCCCAGCCAGTATTCTAAGGGAAGGAAAGTAAATAGAAGGAAGCCGAAGAGCAAATTGTAAGAGAGTGCCAGATAATAAGATACCAGTCTGTAAGAGAGGTAGAGAAGCCCAATAGAGATGATGCCCGCTATGAAGCCCTGAAGCATTCCTTCCACCAGGAAGGGACCTTTGATAAACCAGTTGGAAGCTCCCACCAGCTTCATAATATCTATTTCGTCCTTCCGAGCATAGGCGAGTAGTCTGATTACATTAGAGGTGGTAGAGACGGCGGAGAAGACCAGCACTCCCACCAGAAATATCCCTATGACCCTGATGAGCTTCATAACGGCGCTCAAACGCTCTATCCACTGGAGGTCGTAGCTGACCTCCTTAACTCCGTCCAGCCTTTGCAGCCTGCTGGCTAATCTTTTTATCCCATCAATTGTCTGATACTCTTTTTTTATCTTTAGCTCGTAGGATGGGGGAAAGGGATTCCCGCCTATATCATCGGGGAGGGTCTGAAGAGAAGGAAAGAGGGTTTGAAACCTTTGTAGAGCTTCCTGTTTGCTTATATACACAAATTCTCCTATCTCGGGGAGGATACTCAGCCTCTCTTGTACATAAAGAAGAGCAGGTTCGGAGAGGTTTTCCTCTAAATATATGTTGACCTGGACATTCTCGCTCCAGCGCGCTAAAATATGGTTGAAATTGGTCGATAAAACTAGAAAGACACCCAGCACATACAAGGAGACTATTATAATGGCGATGGAAAGGAGGTTGGCCCCCTTATTGTGCCACAGGCTTGACCATCCCTCTCGCAGAAAGTATTTAATCGCTCGCAACATCAACCTTTAATGCGAGTTTACACTGATAAATTAAGGAATGAGTTAATAATATTTTACTATTTTCCCTTGGTCCAACATTATTACTCGTTTGTTAGATATACATCCAATAAGCGCCGGATTATGAGTAGCAACGACCACAGTGGTTCCTTTCTGGTTGGCTTCTTCAAAGAGACGCATAATCTCCATAGAGAGTTCGGGGTCGAGGTTACCCGTAGGCTCATCAGCCAGGAGGAGAGCCGGGTCATTGATGAGAGCTCTTGCTATGACCACCCTCTGCTGCTCTCCACCCGAAAGCTGAGGGGGCAAAGACTTCATCTTATGATGTATATCGACCATTCGTAGCATATTGAAGACTTTTTTCTTGGTTACCGATACGGGAACTCCGAGGATTTTTAATACAAAGCTCACATTGTCAAAGATAGTCTTGTTATTCAGCAATTTAAAGTCCTGGAAGACGATGCCCATACTGCGCCGCAAGTAGGGTATTTTGCTCGGGGGGAGCTTGGCTATGTTTCGCCTGTTGACCAGGATTTGCCCCCGGGTGGGGAGCTCCTCCCTATAGATGAGCTTTAAAAAGGTAGTCTTGCCCGCACCGCTGGGTCCCGAAATGAAGACAAACTCCCCTTTGCGGATATGAAGCGAGATATCTATAAGGGCAGGAGATATAGGGTCGTAATTTTTGAAAACATTGAACATCTGAATCATAGCTCTCTACCCTTGACCTTTTCAATGAGCCGTTCAATACCACAAATATTTTAATTTATAGAAATAAAAATTACAAGAGGATTACATCTTTGGATTGCATCTTCTTAACCACTCGGCACATTAGTCTAAACCGTATTGTTATCTTTACTTTTTCTTCGACATACGCTATGATATTTTTTTAGATTAATGCAGCTCCGGTTGCGGCAGATAAGCGAGTAACAGCGGTTTTCTCTGAGGGGGACATTCATGTTGAGTGATTGCAGTTAACCTTCAGCAGCAGAGGTTTACAAAAATGAGAGATGGGATTCTGTCATCTTTTGATGAGAGAAATCTGTTATAATATAAAATTGAAAGGGTTGCTTAAAGCAGAAGGTGGGTTTGTCCCATCTGGCTTAGTGAGCAAGAACAGGGGAGGACAGTGAGGAGATTTTTTTTAGCACTCATAATCTTGATGGTGAGCTTCGGTCTGCACACCTCCTGCTCCCAGCAGGACGAAAGGGAGAGGTTGAGAAGAGAGACCGAAGAGAAGGAATATTCAATTCTTAGAAGCAACATGGTGGAAAAGCAGATTATAAGCAGGGGTATCCAGAATCCCAGGGTAATAGAGGCTATGGGGAAAGTCCCCCGGCATCTGTTTGTCCCGGAAAGCGGAAAAAAGTTTGCTTACAGCGACCGCCCCTTAGCTATTGGCTATGGTCAGTTTATATCGCGTCCCTATATCATAGCTCTGATGACAGAAGCTCTAAAACTGGAAGGGGGTGAAAAGGTACTGGAGATAGGGACCGGCTCCGGCTATCAATCGGCGATTATGGCGGAGATGGTCGCAGAAGTTTACTCCATTGAAATCATCGACGACTTAGCCAATCAGGCTAAACAAAAGCTTGATCAACTCGGTTATGAAAATATCCATATTAAGGTAGCCGATGGATACCATGGTTGGAAGGAATTTGCGCTTTTTGATGACATCCTGGTGACCGCCGCCCCTGACCATATTCCTATCCCCCTTCTTGAACAGCTAAAGGTTGGGGGGCAGATGATTATTCCTGTGGGTGAGCTTTTTCAGGAGTTAATCCTCCTGACCAAAACATCTGAGGGCTACCAGGAACAGCGAATCATACCGGTTAAGTTCGAACCTATGACAGGGGAGGCGGAGAAAAAGAGCGAAGTGCCCCCTGATTAACAGAGTTGCAAAGATGATTTTTCATCTTCTATTAGTGCTGTGGAGAAGGTGGTATCCATGAAGAGAGAAAAAGAGCTTTCGCCTGAAGATAAAATGGGGGAGCTGGTCTCCCTTTGCAAGCGCCGGGGGTTTGTGTTTCAGAGCAGCGAGATCTACGGAGGATTGACCGGCTTCTGGGATTATGGACCTCTGGGGGTGATACTGAAAAAGAAAATATGCGACCATTGGTGGGAGAGTCTGGTCTATCGCCGCGATGATATCGTGGGGCTGGATAGTTCTATTATAGCCCATCCTAAGGTGTGGGAAGCTTCGGGGCATGTGGAGTGCTTCCACGACCTGATGGTCGACTGCAAGGAGTGCAAAAAGCGCTTTCGCACAGACCAGGTCAGTGGTGATAAATGCCCCGAATGCGGCGGCGAGTTGACCACTCCGCGGCAGTTCAACCTGATGTTTCAAACGCATGTAGGACCTTCCTCTGATACCCAATCGCTGAGCTACCTGAGACCGGAGACAGCGCAGTCCATCTTCACCAATTTCAAAAACATCCTTGCCAGCTCACGGCAGAAGCTTCCTTTCGGAGTTGCCCAGATAGGAAAGGCTTTCCGTAATGAGGTTACCCCACGGAATTTCATTTTTCGCTCCCGAGAATTCGACCAGATGGAGATGGAATATTTCATCAATGCCCAGGAGAGCAAAAGGTGGTTCGATTACTGGGTTCAGGATAGGTTCAACTGGTACATGGAGCTGGGAATAAAGAAGGAGAAGCTGAGGCTGCGACCCCATTCCAAGGATGAGTTAGCCCACTACGCCAGAGAGTGCGTGGATGTTGAATACAACTTCCCCTTCGGCTGGCAGGAGCTGGAGGGGATTGCCGACCGAGGGGATTTCGACCTCAAGCAACACATAAATTGCTCCAAGAAGGACCTCACTTATTACGATGATGAGACCAAGGAGAGGTTTATTCCAGCAGTTATTGAAACCTCAGCCGGGGTGGACAGGACATTTCTCACGGTTCTGGTCGATGCATTTCATGTAGAGGAGCTGGAGAACGGGGAGGTGCGAAACCTCCTCAGTTTAAATCCTAAGTTAGCTCCTGTAGAAGTAGCGGTGTTTCCTCTGGTAAAGAAGCTCAGGGAACCGACCATCAAACTCGAGCGAGAGCTCAAGAAGGAGTTCAAGACATTCTACGATGAGAAAGGAGCCATCGGTCGCCTCTACCGGCGTCAGGATGAGATAGGAACTCCTTATTGTATTACCTTTGACTTCCAGTCCCTGGAAGATAATGCGGTCACTGTGAGAGACCGGGATACCATGCTTCAGGACCGGGTGCCCATAGAAAAACTGAAAGATTACCTCGGGGAACGCCTGAAATAATGGAATATTTCATCACCTATAACAACCTTCCCCGAATCCCTCGGCTCTTTGCAGATTATATTTATAATTTTCCGAAGGTAAAGCATTATTACGGGGGAAATCGCTATCTTATAGACAGCTCCTGGGAAAACCTTTATGAATCCATCTCCTCAAAAGGCTTAACCAGGAAAGAGGTCGCTCGGGTTCTTCAAGAGCAGAATAAAAAATGGGGAGCCAAACAGAAGGTGTTGGATAACATCGCACATTTGGAGATGGAAGATACCGTTGCCGTGGTGAGCGGTCAGCAGGTCGGTCTGTTGCTCAATCCTCTCTATACCCTGTATAAAGCTCTCACTGCCATAAAGTTAGCGGCGGAATTGAGGGAGAGATTTAAATGGAGAGTGGTCCCCATCTTCTGGATGGAAGCAGAGGATCACGACCTGTCGGAGGTTAATTCCCTGAGCTTCATTGACAGCCAGAATCGCCCTGTAAGGTTAGCGCTTGAGAATCCCTTCAGAGAAGGAAAGAGGTCAGTGGGTGAGCTGCACCTGGGAGAACAGATAGAATTGCTCCTCAAGAGGCTCAATACCTTGGTGCCCGAAACCGAGTTCAAGCCCGAACTCTGGAAAAAGATGGTCACCTTTTACAACTCCGAAGAGACTTTCTCCTCTTCCTTTGCCAGGCTTATGACCCATTTATTCAGGGGCTACGGGTTAGTAATCGTCGACCCTTCCAATGAAAAGCTTAAAGCCTTGGCGCGTCCTTTATTTGCCAGAGTGATTGATAACTTTGCTGAATTGACCAATATTCTGGCGAATCGCAACAAGGAGCTTCTTCAAGCTGGCTATCCCCTTCAGGTTAACCTGCAGGACCTATCACATAATACCTGCCTGTTTATCAATATTGAAGGAGAGAAATACTCCCTGCTAAAGAATAATGATGGCTTCTCTCCCAGGGGGAGAGAAGAGGCTTACAGCCGAGAGGAACTGCTCCTGCTGCTGGAGAAAAGCCCTGAGCAATTCATCCCCAATGTGGTCTTGCGTCCTCTTTTTCAGGACTCTCTCTTTCCTACCATAGCCTATGTGGCAGGACCGTCGGAGGTTGCTTATTTCGCCCAACTACAGCCTCTCTATCCGCTTTTTGAACTTCCTATGCCGGTCATCTTCCCCAGGAGTAGCTTCACCGTGGTGGAGCAGAAGGTTAAAAGAGTGCTGGACAGGTTCGGTCTGAGCTTCAGCCACTTATTGGCGGGGAGAGCGCAAGTGATTGAGAAAATTATGCCTCCTGCAGAGGTCAATCCCCAGGAAGACCCCTTCCCCACGGTTTATCAGAAGATGGAGGCTATCTTAAATGAGTTGAGAACGCATCTCCAGCAAACCGACCCCACCTTGGTTGGGGCTTTAGAGAAGAGCTGGCAGAAGATCAGCTATCAGCTAAACCACCTGGCAGGAAGATACCGCCGGGCTCTTCTTCAGAGACACAAAATACTGCTCCATCAGATAGATAAGGTTTTCAATAACCTCTTTCCTTATGACCAATTGCAGGAAAGAACAATCAATCCTTTTTATTACCTTTTCCGCTATGGAGAGTCTTTTCTTCAATTAATATATGAGGAAATAGGCTTTAAACGCTTTGACCATAAAATAGTATACCTCGGCTGAAGGGGGACAGGATAATGGAGTTAGATATTTTAGCCTTTGCCGCACATCCGGACGATATTGAACTCACTTGCAGCGGAACCATAATCAAATCTGTGAAAAAGGGCTACCGTGTTGGGGTAGTTGACCTTACCCGAGGCGAGCTGGGAACAAGGGGTACCGCTGAGCAGCGTAAAGTAGAGGCAGCTCAGGCAGCGGACATAATGGGCTTATCGGTGAGAGAGAATTTAGGGTTGCCCGATGGTAATATTGAGATTAACAGGGAAAACAAACTGAAGGTTATTCGCCTTCTCCGTAGCTACCGTCCCCTTTTAATCTTAGTCCCTTACTGGAGGTGCCGACACTACGACCATGCGCACTGCAGCCAGCTGGTCAGCGAAGCTGCTTTTTATTCGGGACTGGTAAAAATAGATACCGGGGAACCGCCATTCCGCCCCAAGAGGGTTGTCTATTATCGCTGTCGTTCCGAGTTTACCCCCTCCTTTGTGGTGGATATTACTCCCTATTTTCCTCTCAAATGGAAGGCTATAATGGCTTATAAATCCCAGTTCTCAAAAGAGTCTACGGAGACCGGGGTGGTTGATACCGGCTATTTTTTAGAGACCATAAAGAATCTCTCCCGCTATTACGGTTCTCTTATCGGGGTGGAGTATGGGGAGCCTTTCATTGTTAAGGAGGCGCTGGAGGTGGAAGACCCGGTCGACTTTTTCCGAAACATCTCCCCGGAGAGGGTTTTCAACACCCCCGGGAGATGAGAGAGGGGGAGCATTGGCAGGATGAACCTGGGGATAGTTTGCTATCCAACCTATGGAGGAAGCGGGGTCATAGCCACCGAGCTGGGTCAGGAAATGGCACGGCGAGGTCATTATGTTCACTTTATTAGCTGCTCCATTCCCCAGCGGCTTAATAGCTTCCAAGAGAGGGTTTGCTTTCACGAGGTGGAGGTGCCGACCTACCCTCTGTTTCAGTATCCCCCTTATTCTTTAGCTCTGGCCACCAAAATAGCCGAAGTGGCAGAGTATAGAAAGCTTGAACTGCTGCATGTTCATTACGCTATCCCCCATGCTACCAGCGCCTTTTTGGCTCGGGAGATCCCCCCTCCCAAGAAATTTAAGATAATCACCACTCTGCATGGGACCGATATCACCGTGGTAGGGAAAAACCCTTCCTACCTGCCGGTTGCCAGACTGAGTATGGAACAGAGCGATGGAATCACCGCAGTCTCTCATTATCTAAAGGAGACCACTATTGAGAAGTTAGGCATCACCAAGGATATAGAGGTTGTTCCCAACTTTGTGGATACCGAGAATTTCCGCCGGAAATCGGTGCCCCCCTGTCCAAAAAGGGCTAAGGAAAAGGGGGAGAAGGTGATTATCCACATCTCCAACTTCCGTCCCTTAAAGCGGTTGGCGGATGTGGTAGAGGTGTTTTATCTTCTTCAGAAAGCCATTCCTTGCCAGCTCCTTCTGGTGGGGGACGGACCGGAAAGGGCTAAAATAGAACAGCTGTGTCGACAGAAAGGGATTATCTCCTCGGTTCATTTCCTGGGGAAGCAAAACGCCATCACACAGCTGCTCAACAATAGCGACCTTATGTTGCTGCCCAGCGAAATTGAGAGCTTCGGTCTGGTTGCTCTGGAAGCCATGGCCTGCGAAGTGCCAGTGATTGCCACCCGAGTAGGGGGATTGCCTGAGGTGGTTATCCACGGCGAAGTAGGTTTCCTGTGCAATGTGGGTGATATTCAAACTATGTATGACTATTCTCTTCAGCTGCTTCAAAATGAGCCTCTCAGAAGGGAGATGGGGTCGAAGGGAAGGAAGAGGGTGTTGGACTATTTTTCCTTAAAATCTGTTGTCGACCGATACGAGCAATATTACTTTTGTATTTTACATAAGACAAAAGAAGAGGAATAACCTTTTATTAGTGGTTCTGTAAAGTTAAAGCATCCGATTTAAAAAGGGAGAGGGTAGACCGATGCCAAAGTTTTATCTCACCACTGCCATTGATTATGTGAACAGCAAGCCGCACTTGGGCACTGCCTACGAGAAGATTGCTGCCGATGTTGTCGCCCGCTATAAGAGGCTTATGGGCTACGATACTTATTTCCTCATGGGCAATGACGAGCACAGTCAGAATGTAGCCGCCCGGGCGAAGGAAATGAAGCTCGATGTGATGGACTATTGCGACCAAATGGAGGAGGAATTTCGCCGGACCTGGGAGATACTGCACATATCATTCGATGATTTCATCCGCACCACTGACCCTCGCCATATCTCAACGGTCAACGAGCTGCTGCAAAGGATTCACCAGAGGGGGGACATTTATAAGGGAAAATACCAGGGGTGGTATTGCATCTCCTGCGAGGCTTTCTACCAGAGCAAAGATTTAATCGATGGTAAGTGTCCTTCACATGGCACAGTTCCCAGCTGGATATCAGAGGAAAACTATTTCTTCTCCCTTTCAAAATACAGAGAACAGCTGTTGCACCATATAGCGGAGCGTCCCGAATTTGTCCTCCCAGAAGTAAGGCGAAACGAGATAGTGAGCGTGCTAAAGAGTGGACTTGAAGATATAAGCATTTCCCGTTCGGGAACTCCCTGGGGGATACTTTTGCCCTTTGACAATAAAAGCGTGGTCTATGTCTGGTTCGATGCCCTGATAAACTATATTTCCGGAGTAGGCTTTAGCGACGACTCCGAAAAATATCGCAGGTATTGGCCTGCCGACCTTCACATCATCGGAAAGGATATAACCCGCTTTCATTGCATCATCTGGCCCGCTATGTTGCTCAGTGCCAACATCCCCCTCCCGAAGTCCATTTTCGGACACGGCTTCGTAAAGCTCCGGGGCGAGAAGATGAGCAAAACTACCGGTACCATACTCGACCCCCTCCGATTATCCGAAGCCTATGGTGCCGACCCTCTCAGGTATTTTCTCATTAGCGAAATCCCCTTCGACAGGGACGGAGACTTCTCCCTTGAACGCTTTAAAGAGAGATTCAACTCCGACCTGGCTAACGATTACGGCAACCTGGTCTCCCGAAGCCTGACTATGGTCGACAGATATCAAAAGGGGAGGGTTATTCTTCCTACCAGGACTGCTGATGATACCTACCTCCAGGAGATAGCCGAGGGTTTGTTATCTCGCTACCAGCAAGCGATGGAGAGCTATCAGCTCCACCAGGGGGTCAGGGTTGCCTGGGAGCTGATTCGGGGAGCCAACCTGTACATTGATAGCCAGAAGCCCTGGTTATTAGCCAAGGATACCTCGAAAAGCGGGAGATTAGCCGAAGTTCTCTTCAATCTAATAGAAGCCATCAGACAGGTCACCGTCCTGCTGAAGCCGATAATGCCAGTGAAGACCAGAGAAGTATGGCATCAGTTAGCACTGGCATCCGATTTCGAAAAAGTAACTTTCAAGGAGCTGGAGGAATGGGGGAAAATTCCTTCAGATACTGTGGTAAAACCCGGACAAGCTCTCTTCCCCAGAATTGAGGAAAGAGAATAGAGAGCATCCTGGTTGTCCGCTCGGATAAGGTATTAACAAACTAATCTATTCATTGCCAAGTTTTAAAAAGCAAAAGGATGGAGATTGGCGGAAAAGAGGCTCAAGGTCTTAATAGCCATTTACCATAAGCTCTATCCCTGGAATCTTCCAGAGAGCATGGTAACCTCACTGAGGGATGAGTTCACCTCGGTAGACATAGGGAGAGCTGGTAGCCAGGAAGAGCTGGAAGAAGGGATAAAGGAAGCAGATATCATTTTTGGTTGGAGACTGCCCAGAGAGGTTTTTTTGCGAGCACAAAGGCTGAAATGGGTCCATATAGCAGCCGCTGGGGTGGGTGGTAGCCTTCATAAGGAGATTATTGACAGCCCGGTTATACTGACCAATTGCCGGGGGATTCATTCCATCCCGGCTGCAGAGCATGCCATGAGCTTAATCCTCTCTCTGCTGCGCAAGCTGCCCTTAGCGGTTAAGTATCAAATAAAAAGAGAATGGGGGGCGGAGGAAATACTGGGAGGAGTAAACCAGTTTGATGAGCTCTATGGCAAGACCATGGGCATCATCGGGTTGGGGAGCATCGGGCGAGAAATATCCAGGAGGACTAAATGCTTCGGTATGAGAGTCATAGCCACTAAAAGGCATTCACTCAGAGAGCTGCCAGAGGGAGTGGACAAGCTCCTTCCCCCAGAAGAGCTACCTCTGCTGCTGAAGGAGGCTGACTGGGTAGTGATATCTGTGCCTTTAACATCCAGAACCCGTGGGTTGATAGGAGAGAAGGAGCTTGCGCTGATGAAGAGAAACGCTTATCTTATTAATATCAGCCGTGGTAAAATCATACAGGAGAAAGCTCTGATTAAAGCTCTTGAAGATGGGAAAATTGCGGGGGCTGCACTCGATGTCTTTGAGGAGGAGCCCCTCCTCCAGGAGAGCCCCCTCTACAGAATGGATAATGTCATTATAACCCCTCATGTCGCCGGGATAAGCCGATACTATTTCGAGCGGGCAGTGGATATATTCCGCTCTAATCTGAGCAAATATCTCAAGGGAGAAACGCTGATAAATATGGTCGATAAGAAAGAAGGTTATTAAGGGAGAATAGGCTGAATGGTCTGTTTCCATACTATCAATGAAGTATCTGATAGGAGTGGAGGTTTGCTATGATTTACTATCTGTATATCATTCTGCTCTACCTTCTGGTTCTGGTCGGGCTTAATATGTGGCGCGCTAAGAAGGTAAAAACCCAGGAGGACTTCATGGTTGCCGGTCGCAAACTCTCGCCCACGGTGATGGTATTCACCTTGATTTGCACCTGGATTGGCTCGGGTTCTTTTATTGCCGGGGCGGAGTTTGGTTTCGAGGCTGGTTGGTCTGCCCTTTGGTTGCCAGCGGGGGCTTGGTTTGGCATACTGGTTATTTACTTCATTTCAGGAAGAATCCGCAAATTCGGGCAATATACCATCGGTGATATACTGGAAGCTCGCTACAACAAGTGGGCCAGACTGTTTGGCAGTATTGCGGTCATTATATCCTTTACCGCCATTGTGAGCTATCAGTTTAGAGCGGGGGGCTACATTCTGAACATCGTTACCGGTGACAAAATTTCGGTAGGGGTCGGTCAACTGCTCGCAGCTGGCTTTGTAATTCTGTTTACTGCGCTGGCGGGGATGATTGCGGTTGCTTACACTGATGTGTCCAACGGGATTGTTATCGTTCTAGCTACCATTATCGCTGTTCCCTTCCTGCTGAGCTTTGTTGGCGGGTGGGCAGCACTGCCCGACAAGCTTCCTGCTGAGCATTTTGCACTTGTCAATGCCCAATTTGGAGAGCGACCCTTACTCAAAGCCCTTGGTTTCTTCTTCTCTACTTTCTTGCTTCTCCTTGGGGTCCAGAGTATGTATCAGAAGTTCTACTCCGCCCGCGATGCCAAAGCAGCCAAGCAATCGGTATTGATGTGGATTGTCGGTGTGGTCATTGTGGAGACAGCGGTCATCGCCCTAGCGGTTGTTGGCAGGGCAGCGTTCCCATCATTAGAACGCCACGATACGGTTATCCTGCATGCGGCTGCCTATGGTCTGCCGATGATAGTTGGTGTTTTGCTTCTGGCGGCAGCCTGTGCTGTGGTGGTTTCTACGGGGAACAACTACCTTCTCAGCCCTGCTACCACGGTGATGAGAGATATCTATCAGCGCTTTATCAATCCCAAGGCTTCTCAGAGGAGGATGGTTATCCTTTCTAAGATTGTTGTTTTGGTATTAGGGGTGGTGGCCTTTATACTGGCTATGTATCTCACCTCGGTTCTGGAGATGGCATTCTTCGCATACACCATCTATGGGGTCGCTATTACTCCGGCTCTGATAGGGGCATTCCTCTGGAAGAGAGCCAATACAGCCGGAGGATTAACCTCTATTATCTCCGGCACCGTAGTTGCCCTTCTCTTGAAGAATTTTGGCGAACCCTTTGGTATTCCCCTTATATTCCCGGCTCTTGTCGTCTCCGTGGGGAGCTTTATCCTGGTGAGTCTTCTCACCTCGCCACCCAGAGAAGAGCAGCTGAAGCCATTTATGGATTAAAGAACCATATGGGTTATGGATATGAATTAATAACGAAAAACCTGCCCGGCGAATAGAAAGGCTGCATGATATGCCGGGCTGGCTTGACGATTGTATTAGACCGGAAGGAGGAGAAGCTGACAAATAGAAGCTAATAGCCAATCCGGAAAACGGGTGTTATGCCCTATGGTTAAAGTGTGTTTCACCGAGGAGGTCAATATATGCCTTTTAATAGAAGAAAATTCTTGCAATTAGCCGGAGAAGGCGCAGCCGGCATAGCACTTTTTAAATGGACAAACTTTCCTTCTTCCCTCCGTAGCAATCACCAAACAGAAGAGCCTTCGGGAAGCTTTGATCCCTGGCTGGAGATAGACCTCAACTATATGGCCTGGAACATCTCCCAGCTCCGCAAATTCACCGGGGGGAAGCCGATTATGGCAGTTATTAAGGGAAACGCCTATGGACATGGTCTTGTCGGAGTGGGTAGATTTCTGGAGAAGCTGGAAGTTGCCGGCCTGATGGTAGGTAAGTATAGCGAAGCATTGAAGCTCAGAGAGGAGGGGGTGAAATGCCCCATCCTCAATATCGGTCCATTTTCCCAGCAGGAAGCGGAGGAGATTGTAAGGCTCGGCATCTCGCAATCTGTTTACAGCGACCGGGTGGAATACCTTATCGCCGCAGCCCGCCGCCAGGGAAAGAGAGCCCGCATTCACCTCAAAATAGATAGCGGTCTGGGGCGGGTAGGGATCCCCTATTACCGCGCACTCCCTCTGGTGGAGAAGGTAGCCTCTGCCGATGAGCTCCTCATCGATGGGGCGTTTACCACTTTCAGCGAGGATGGGGAATTCGACCGCGAGCAGCTGAAGCGGTTCCTCCAGTTTTACCAGGAGGCAGCAAGCAAAGGGATACACCTGGGTTCAAGACACGCCGCCAGCAGTGCAGCAATTCTCTTTTTGCCCCAGGCTCATCTGGATATGGTACGTCCCGGCATCATGATTTATGGTCACTACCCATCAGTTGAGGCTCAGCAAGAGAGGAAAGTTGAGTTAAAGCCGATTCTTCAGCTCAAAACAAAGGTGATTTATGTAAAGGAGCTTCGCCCGGGCGATTCTGTCTCCTATCATCGGGAGTATATCGCTCAGAAGAAGGAGATGATAGCTACTCTCCCCATCGGTTACACCGATGGCTATCCGCCGCAGGTTGCCGGCAAGGCAGAAGTGCTCATAAAAGGACTTAGGTTTCCGCTGGTGTCGCGAATCACAGCCAATCATATGACAATCAACCTCCAAGGGAGAAAGGATATCAATATCGGAGAAGAAGTAGTGCTTATCGGCACGCAGGGGAAGCTGGAATTAACCGCTGAGGAAGTAGCCGATTGGGCAGAGATTTCGATCTATAAGCTACTCTGCGGTATGAGCCCACTTTTACCGAGGGTTTATATATATAAGACGCAATAATCACCTGGCCATTTTTAAATAAGGAGAGAATTGATAAAGAGCTGAATTTTTTAGATAACCGAGCGTTTAGCTGGAGGGTTGTATGCTTGCTCAATTCAGCATTACTCCCATAGGGAAAGATGCGAGGATTGGTGAATATGTTGCTCAAATTCTCAAGATTGTCGATGAGCGAGGACTGGATTACCAATTCACAGCCATGTCCACCCTGGTGGAAGGAGAATGGTATGAAGTGATGCAGTTGATAAGAGATTGCCACAATCTTATGAGAAACTTCGCTGAGCGGATAATGACCACCATTATTATAGATGATTTTGCCGGGAGAACTGGTAGATTAAAAGGTAAGGTCGAGAATGTGGAAGAGATGCTGGGAAAGAAGCTGAAAACCTGAACCCGGCTGGTGAGCATCAAGCCCTTAAAGCTCTTTTAGGGAGAGCGTCAGTTAATACAAATGGGGAAAGGTTCGCTGTTTCTCTTAGTTTCTCTCTGATAAGTAGGGGAGTTTTGATTGACTTATTCACCTACAGTGAAGTAGCATATCTTAAGTTAGCCATGATGGAATATTAATTTCTACTTAGAGGATATCTTTTTAAGTGCTTTTACTTTGTCATAAGAGATTTTGAAGAAGGAGCAAAATTTAACTATAAAGGAAAGAAGTTTAATGGAATACAGCAGATTGAGAAATTTAAAAGGAAAAGAAATTTTGATAACCGGTGGAGCGGGGATGATCGGCAGTACCATAGCCAATCTTGCTGTTCCCTTAGGGGCGAAGGTCACCATCCTTGATGCGATGTTGCCCTTATACGGGGGAAACAGGTTCAACTTAGAAAAGATAAAAGATGATATAGTCTTTATTGAGGGGGATATAAGAGACTTTGAGCTGATGCAGAAGGTAATTGTGGGAAAGAATGTAATTTTCGACTTAGCCGCTCAGGTGAGCTATATAGATAGTATCGCTCAGCCTTTCGTAGATTTAGAAATAAACTGCCAAGGGCATCTGAATGTGCTGGAGGCTTGTCGTCTCCACAACAAGGAGGCTAAGATTATATTTTCCAGCTCCCGCTTCGTCTACGGCTCCATTGAGTACAACCCGGTGGATGAGGCTCATCCGTTTAACTGTCTGAGTATATACGGCATCCATAAGCTTACCGCAGAAAAATACTTCGCTTTCTACCATCGTTATTATGGAATATCCACGGTCATCTTCAGGATTGCCAATCCTTTCGGTCCTCGACAGCAGATGAAGCACAGCCGCTATGGCATTCTTAATTGGTTTATCAAGCTGGCTCTGGAGGGGAAGGAGTTGACTATTTACGGAGAAGGAGAACAGGTTCGCGATTATATATATGTAACCGACGTGGCTGATGCCATGCTGTTGGCTGCATTTAATGAGAGCTTGCGGCACGATGTCTTCAATCTGGGTACGGGAATCGGGACGAATTTCAAGGAGATGGTGAGGAAGGTAGGCTCCTTCCTGCCGAATACAAAGGTAGTGAATACGCAGTGGCCTAAAGATTCCGCTTTTGTGGAAACCGGGGATTACATCACCGACATAAGCAAGCTCTCCCGGCGGTTGGGCTGGAAACCTCGGATTTCCTTGGGCGAGGGGATTAAAAAAACTATCAGCTATTATCAGAAATATAAACATAAATATTGGTGATGCCCGAGACATAAGGGTCAAGGAGTTACTATCTCATGACAGCGGCAGCAGAAATGAGGTTGAAAGCAATCGGAGTGGTGCACTCACCCTTCCAGGAACCGGGGGAGATTCCCCGAGGGAAGGAACTTAGGGAGAGCGAGAGCAAGATTGAGGTTTTTCCTGAGTATGCAGGGGGATTAAAGGATGTGGAGGGCTTTTCCCATCTATACATATTATACTGGATGCATAGAGCGTCGCCTGCCGCTGTACTGGCCAAACCGAGACTTGATGATAAAATGAGGGGTCTCTTCGCCACCCGAGCCCCCCATAGACCAAATCCCTTGGGGCTTTCTCTGGTGAGGTTGATTAAAGTGGAGGGAAATATCCTCAAAGTAAAGGGACTGGATGCCATCGACCAGACCCCTATTATAGACATTAAGCCTTACATTCACGGATCAGAACATAGGCAAGAAATAAAAATCGGCTGGTTGGAGGGCAAGATAAGTCTAAGTTAATATGTGTATTAAGGTCTGAATATGGAAAAAGTTATTGAATTCATCAGAAAAAAATCCGCTCGAGTAGCTGTAATCGGATTGGGGTATGTGGGATTCCCCCTGTTAGTTGAACTGGGCAAGGTGGGCTTCGAGGTGGTAGGAATTGACATTGACAAGAAGAGAGTGGATTCCATAAATAGAGGAGAGTCTTATATCTTTGATATTGATAGCAACGAGCTTGGAGCTTTGGTGAAGAGGGGGAGAATTTCCGCTACTGCCGATTATCGCATCTTACGAGGGATTGATGTTATCTGTATCTGCGTCCCCACATCTCTGAATAAGACCAAGGACCCCGATATTTCCCATATCATTGAATGTTGCCAGGAAATAGCCAAGTACCTCAAAAGATGTCAGCTTATATTGGTTGAAAGCACCACCTATCCGGGAACAACAAGGGAGATAATCAAACCCATTTTAGAACAGAGCGGAATGGCAGTGGGGAAAGACTTTTATCTGGCTTTTTCTCCTGAGCGGATTGACCCGGGCAATAAGGAATACTATCTCGCCAACACTCCCAGGGTGGTCGGAGGTATTACCTCTGCTTGCACCGAGGTGGCCAGGATATTTTTCCAGCAGATAACAGAGAAAGTAGTGCCAGTTTCCAGCACCGAAAGTGCCGAGATGGTAAAACTTCTGGAGAATACCTTCAGGAGCGTTAACATCGCTCTGGTCAACGAGGTAGCTATCATTTGCAACAAGCTAAAACTCGATGTATGGGATGTCATAGAAGCTGCTTCCACTAAGCCCTTCGGTTTTACCCCCTTTTACCCGGGTCCGGGCTCCGGAGGGCATTGTATCCCTGTTAATCCTTATTATCTTTCGTGGAAATTAAAAGAGTTAAATTACCAAACTCGCTTTATTGAGCTTGCAGGAAAGATAAATAGGAATATGCCCAATTTTGTTGTCAATCGTCTTGATGAGCTGCTTAACAAGAGAGGCAAGTCTATAAAAGGCTCCTTTTTCCTGATTTTAGGAGCTGCCTATAAGAGAAACATTAATGATACACGGAAGTCCCCTGCAATAGAGATAATGAGGATTTTAATGAGGAAAGGGGGGAAAGTTATTTATAACGACCCCTATGTTCCTTATTTAAAGGCTAACAGGAAAACCTTGAGGTCGCAGGCTTTGACTAAAGGGACTCTTGCCCGGGCTGATTGCGTGGTTATAACTACCGACCATTCTGTCTACGATTATAAATGGATAGTAAGGCATGCTAAACTGATTTTCGACGCCAGAAATGCCACCAAAGGAGTTGCCAGCAACAAGATAGTCAAGCTTTAACCCATCTGCGGGGCTATCTAATAAATGCTTGACACTGCTTTAAATTGATGATATTTTATATTTAATTAAAAGATCACCTAAAAGTCCAAATATAGAGCGGAGGGATTCATGGCAAAAAAAATATTGCTGGCAGATGATAGTTTGACCATTCACCGGGTAGTAGAGCTTACCTTTGCAGAGGAAGATTTTGAGCTAATTGCTGCCAGGGATGGAAAACAGGCATTGGAAAAAATCAGAGAAGTCAATCCCGACCTCATAATAGCTGATGTAAACATGCCAGAAATGGATGGATACGACCTTTGCCAGGAGGTTAAGATGAACCCGGCATTTTCCCATATTCCGGTTATGCTGTTGAAAGGGACATTCGAACCGTTCGATGAAGAGAGAGCGAAAAGCGTGAGATACGATGGGATAATCTCCAAGCCTTTTCAGTCAAAGAACTTTATTGCCAAAGTCAAGGAGGTCTTGTCCGCTTTTAAGCCCATAAGTGAGCCTCCATTAGCTGAGGAAAGGGAGGTTACTGTGGAAGAACCGATCAGCGAAGAAGAAGTGGCAAAAGAAGCCCCAGAGGAGGTAAGCGAGAAGCCAATAGAGGAAGAAAAAATTAAAGAGGAGATTGAGGTTGAAGAGGAGAAAGAGCTGGAGGAAGCAATGTATAAAATCGAGGAGCCATCCATTGAGGAAGAAAAAGAGTTTTTGGAGCTGTTAGAGGAAAAGGACGAAGTATCCAAATTGGAGCCTGAACCAGAAAAAGAGGAAATACCGGCAGAAAAGATAGAGGAAAAACCTTCTCCCCCTGAAGAAGTTGAGACCAAGGAGGTAAAAGTAGAGGAAATGGAAGAAATCAAGATAGAGGAACTCGAAGAAGAAAAAGTCGAAAAACCTGAGGTTCCCTCAATTGAAGAGGCTGAAGTTGAAATAGAAGTAGAAGCCCCTGTTAAAGAGGAAGAAGCCAAAGAGGAGATTATCATCCAGGAGGAGGAGCAGGAAGAGGTGGAGGTGCCTCCTGTGTCAGAGGAGGAAATCCCTATTGTAGAAGAACCCCAGCCTGATGTGGAGGAGCCAGCGCCAGAAGAAAAGCCAATTGCCCTTTCTGAGGAAGATATAGAAACCATTGTCAAGAAGGTAATGGAGAGAGTGTCGGAGAAAGTAATCAGAGAGATTGCCTGGGAGGTGGTCCCCGAGCTATCTGAAGAGTTGATAAAAAAGGCTATCGAAGAAATCAAGGAAGAATAGACGGGCAAACAAGGTGTAATCTATTAGAACCCAAATCCTGAGAGGTTGGCATTTACTATAAATAAAGAGAAGAATCCTTTTTCCGAAAGGATAACAATAAAAAGAGTAGGTGAGAAAACCTACTTTTTTTCTTTTATGGGTATCGTGATATAATTAGAAAAAGAAAGAGCAGGTATACAGATAGATGGAGCTGAGTAAATCGTACGACCCCAAAAAGGTTGAAGAGAAGTGGTATGCCTACTGGTTGGAAAACAGTCTTTTCCGGGCGAATGCCAATTCAGCTCGCAGGCCTTTCTCTATAGTAATCCCGCCCCCTAATGTAACCGGTGCACTTCATATCGGGCATGCCCTCAATAATACCCTGCAGGACATCATAGTTCGCTGGAAAAGGATGCAGGGCTACGATACCCTCTGGCTTCCCGGTACCGACCATGCTGGGATAACCACCCAGAATGTGGTAGAGAAGCACCTGGCTACAAAGGGTTTGCACCGAAGTAAGCTTGGCAGGGAGGAGTTTGAAAAAGAGGTCTGGCGATGGAAGGAAAAAAGCGAAAAAGTTATCATCCGCCAGCTTCAGAAGTTAGGGGCTTCATTAGATTGGTCACGAAACAGATTTACACTGGATGAGGGTCTCTCCAGAGCGGTGCGGCAGGTCTTCGTTGAACTTTATAATGAGGGTCTTATCTACCGGGATAAATATATTGTAAATTGGTGTCCTCGCTGCAAATCGGCTATCTCCGACCTGGAAGTGGACCATGTGGATGTGCCGGGCCAACTTTACTATATAAAGTATCCCATTATAGGAACCGATAAGCATGTGGTTATTGCCACCACCAGGCCGGAGACCATGCTGGGTGACACTGCACTGGCAGTCCATCCCAAAGATAAAAGGTTCGCCTGGCTCGATGGGAAGAAAGCTCTCCTTCCCCTGGTTGGTCGAGAAATTCCTATCATAAAAGATTCCTATGTGGATCGCGAGTTCGGAACCGGCACTATGAAAGTGACTCCTGCCCATGACCCTCTCGACTTCCAGGCTGGTCTGCGGCATAACCTCCCTCAGATACTCATCTTTGATGAAGAGGGAAGGATGAACGAGAATGCCGGCAAGTTCAAGGATTTGGATAGATTCCAGTGCCGTGAGGAGTTAGTGAGAGAACTTAAAGAAAAGGGATACCTCCTGAAAGTGGAGGACTATAGGCATGCCGTAGGGCATTGCGATAGATGCCGCACAGTGGTGGAGCCTTATCTATCAACGCAATGGTTCGTGAGAATCAAGCCCTTAGCAGAAGAAGCCTTAGAGGTTGTACAGAAAGGTAAGATTAAATTTATCCCCTTCCCCTGGACGAAGACATATTACGAGTGGATGACCAACATTCACGATTGGTGCATCTCGCGCCAGTTATGGTGGGGGCATCGTATTCCGGTGTGGCATTGCCGCGATTGTCAGGAGATTATTGTGGCGTTAGAAGAGCCGAAACAATGCAATAAGTGTAGTAGTTCCCGTATCTATCAAGATGAAGATGTTCTCGATACCTGGTTCAGTTCAGCTCTGTGGCCATTCTCCACCCTCGGATGGCCTGAGAAGACCAAGGATTTGGAAAGATATTATCCAACCACTTTGTTGATAACCGGCTTCGATATCCTTTTCTTCTGGGTTGCCAGAATGATAATGATGGGAACCAAGTTCATGAAAGCGGTCCCCTTCCACACGGTATATTTTAATGGACTCATTAGAGATGAACACGGGGATAAGATGAGCAAGTCCAAAGGGAATGTTATTGACTTGCTTGAGGTAATAGATAAATACGGTGCTGACGCCGTCAGGTTTACCTTAGCAATTATGGCTGCTCCAGGAGTGGATATACCGCTCTCTGAGGGCAGGATGGCTGGGTATCGGGCATTTACCAATAAGCTATGGAATGCCACCCGCTTTGTCATGCTCAACATAAGCCTTGAGGAAAACTTAACATCTTACAGCAAGTCGGAACTTACCCTGATAGATAGATGGATGAAGAGCCGACTCAATACCGTAGTGAACGAGGTGAACCAGAACCTGGAGAAATTCCGCTTCCACGAAGCATCTCACACCCTCTACCACTTCATCTGGCACGAGTTCTGCGACTGGTATATTGAGATGATAAAGCCTCACCTCTCTCACGACCAAGCCAGCCAGCGGCGGAGGCAAGTTGCCAAAGCCATCTTGGTGGAGATTTTCGAGGAGTTAGTGCGTCTAATTCACCCCTTTATGCCATTTATTACTGAGGAGATATGGCAAAGACTTCCTCACAAAGGTATCTCCATTGCCGCCGCTGAGTACCCCACATATAAGCGCGATGCCTATGATGAGGAAGCTGAGCAGAAGCAGGGTGCTCTTATGGAGCTGGTAGCCAAGGTGAGAAATATCAGAGCGGAGATGAACATACCACCCTCCAGATTGATAGACCTGTATTTGGGCATTAAGGATAATCTTTTCAGGGAATTCTTAGAGGAACATAAGGTCCATATTATTAACCTGGCGAGGGTTAAATCTCTCCATATCGCCCCGTTGCTGCCTCCTATAGAGAGGTGCGCTCGGGGCGTGGTACCCTATGTGGAAATTGCCCTCCCCCTGGCAGGGCTCATAGATTTTGAGGTAGAACGGCAAAGGCTTCAGAAAGAGATAGCCAGGATAAATGAGGATTTAGTGGCTTTGCGTAAGAAACTCAACAGAAAAGAGTTTCTCACCAAAGCTCCCTCTGAAGTAGTAGCCAATAACAAAGAGCGATATCGCAGTCTTGAAGAGCGGCTGGCAAAGATGACCGATAGTTTGAGGGTTTTATCAGACCCTGAGAAGGAGGATTAACTTTGGTAAAGTTAAACCCCTTTATTATTAACAAAATAGTGAGAGAAGCCTTGGAAGAGGATATTGGTCGTGGCGACATCACCACAGATGCCCTCATAGATTCGGCAATCAAGGTCAAAGGGGAGTTCATACCAAAAGATGACTTCGTCCTGGCAGGATTCGAGGTAGCCAAGCGGGTTTTCACCGAGCTGGACCCCGAAGTAAAATTCACCTGCTCATATAAGGAAGGTGACTGGATTTATAAGGGAGGATATTATTTCGCCCTGGCGCAGGGGAGAGCTTCCTCTCTGCTTAAAGCAGAGCGGGTTGCCCTCAATTTTTTACAGCACACCTGCGGCATTGCCACTCTAACCCGCAGGTTTGTGGAGGCAGTCAAAGATTTGCCGGTAATAATTCTGGATACCAGAAAGACCACACCCGGCTTGCGTCACTTGGAGAGGTATGCAGTATGGGTCGGAGGGGGGAGGAACCATCGCTATAACCTGAGCGATGGAGTGCTAATTAAAGAGAATCACCTGAGTATCACCAGAGGGGTCGCCCCTACTATCTCTAACTTGAAACAGAAGTCTCCCTTCTTGACCAAGATAGAAATTGAGGTGACAAACCTCAGGCAATTCAAGGAGGCTATAGAGGCGGGTGCCGAGGTCATCATGCTCGATAATATGGGAGTGGAAGAGGTCAAGGAAGCGGTGAAAATAGCTAAAGGCAAGGTTCTGCTGGAGGTATCCGGGGGGATAACCCTCGACAATGTCCGTCAGTATGCTGCCACCGGGGTGAACTACATTTCGGTGGGTGACTTAACTCACGCCCCCTGGGTGGATATCAGCTTTATTATCGTATCTTGAACCTATTTGGCGGAATCTTATGGAACAGAGCTTAACTTTTCTCAAGCCTTCCCTGATAAGGTCTCAGCTTGCTACCGAGATAATCGGGAAGCGGATCATCTATTTAAGAAGCGTCGATTCTACCAATGCCTGTGCCCTGGAGATGGCTGCCAGAGGAATACCAGAGGGCACCGTGGTCGTAGCTGAGCAGCAGACCCGCGGGAAAGGGAGGTTGGGAAGGCAGTGGCACTCCCCCCCGGGTAAAGGTATATATCTATCCATTGTGCTTCGTCCCCGCATAAAAGTTGAATTTCTCACACATTTTAGCATTATCTCTGCCCTGGCAGTGGCTGAGACGGTAGAGGGACTGTCACCTTTGACACCTGACATTAAGTGGCCTAACGATGTCCTCCTGCAAAATAAGAAGGTAGCTGGGGTGCTGGTGGAGCTTGGTTCCGAAAACGATTCTGTAAGCTATCTGATTGTAGGAATAGGGATTAACCTTTTCCAGAAGGAAGATGATTTCCCTGATGAGTTGAGAGATAAAGCTACTTCCATATTGATTGAAGGGGGAAAAGTGTCCTGTCGTGAGGAGGTAGTAGTAAAGCTTCTGCAGAATTTCGACCATTGGTACAAAGTTCTGTTAACCTCAGGAGTTACACCTATTCTGGAAAGATGGAAGGACTACTCGCACCGCTGGATAGGGAAGGAAGTAAAGGTAGTTACTCCCGAAGGGGAGTTTTTCGGCATCAGCGAGGGAGTGGGAGATGACGGGAGGTTTCTGGTGAGAAAAGGGGATGGCGAACTCAAAGAGGTCTGGGCAGCCGATATAGTCTCCCTTCAGGAGGTGAATAAATAGTGCTGTTGGCGCTGGATGTGGGTAATACCAGCACGATGCTGGGAGTTTTTGAAGGGAAAAAGTTGCTTTATCGCTGGCGATTAGCCACCATCAAGAACCGCACTGTTGATGAGTATGGGATATTGATTGCCAACCTCTTCTCTTCTCGGGGAGTTCCTCGGGAGAAGATCGACGCCCTGATTATCGCCTGCGTAGTTCCTCCCCTTATGGGGGCCTTGGAGGGAATGTCGCATAAATATTTCTCCCTCACCCCTTTAATAGTGCAACCCGGCATCAAAACCGGGATGCCCATTCTGGCTGAGAATCCCTCAGAAGTGGGTGCCGACCGGATTGTCAACGGCGTAGCAGCTTACAGCAAATACGGGGGACCTGTGATTGTGGTTGATTTCGGTACAGCTACCACCTTTGACGCTATTTCTGTCAAGGGTGAATACTTAGGGGGTGTGATCGCCCCTGGCATCTCTATATCTGCTGAGGCGCTGTTTCAGGAGACGGCTAAGCTTCCTCGGGTGGACATCAGGAAGCCGGAGACTGTCATCGGCAAGAACACCATAGCCAGCATGCAGTCGGGGCTTTTTTATGGTTATATAGGTATGGTAGAGGTAATTATAAAGAAGATAGAAAAGGAGCTGGGGCAGCCCTCTTTTGTGGTGGCTACGGGAGGATGGGTGGACATCATCGCCAAAGAGATTAAGCTGATAAAAAAAGTCGATGAAAACCTCACCCTGGATGGCTTAAGAATCATCTATGAGAGAAACCGGGAGCAGCTCCTCATTAAAAGAGGATAAAGCCGCTGATTTATAGAATAGGAGCTATCTTATTGCTCTCTCTTTTTTATGATGTAATCGCTATGAGGAAACTTCAGGATATTTACATTGATAATTTTTATCGCTAACTGATAATACTTTTTATACTCCCTTTTTAAAGCCCTTTCACAGAGGACGAGCTTGTGCAAATGAAAATAAGCTCTCTTCGTGCAGGAAGGGAGTGGATTTAAATCCCGGTGAAACTATCCTTGACTTTATCTATGAGGAATCCTTCAGCTCAAAGGAGACTCCTTCCTCTGGCTTCCCTTATCTTCTCTGTGGGAATAATATTCAGTTCGCCCTATATAGGTATGCTGAGGGATTATTTATCGTCATCTTTCGGGGACTACTTCAATCTTTTCATCTATATCCTGCTGGGAACCGTCTTTATTAATGTGGCTCTTTTTCTGTCTGCTCATATCAAAACAGAGAGGCTGAAGAGGTATTCGGCAGCGGGGGCAGTAGCTTTATCCCTCCTCCTTATACGTCGAGCTCTGATTAGCCCGGACAGCCGCGTTGCCTTGATCGAGCTTATCCACCTTGCCGAATATGGGATTCTTAGCCTGCTGATTTTTTATTCACTCAAGGGAAGGCTCAGCAACCGTCTCGCCTGCTGCTGGAGCCTAATGTTGACCACCATGGTCGGGATGAGCGATGAGGGACTGCAGTGGCTCCTCTCCTCCAGGGTAGGGGAGCTCAGAGATCTGGCTATAGATTCTTCCGGCGGGATGATAGGGCAACTATTCCTCTTTCTGGTTATCTATCCCAGCAGGGTAAAGTATAAAGCTTCCTTTCGACACATCCGCTCCTTTTATCTGGGGCTGGCTCTCTTCATTTTATTAGGGGGGTTATTCATTGACCAGGTGCAGAGGGGATATTGGATTGAGGACAGCACCATTGGCAGGTTTAAATCCCGCTTTACCTCCTCCAAACTACACCAACTCCAGGAGAGGCGCCTTAGCATATGGTCTGGTAATCCTCTGCTGCTGAGAGAGATATCAGACAGTGAAAGGGAAACCCTCTGGCGGATGGAAGATTTCTATCTCACAGAAGCCCGCTGCCATACCCGCTGGCGGAACCAGCATGAAGAAGAGAGAGATTTATATCGGGCTGTAAAGGAGAACCTTATTTTGACGAAATGGTACCACCCTTATATATCGCTGACTCATCAGCAGTGGGAGAGAAGACGGATGCAAGATTATCTGAAGAAGGTAGGCCAGCAGAGGGAGCAGCCTTATATTAGCATCTGTTTTAGGTATCTTTATCACCTCCCTCGCAGGTCTGTTTACTGGCTGCTGGTCTTTATTCTGGCAGGTTCCCCTTTTTCCCTCGCCTTCTGGCGGAGGAGAGAAGGGAGCTAAGACAAAGGATTTACAAAAATGGCGCTCATTGACAGAGTTATCCTGATAATAATAGACGGCTTTGGCGTGGGGGAGCTGCCCGACGCCTCCCAATATGGTGACCAGGGAAGCGATACCATGGGACATATCGCCTCCGAGGTAGGGCTCAAGATTCCGCATATGCAAAATCTGGGTATAGGAAATATAAAAAAGATAGCGGGTATAACTCCAGCAAAAGCTCCCCTCGCCTCATTTGGCATGATGGCGGAAAGATCTACCGGGAAGGACACTACCAGCGGTCATTGGGAACTAATGGGAGTGGTTCTTGACCGACCCTTTCCCACCTATCCAGAGGGCTTTCCTCCGGAGATTATCCTCCCCTTTGAAAAGGCAATCGGAAGCAAGATTTTGTGGAATCGTCCGGCTTCGGGTACCGAGATAATCAAAAAGCTGGGGCAGGAGCACCTCCACACCGGCTGCCCCATTGTCTATACCTCAGCGGATAGTGTGTTTCAGATAGCTGCCCACAAAGATGTGATACTCCTGAAAGAGCTTTATGAGATGTGTCTCATTGCCCGGCGATTGCTGGTGGGGAAGCATGGGGTGGCCCGGGTTATTGCCAGACCCTTTATAGGTCAGCCTGGAAACTTCACCCGAACTCCCGAGCGGAGAGATTTCTCCCTTCCCCCTCCAGAGGAAACCCTATTGAATAAGCTGTCCCAGGCAGGATTGGAAGTTACTGGCATAGGCAAGGTGGAGGACATATTTGCCGGCTCAGGGTTGACCAGAATAATTCATACCCGAAACAATGAGGAGGGAATGAAGCAGACTATGCGGCAAGCCAAAAAAAGAGAAAGTGGGCTCATCTTTACCACCCTTACCGACTTTGATACCCTCTATGGTCATAGAAACAATGCCCCCGGGTATGCCAAAGCACTGGAGGAGTTTGACGCCGTCTTGCCAGAGTTGGAGGAGGCCAAACATTCCGGGGACATGCTCATCATCACCTCCGACCACGGTTGCGACCCCACCACGCCCAGCACCGACCACTCCCGCGAGTATGTTCCTCTTCTGGTATGGGGTGAAAGGGCAAAGCAAGGGGTCAACCTCGGCGTAAGAGCGAGCTTTGCCGATGTGGGGAAGACGATAGCTGATGTCTTTAAAATAAAAGGTCTTCCCCATGGCGAAAGCTTTCTGGATGATATTGCCCGTTAGCAGTCATTGGAGGCATACCCTTTGAGCTTAAGGATGACCGAGCTGATAGAAAAGAAGAAAAGAAGGGGCTCTTTATCTGCTGAAGAGCTGCGATTTATAGTTACCGGCTCTCTCAAAGGTGAGATACCCGACTATCAGTTAGCCGCCCTTTTCATGGCCATAAAGTTTCAAGGAATGGACCAAAGAGAAACAACCGATTTGACCAGGGAGATGCTGAACTCCGGTAAGGTTTTGGAACTTGAATCTATTCCAGGAAAGAAGATAGATAAGCACAGCACTGGAGGAGTGGGGGACAAAGTCTCTCTCATTCTTGCACCTCTGGTAGCCTCAGCAGGAGTGGTGGTCCCTATGCTATCGGGTCGCGGTCTGGGGCATACCGGCGGAACTCTTGATAAGCTGGAGTCCATCCCCGGCTTCCAGACCACCCTTCCCATACCCCACTTTTTGAAGCAGCTATCCCACATAGGAGTGGGGATAATTGGGCAGTCAGGGGAGATAGCTCCGGCGGACAGGCTCTTCTATGCCCTGCGCGATGTTACCGGAACTGTGGACAGTATTCCCCTCATCACCGCCAGCATCCTGAGCAAGAAGCTGGCAGAAGGGGCTGAGGGATATGTCTTCGATGTGAAAGTGGGACAAGGAGCTTTTATGAAAACTGTGGAGGAAGCTCGAGCTTTGTCTTTTTCGCTGATCTCGGCTTCCTCGGAGATAGGGAAAAAGGCTTCCGCGTTGATTACCTCCATGGAGCAGCCCCTGGGAGAAATGGTAGGCAACACCTTAGAGGTAAAAGAGGCCATCGACACCCTGAAGGGGGGAGGGCCAACAGATTTAATTGAATTGACCCTGCAGCTGGGAGCGGAGATGTTGCTACTGGCAGGTACGGTCAGGAATATAGAGGATGGGCTTAAAATCCTCCAGGCTAAACTGCAAAGAGGGGAAGCTCTGGACAGATTCCGGGAGATGGTCCGTTGGCAGGGTGCTGACCCTCGGGTGGTGGATGATTACCGTCAGCTTCCTCAAGCCAAGGAACGGTGGGAGATGAGAAGCCCTTCTGATGGGTATATATCCAAGCTGGACGCCTATGAGGTAGGTCTGGCAGTCAAGAGGCTGGGAGGTGGCAGGGAGAGCTTACAGCAGAAGATTGACCCCACGGTTGGTATCATGTGCGTTAAGAGAATGGGGGAATGGATAAGAAAGGGTGAAATATTGATGGAGATATATTATAATAATTCACAACAGCTATCAAAAGTAATCGATGGTCTCTCGTCAGCGGTGGAATTATCGAAAGAAAGGGAGGCTCTGCCTTCTCTAATAAAAGAAAAAATCTCTCTCTAATCAGGAGTTGAGGGTGAATATTCGTCAACATACAGAGGAGTTGGAGAAAAAATTTCTCTCCCCCAGGGCTATGCTGAGCTCTAACTCGCGAGGGAGAGAACGGGCGGAAGCACCCTGCCAGATTCGGACTGCCTTCCAGCGGGACCGCGACCGCATAGTCCACAGCAAGTCATTTCGCCGCCTCAAGCATAAGACTCAGGTCTTTCTTGCCCCTGCGGGCGACCATTACCGCACCCGCCTCACCCATACTCTGGAGGTCTCTCAGTTAGCCCGGACCATTGCCCGTGCCCTTAGGTTGAACGAAGACCTATCCGAGGCTATCTCTCTGGGGCACGACCTGGGGCACACCCCGTTTGGGCATGCCGGGGAAGAGGTTCTCCATAGGATAGTTCCCGGTGGCTTTAACCATTGGGAGCAGAGCCTCCGCATCGTAGAGGTTCTGGAAAACAATGGGCGGGGATTGAATCTCACCTGGGAAGTCAGGGAAGGGATCGTCAAACATTCCAAGGGCACGGGAGAGATTGTTCCCACTAAGCAAGAGGAAAAATCGGAAACTCTGGAGGGAAGGGTCGTTCGTCTCTCGGATATTATAGCCTATGTCAATCACGATATTGATGATGCCTGTCGAGCTGGAGTGTTGCAGCCTTCGGATATCCCTGCAGAGCTTAGAAAGTCTCTGGGGCAGAGTCACTCCGAGCGGATAAATCGGATGGTTACTGATGTGATATATTCCAGTATGGCTATTGAGCTTTCCGATATCACCATGAGTGAGTCAATGTTAGCGGCAACGGAGAAGCTGAGGGATTTCCTTCATATTGCTGTGTATGAAAATCTAATCCCCAAGGCAGAATTTACCAAGACCGAGAAGATGATCACCGAGCTTTATCACTACCTTCTTAAGAACCCATACAAAATGCCAGGAAAACTCAGCGAAAAGGAACCTCTGGAGAGGATAGTGTGCGATTTTATCGCCGGGATGACCGATAGATATGCTATCCGCCTCTTTGAGGAGATTTACATCCCCAAGCCATGGGCTATAATTTGAGAGCCGTTAAGCCGGTAAAGGGAAGAGCCTGCTGAGCAAAATGACCAGATAGGTGAAATAGTCGGTAACCAGCAATACCCCTACCCCAATGAGGAGTATCCCGCTTATAATTGGTATCAGGCGGATAAAGGGGCGAATTTTCTTGAAATAGCTCAAAAAGCTGTTAATTGCCAGAGAGGAAGCGAAGAAGGGGAGTGCTAGCCCCAGGGAGTAAAAGCCCAGCAAGATAATCCCGCTGGTAACCTTTTGTGAGGTGCTTGCTAAAATCAATATGCTTCCTAATATAGGGCCGATGCAGGGGGTCCACCCTGCTGCAAAGGTCATTCCCACCAGAACAGTTCCCAGATAACCGAGAGGCTTCTCCCTCAGATGAACCTTCTTTTCCCGCTGGAGAAACTTTAGCTTGATGATACCTGTCAGGTGAATCCCCAGGATGATGATTATCACTCCACCTACCTTCATGAGGAGGGATTGATATCTCAGAATCAATTGCCCGGCATAGGTAGCCGAAGCCCCCAACAGGATAAATACCAGCGAAAATCCGAATATAAACAGAAGAGAGTGGACCACTGTGGTCCTCCTGAGCTTGCTCCTTTCTTCTGCAGAGGAGAATGATTCAAAAGAAATGCCCGTAATAAACGATATATAGGAAGGGATTAAAGGGAGAATACAGGGGGAGAGGAAGGAGAACAGTCCGGCAGAAAAAGCTATAAATAAAGATATGCTTGGAGTTGACTCCATAATAAATATATTGAGAGTATGGAAGAGCCTCCTTTTTAAAAGAGGGCTTTCAAGTGATTCTCAAAAACCTCCTTAGCTCGGTATCCGATATATTTCTGTACTATTCTTCCCTGACGGTCAATAACAAAGGTGGTAGGAATAGCATTTATCCCTCCATATTCCCTGGCTATTACCCTATTTCCCATAAGAATGGGGTAGTTAATCCCATGTTTTTCAACAAATTGCCTGATATTGCTTGCACTGCCTGATTGGAAGGCAATTCCTATCATCTGGAATCCGTTCTCCTTGTATTGTTCATAGAGCTCTATAAAATGAGGTATCTCATACACACAGGGAGAACACCAGGTAGCCCAGAAGTCGAGGATGATAACCTTTCCTTTAAAGTCGGATAGCTTTACTGTTTTTCCATCAAGGTCTGGAAGAGCAAAGTCGGGTGCCGGCGATGAGGAGGATTGCCCTTTTATCTTTCCCAAGCCGCTAAGGGAGAAAAGAGCAACTCCCAGCAGCAGAAGCATAATAGGTATCAGCGGTTTATTCTGTAACATTCGTTTACCTCTAATTTTATCTCGTCTCATGCCTAAGTATACTCCCTCAATTTACATAGATATAGTATGCCAATCTCCCTCCTTTTCCTCCCGTCTCTCTGATTTCTATCAGGTGTTCACCGGAGGACCAATCTATTAATTCGGTCAAATCCAGCTCCCCAGTAGCCCACTCTCCTTTTGCATCGAGTCCCCATAAAGATGTGCTCATTAGCCACGAGAGAGCAAGAGGCTTTTTTTCGGCAATAGGGTCGGTGGAATATTCCAGTTTAATGCTTCGCACCTTTGCAGTAACACCAAGGGCCAGGCGAAGGCGGCGCCACCGGGCAGATGGGTTAGCGAAACTCCCCGCAGCTTGTGGCTGGGATGCTTGCTTGGACAGGATTCTCTTCCACTGCCCTTTCTCCTCAAGTTCCAGAAAAGCCGACCCCATTGAAGTGAGGTAGAAGTAATAGTTCTGGGGACGGGGAAGGCGGACAAATCCCTCCCAGGTGAGGACCAGTTTTGACCCATTGAGGAGTCCTATGAGAGAAAGGACTCCGTCAAACTCTTGCCCGTGAAGGTGGTTATCAATTTTAGTGAGAATAGACCTGTATTTGACAATCTCTTCCCAGCTCACTGAGCGGGGGTCAGCAAGCTCGCCGTTGATATAGGCATTGAGGATGAGATTCTCGGGAATGGTGCCCCAGTGACTTGCTTTCGCCTGAGGGCTGGGACGCAAAGATTCGGTGAGGTTTTTACCATCTATCCACAGCTGCACTCCCACAGGTATTGACCCCCTTGGCAACCCTTTCAAGGGTGAACCATAGAGATACATCCTCACACTACGAGCGGCGGTAGGGTGGATGTGTATTTTAATTGTGGACAATGGCTCTGTATCCTGTATCGAGTGATAGAGTCTCATCGGGGAATGAGTATGAAGCGAGGTTTCAGCTCCACCGGTCAGCTTTTCTTTCTCCTGGGGAGTCAGATGACCGTAAGTCTCTTCGTGGCTCTTCACTGCTCCTGCTGGCTCAAAGTCTGACGCCCGCTTACCTTCCAGGGTTCGGGCGTCCTCAGCCAGCTCTGCTTTATAAGTGTATCCCATACCCCGAAGCTTAACATCAGGTAAAAGCCTCTCAAAGGATGGTCCGGAGGCGACATCATTAAACCACACTATGAGGAATAGCTCGTCCTTCTCCAGCACCTGTGAAGGAATTGGCGGCATAGCGGGGAAGTCGCTGCTTCCCAGCAGCACCTGATAACTCCCTTTTTCCACCAGAATAGGGATGCTCCCAATCGGCTCTTCTCCCCGGGAGCTGCTTTCATCGTTTGACCAGTAGCTTATCCTCCTTGAGCGGTCGGTAATGACAAATTTGAAATAGCCCAATCCGGTAAAAGGGACTCCCCTTACGCTTACCTCTCCCCGAAAGAAAATGGTCTGAGAAGAGGACTGTCCGTTAAGCAGGGGGAGCCCTGCAAAAATAAAACACATAATGAAAAGGAGCGCTTTCTTCATCTTTGCAACCAATGTATTGCTTTATACATTACCCAGCTGATATTTAATTATACACCATCCTGTCCCTATGTTAGAAATATTATTCAACTTTTTTAACTTTACATCAATAGCATTATATGATATAAAAATATATTAGAATATCGCTTTTCATCTCTTCAATGTTAGTATATCTGTCATCGGGCTCAGCCTCCAAAGACTTAGAAATGATATGGTCAGCTATGGAGGGGAGGTCGCTTCTTAGTTGCGAAGGAGCTTTG
>CABWKN010000094.1 GCA_902505605.1 Candidatus Guanabacterium sedimentis
TGACTATTATTTTCAAGTAATGTATTTTATTAATAATTAGAGGAGATAAAACCCATTAATAAGGGTGGAGAGTGAATTTTTTATTAACTATTAAAGAAAATGAGGAGGTGATGTAGTTAGATGAGGAAGAATTATTTTACCTTGGTGCTCCTTTCCGTTATCATTGTGGGGTTAATCGCTTTTTCAGGATGTTGCCGTAAACCCCCCGAGGAGGTAGCCGATGCCGAGGCAGCGTTAGCCAGCGTGCAGGAGAAATGCGCTGAGGACTATGTGCCTGAAGATTTCCAGAAAGCCCAGGATAAGATGAAGGAGTCTCATGACTGGTTTGACCAGAAAAAGTGCAAGGAGTCCAAAGCCGCCGCGTTAGAGGTGATTGCTCTGTCTGATGAGATTGAGAAGAAAGCCGAATATACCCAGCAAGAGGCTAAGGTAAAAGCTGAGGAGTCTATTGAGAAAGCGAAAGCAGCCATCGCAGAAGCTGAAAGGGCGAAAGCAGCAGAGTATGCCTCCGCTCTTCTCTCCGAGTCGAAGAACCTGTTGGCAACAGCAGAGGAGACGATGAAAGATGAGTGTGCCTACCTCAGGGTTCCCCAGCTGGCGGATAGCGCAGCAGCCAAAGCTGGGCAGGCCAAAATGGCTGCGGAGGAAGAAATAAGGCGCATTGAAGAGAGAAAGCGAGCAGAGGAGGAAGCCCGAAGAAGAGCCGAAGAAGAAGCTCTCAGGGCAAAACCAAGGAATTGGGTGGTTCAGAAAGGCGAATGCCTGTGGAAGATATCCGAATACGAAAAGATTTACCAGGATCCCTTCCAGTGGCCCCTCATCTACAATGCTAATAAGGATCAGATAAAAGATCCTGACCTTATCTTTCCCGATCAGAACTTTGTCATCCCCAGAGATGTTCCTGAGGAGGAAGTGAAGGCTGCCATCAAATTCGCTAAAAACAGACCTTGGCCTGTTCCTAACTACCTCTTTGATGGAAAGTAAGCAACTTTTCAACTAAGGTGAGCTCTTGCCCCCTGTCTGTGTAAAAGCAGGGGGCAAGAGTTATTTTTTATTGATTAGACTTGAGAATGAAGAGCATTAACCTGCCGGATGAAGGACTCGAATCTCTTTACGGGATTCACGACGAGAATCTTAAGCTACTTGAGGGAGACTTGGAGATTCATATCTCAGCTCGGGGAAATCGCCTTACAGTTGATGGAGATGAACAAGGGATTCACATAGCGGAGAAGATTCTGAAGGAGTTCTCCCGCCTGATAGCAGAGGGATACACCATTAGAAACGGCGATTTCAAAGTGGCTATCAGGCTTCTGCGGGATAATATGAATGTCTCGCTCGAGGATTTCTTTTTAAAAACGAGGATCTACCCCTCCGACAAGAAGCAGGTCACCCCCAAGAGCCTGAACCAAAAGAAATACATTGAGGCGATTAAGGAGCACGATATCGTCTTTGGCATAGGACCAGCAGGTACAGGAAAGACATTCCTGGCGGTGGCTATGGCAGTGGCTGCTCTTCATAATAAGACGGTGAGTAGAATTATCCTTACCCGTCCTGCGCTGGAAGCCGGGGAGAAGCTCGGCTTTCTGCCCGGAGATATTGCCCAGAAGGTGGACCCTTTCATAAAGCCGCTCTACGATGCCCTCCACGAGCTGATGACTCCAGATAAGGTTCACCGGCTTCTTGAGCGAGGGTGGATTGAAGTTGCACCCATAGGGTTTATGAGGGGGAGAACCATAAGCGATGCTTTCATAATCATCGATGAGGCTCAAAATACCACCATGGAACAGATGAAGATGTTACTGACCCGAATAGGTCTAAACTCCAAGGTGGTCATAACCGGTGACATAACCCAGATAGACCTCCCTCTAGGCAAGAAGTCAGGACTAAAGGAGGCGATAAAAATATTAGCCAGCATCAAGGAACTCTCTTTTATATACTTCGACCGAAGCGATGTAGTCCGTCATAGACTGGTCCAGGAGATTATCCAGGCGTATGAAAGCTACTCCCAGCAAGAAGAACCCAAGAGTTCACCTTAAAATCGCTTTGAAAATGGCTCTCCATTTTTATGAAATGCAGCTTTTTTATTTTTAAAGAGGAAAGGGAAATATGTCTAAAAAATTATCGGTGAAGATTAATAGCATTCTTATTGTGCTAAGCTTATTGGTTTTTTGTCTGATGCTGGCAAATATGATTTCTTCTCAAGAAAAGTCACCTTCCTTCAGAGTAATTTCCTTTATGCCAGATTTTTATCTTTTCTGGCAAGAAGCAAAAGATGAGCCACTGGAAGAGCAAATGGCTTTATGGGATAGTCTTTTTGAGTCCCAACATTCGGATTTTTATCGGCAAGTTATCTATGAAGGGCTGAGCGGAGAGCAATTAAGTCAATTTAAATCTCAGAAATTAAAGAGTTTTTTAGGCTCTCTAAAAGAAGATGATATTGAAAGAATGAAAATCAAAGAAGAAGAATTGAAGATGCTGATACCTCAGGGATTGGAGGACCTAAAAAAGCTGGTCCCTGCAGAAAAAATAGTCCCCACCTATTACATCATACCTTCTTTAAATATTTCCAGTGGAGCTGGCAGGCCGTATAACGGTGATTTCATACTCTACTTTGGCTTGGAAATAGTAAGCCGGATGAGAAATCAAGATTATATTAAAGCAATTATTGTGCACGAAACCTTTCATGCTCTGCATTTTAAAAATATTATTCCTATTATCATGGAAAAATACGGGGAAGATGTCAATATTTTTGCTTTTATACAGCGTGAAGGTCCGTTGTTTATCTCTTTTTTTGAAGGGTTGACCGTCTATGCTACCGAAAAGGTTTACCCTGGAATTCCACGACCCGGTATTATGGAGGATTTTGTCAGCCAATACCAGGATAATTTTATACTTTATACCAGAGAATTTCTCAATGACTTGCAAAGTTTTGATTATCAGAAGTATAATAAATACTTCATTGATCCATCAGACAACCCTTTAATTCCAGCGAAGTTTGGAATACTGGTTGGGGTATAAAGTGATAGAATCATTAAGCAAAAATTTCACCGTCCAGCAAATGATGGAATGGACACCTGAAAAAGCAAACCAGATGGTAAGGGAAGAAATTAATCGCATTCTAAATACCAATGAATAAGGTGAAAGAGAGACGATCTAACAACTACAGCAGCTCCGGGAAGGAACCTCCAAGCAAGCGGCGTCCTCTCAGGAGAAGGCTCTGGCAGAGAAGTATATTCCCCCAGAGGTTTATTGATATTTTGTTCAAAACGCCGCATATTTTTACCATTGCCTTTTTGATTATAATGACCTTGATACTGCTCCCCCGGCAGAGCCTGCCTGTCCGGCAATACAGCCTCAACCAGATTGCCACTTCGGATATCAAAGCCCCCTACGATTTCAATGCGGAAGATAAAGAGGCTACTGCCGAAAAAATGAGCAGGGCTGAGGAGAAGGTTCTCCCGGTGTTTGATTACGACAGCAGGGTGCTGCCAGATGTGGAAAATAAAATTACCATGGTCTTTAACGCGGGCAGGGAGAAGCTGGAAGAGATTTCCAGAGCCAAGACCTCCCCAGCTGCCAAAAAAGGGGAAGGTCCGGTTGAGGTTCCACTAAGCCTCAGTGATGCTCTCCGCCAGAGTATACCTTTTCCCATCTCAAATGATGTGCTGGAGCTATTTGAACAGAAAAAATTTGATGAAAAGCTGGAAGAGTATCTTCTCGCCACGGTGAGAACCATTATGAGCCTGGACATCGTCAGCAATCTTCTCCTTTTAGCACCTTACAATGAGAAGGGAATTATAAGAAGGGATGTCTCCAGCTTCCAGGAGGTTGAGGTCAATAATTTAGAGCAGATAATCGACCTGATGCAGGTCAAAGATCAATTGGAGAGGCTATTAAGAGAAGAGACAACCCTCTCCAACCGACAACGAACCTTGCTGTTATCCTTTCTGCAGCCGTTGATGACACCTAATCTTGTTTTTAATCGGGTAGAGACCGACAACAGGATAGAGTCAGCGCGCCGAGATGTAGAGCCGGTCTTTTATCAGGTTACCAAGGGGGAGATCATTGTTCGCGAGGGGGACCGCATCAATGAGCTCGCCCTGTTGAAATTGAATGCCCTGGCACAAGGGATGAAACCGGGCAGAGGCCTTCTTACCATTATGGGAGTGACTCTCTTCGTTCTGATACTCCTTTTTTCTATGTGGAGATACATCGAATATTATCAGATGCGCCATACCAAGCTTAAGAATCTTTATATTATGGTGGGTGTGATTTTAGTGACTACCCTGCTGATAACCAAATTCTCCATGTACTTCGCCAACTCCCTGGGTGATTACTTTGGTCGTCCGCCCTTCAACAATGTCAGCTCTTATCTTTATGCCATACCCTTTGCCGCCGGGGCAATGCTGGTCGTTTTGCTGGTCGATACCCATATGGCGGTAACCTTCTCCCTTATTTTCGGCATATTCGTCGGCATTATGACCGGAGGAGACTTCTTCCTCACCTTTTATGCCATTGCTGGCAGCTTAACTGCTATTTACGGTATTTTTCAGTACAGAGAGCGCTCCTCCATATTCAAGTCTGGTTTGATTATCAGTTTGGTAAATATAGTGGCTATATTGACCATTGCCGCCTTCAGGGAGCAGTTGCAAGACTTACAGCAGACTTCCTTTGCTCTGTTTTGTGGATTTGCCGGGGGGGTAATAGCAGCCGTGGTTGCCTCGGCTTTTCTGCCGCCGCTGGAGTCTTTCTTCAACATAACCACCGATGTCAGGCTGCTGGAGTTGTCCAATTTAGACCGACCGCTATTGAGGGAGTTAGCTCTTCAGGCTCCAGGAACTTATCATCATAGTATTGTAGTGGGAAATCTCGCCGTAGAAGCAGCCAGAGCTATTCATGCCAACTCGCTTTTTGTGAGGGTAGCTACCCTTTACCATGATATAGGGAAGATGGATAAGCCGGAATATTTTATCGAAAATCAGGCTGGCTTCGAAAATCGGCACGATAAGCTTTCCCCGCATATGAGTGCCCTGGTGATTATAAGCCATGTCAAAGAGGGAATAGAGATGGCGGAAACGCATCACCTCCCTCGCTCTATTATTGATATAATCCCCCAGCATCACGGCACACGGTTGATAAGCTACTTCTACGAGAAGGCAAAGCAGATGGAGGACCCCAAAATTCAGGAGATGGACGAAAAAGATTTCCGCTATCCTGGTCCTAAGCCTCAAACTAAGGAGGCTGCTATTATAATGATAGCCGATGCCGTGGAGGCAGCTTCCCGCACCTTAACCGACCCCACCCCCGCTCGTCTTAAGGGACTGGTGAAGAGGGTTATTAACGATATATTTATCGATGGTCAGCTTGATGAGTGTGACCTCACCTTCCGAGACCTTCAGCAAATCTCCCTCAGCTTTATCCAATTTTTGCCCAGCATCTATCACGAGCGGGTTGGTTATCCGGGATATGAATTTGAGGCCAAGCAGAAGAAGGTGAGCAATGGAGGTTCTGGTAAGAAACAATCTGCAAAAGCCGCGCATCGCCCCGAATAAAATAAAGGGATTGACCAAAAGAATCCTACAATTGCTGAGGGTCCAAGCTGATGAGGTGAGCGTGGTTTTTGTCTCGGACGAGGAAATGAGATATTATAACCAGACTTATCGGAGTGTTCCGGAGCCCACCGATGTGTTATCTTTTCCTCTGAAGGGACTCACTCCGGAGGGGAAGAGGAATTTAGGGGATATCATCATTTCCCTGGAGACTGCCTCTCGTCAGGCAGAGGAATTAGGGCATAGTTTAGAGCGGGAAGTAAAGATATTGCTCATTCACGGGCTTATTCATCTGTTGGGCTACGACCATACCACTAATAAGGGAGAGATGGAAGCCAAAGAAAAAGAGGTACTGAAAAGCCTGGAAGAGGATTCCCAGCCCTCGTCAGGGTTTATTAAGAGCGAGGTGAAGGGTCAGGATTGAGTTATCCTGTCACAAAGCTGATAGGTTTTGCGGCGGCATTGGTTCTGTCGACGCTTTTTTCCTTGCTGGAGGAGGCATATTCCTTCTTGCCAGAGGGTGCCAGGTGGCAGCTATCGGAGCGAAAACGAGGGAGAGGGCTTCTTTCCCGGCTGCATATTCTCCGCAGCCCGGTCCATTTTGCTGTTATTCTCCAGTTGGGAAGACTCCTCTTTGTGGGAGTTTTGCTTATTCTGATTGCTGATTTCAGCTTCAGTAAGTTCCCCCAGCACCCCTTCCTCACCGCTTTGCTTCTGGGAGGAGTGGTGGTTTTCGTTTTCCTTCTCCTATTGCCTCGGCTTTTCTCATTTATCTCTCCCGGGGTTTATCTGACAGTATTCCTGCCTCTGCTTCGGTTTAGTTATCTTTTGCTCTACCCCATTACTCAGCTCCTCTCTTTTGTTGGCGAGGCTGCATCCAATAGAGGGAAGAGAGAGGTCACCGAGGAGGCTGAAGAGGCTGCCCGAGAGGAGATAAAGGCATACATCGATGTAGGGGAGGAGAAGGGTTATTTTGAGAAGGACGAGGGGAAGCTCATCAAGAGCGCAGTGGAGTTTGGCGATACTATGGTTCGCGAGGTAATGACCCCGCGGGTAGATATGGTCTGCATAAAAAAGGAGGCTACCGTAGGCGACCTCAAGAGGCTCCTTAAGGAGAAAAAATATTCCCGCATACCAGTTTACAGCAGTCAGATAGACAATATAGTCGGCATCATAAGCGCAAAGGAGGTATTTGACTACCTGGGTGAAGAGGCCGATGATACCCCACTTATTCCTCTTATGCGACCTCCCTATTTCGTGCCCGAAACCAAAGAAGTAGGAAACCTTCTGAGGGAGCTGCAAATCGGGAAGAGGCATATTGCTATCGTGGTGGACGAATATGGGGGAACGGCTGGGCTGGTGACTATTGAGGATATACTGGAGGAGATTGTAGGGGAAATATGGGACGAGTATGACCAGGAGGCTGAGCTGATAGTCAGGGAGGGGGATGGCGTTGTAATTGCTATAGGGAAGACCGATGTGGATGAGGTTAGCCAAGTCTTGGGGGTTGACCTCCGGGAAGAGGGCTTCGAGACCATTAGCGGGCTGGTGTTCAACACCCTGGGGAGAATACCCAAAAGTGGGGAGAGTTTCGAACACCGGGGAGTAAGGATTGATATATTAGAGGCGGACCAGCGGCGTATTCGCAAGGTCAGGGTCACCAGGCTATGAGCCAGTTCAAATCGGGCTTTGTCAGTATAGTCGGGCGGACCAACGTAGGGAAATCGACCCTGTTGAATAGCTTTGTGGGGGAGAAGGTTGCCATCGTCTCCGATAAGCCCCAAACTACCCGCTGGCGCATCCAGGGGGTGAAAACTTACCCCGAGGGGCAGATTGTATTCATAGACACTCCAGGAATTCATAAGCCCAAATATAAACTCAGCCAGAGGATGGTGGAGCTCTCGCTTCAGTCACTCAAGGATGTCGACCTGATACTTTTTATG
The DNA here is from genome assembly GCA_902505605.1 of Candidatus Guanabacterium sedimentis. GTDB lineage: Bacteria > Acidobacteriota > B3-B38 > Guanabaribacteriales > B3-B38 > Guanabaribacterium > Guanabaribacterium sedimentis. The sequence continues at coordinate 7,493 of CABWKN010000094.1, forward strand.
GTCGATGCCAGCCAGCCCTTTGGAAAAGGAGACCAATTTGTAATTGACCAATTGCAGAAGATACGCACCCCTGTATTTCTCCTCCTTAATAAAATCGACCTCATAAAAAAAGAAAACCTGCTTCCCCTCATCGATACATATCAGAGCCTCTATCCCTTTGCCGAGTTCATCCCTGTCTCAGCCTTACAGGGAGACAACCTCGATCGGCTGAGAGATCAGATATTAGAATATCTTCCCCTTGGTGCTCCTTATTTCCCACCCGACCAACTCACCGACCAATCAGAGAGATTAGTAGTTGCTGAACTCATCAGGGAGAAGATTCTTTCGCATACCAGAGAAGAGCTCCCTTACTCTACCACCGTCATGGTAGACAGCTTTAAGTCTGATGAGGAGAAAAAGCTGATAAGGATTAAAGCCATTATCTATGTGGATAAAAAGTCCCAGAAGGGGATTATCATAGGCAAAGATGGCTCTCTGCTAAAGCGCGTCGGCACTCAGGCGCGCCAGGATATAGAGAGGATTCTTAACTCCAGAGTCTTCCTCCAGCTCTGGGTGAAGGTGAAAAGGGGATGGCGGCAGGACGAGCGGTTCCTGCAACGACTCGGTATGCAATAGCCAGAGGAACTTCTAAGCTCACCACTTTAAATAAATAGGTTACTTACGTGCTCTTATTTCTATAATTTGCCGGCATGTAATTCATCTTCATTTCGATTCAGCGGGCTGGATTAACTCTCTTATAGTTATTTGCCTGTTGCCCGTATTTCTGATGGAGCTATATACAGACTAACTCATCCTAGCCGCAGCGGCTTTCATCAGGAAGTGAGTCTTCTCCTCTTGCTACAGGGTTTCGCCTCAGCAATTCCTTTGTCAAAGATCTATTTCATTCTGGGGGAAAGATAAGAGAAGTTTTCAGCTTTGATTTTGACAGCGAAGTGAGCTATTTTTGTGAGTGAGAGCCTTACTTTTTTGATAAGAAGGGATTTATAATAAGAGTAAATGCTGAAGTTAATCAGGGCAAAAATATGTTCACATTTTTACTAAGTTATGCTATCATTAGTGGACAAAATGAAAAGAGAAATGTATCAGCCGAATGTTCTGGTTCTGCTGGAACCACTCAGGAAGTTACTCCACCGAGGAGCAGCTAAAAGGGTGGTCCATCTATTGAGCAATGTGCGGGCAGTCGATATTGCCCGCATTATGACCAGTCTGAGCGACCACGACCGGAAGTCCCTCTTTGCCATCCTCACAGCGCAAAACACTAAGCGAGCAGCGAATATTTTGAGGGAGATTTACCCCTCAGTAGGTATATCTTTTCTTAATAATTGCGGCAAAGAGGAGTTAGTCAGCATCCTCCAGGAATTGCCCTCTGACGACCGGGCTGAGATTATGGGCGATATGTCCGATGAGCTGAGGGAGGAGCTGCTTGAGCTTATGCGGGAGAGAGAATCGGTGGAGGTTCAAGACCTGCTCCGCTACGGGGAGAAGACCGCCGGGAGGATTATGATCCCCGAATTCTTTGCCCTGCCTGAAGATGCCCAGGTGAAGCAAGCCATTGAATACCTGCAAAAGTCTACCAATGTGGAGATGGCTTTCTACCTTTATGTGGTGAGTAAGTATAACCATTTATTGGGGGTGATCTCCCTGCGGCAGCTGCTCCTGGTCCCCCCGGATACCAAACTGAGGGATGTGATGAGCCCCGATGTGATAAGTGTCCACCCCGATACCGACCAGGAGGAGGTTGCCCGTATTGTTGCCCGCTACAATCTGCTGGCAGTCCCGGTGGCGGATGAACAGGGGAAATTGTTGGGCATTATAACCGTAGATGATGTGGTAGATGTCATCAGGGAGGAAGCTACCGAGGACATGCTGAAGTTGGCGGGAGTAGGGACGGAGACCATCTTGGGTAAATCGACCATGAGGAATTTCCTTACCAAGCTCCCCTGGCTTTTCGTCCCCTGGGTGGGGCAGATAATTGCCGCCAACATTATTAACTCTTTCGAGGGGCTTTTAACCAGGGTCATCGCCCTGGCCGCTTTTATCCCGGTAGTTATGGGCATGGGGGGTAATGTGGCCACTCAGTCCTCCACCATTGTAAGTAGAGGATTGATCACCGGGAGGGTTAATATCAAAAATTTCTGGAAGGTCATCCTCAGAGAGTTGATGGTAGCGGTTCTGCTGGGAGCGGTATATGGAGTGATGCTGGGGTTCATCACCAGGCTTCAGATGGGGAGTATCCCCTTTTTGACCTTCACCGTCTCCCTGAGTGTCTTTTGCGCCATGATTGCCGCTGCTGCGGTGGGGAGCTTCGGTCCATTAGCCCTGCAGAAGATGGGAGCAGACCCCGCTGTTTCCGGCGCACCCTTGGTGACAACTACTGCCGATATTATAGGCTTAGCTATCTATTTCGGCATTGCTTATTTTTTACTTTTGCGTTAGTGGGGGAATGCTGTCATGAAAAAGCTTGTTTTTCTCATCATCCTGATAGGGATTATAGCCGTCGGCTATTATTATTTCCTTCAACAAAGGTCCCCTTCCTCCGATTTTGAAGTAGTTAGGGAGAAAGTGGAGGATATGGGGGGGGATATCGGGCTCATGGGAAGGGTAAAAACTGCTATTGCACTAAATAAAAACTTCAGAGCCTTCGATATAAAGGTGACCGCCCGGGAAGGGATAGTAACTCTGGAAGGGGAGGTAGCCTCAAAAGCGCAGAAGGAGTTAGCCTACGAAATAGCCAGCCAAGTGAAGGATGTGGAAAGCGTGAAGAACCTCATCCGGGTCAATCCAGAAAAGGCGGAGAGAAAAGAACGCCGCACCCTGGGGGAGACCATTGATGACGGAAAAATTATGGCTTCGGTGAAATCAGCCC
>CABWKN010000095.1 GCA_902505605.1 Candidatus Guanabacterium sedimentis
GGTAGAAGAGTCAGGTCCCCACCCTATACCATAGATTTGAGCACTGACCAGGCCGATATCACCGTCTGCGGGGATGATGCCGGGGATTATTCTGGAGAGGCGGTGGCCAGCGGGGATGTCAATGGCGATGGATACTACGACATAATTATTGGCGCAGATAGTGCTGACCCCGGTGGACGCAACTCTGCCGGGGAGACCTATGTCATATTTGGTCAAAGTTTCTCATCTTTCCCATATATCATAGACCTGGATACCCAATCAGCAGACATCACCGTATTCGGGGATAATGCGGGAGGTAGAGCTGGCCTTGCGGTATCTAGTGGTGATGTGAACGGAGACGATTACGACGACATCATCATCGGCGCCCCTGCCCTTAGTGCAGGCACTCTGGTCGGTCAAACTTATCTGGTTGCCGGCGGAGGTGCCTTTATCACCGCTCACGGTATTGGCGGAACAAGCTGGATAAAGGCCTTCAGCATGCTGGGAAACGGCTTGAGCACTTTCAAAGCCTTCGGTGCGGTGAACAGCCAGGGTGAGGTCCACCTGGCGGTGGGTGATATGGATGCCGACAGCCTGGATGAGATTGCCGCCGGTCAGGGTGAAGGGGGGAAGTCATGGGTGAAGTTCTTTGAGGTGGACGGCTCCCCCATCAGCAGCTTCAAAGCCTTCGGCGCAGCCAACATCTATGGTGAGCTGCATCTGGCCATAGGCAACTTCGATGCTGACACCTCCGATAACGAGATAGCCGTAGCTCAGGGCGAAGGGGGGCAGTCATGGGTCAAGGTCTTTGAGACTGATGGCACTTTCATCACCAGCCTCAAAGCCTTTGGGGCGGCCAATGCTCAGGGAGAGGTTCACCTGGCAGCCGGTGACCTGGAGAACGCCGATGGGATTGACGAGATAGTGGCCGGCATGGGTGAGGGAGGCAGCTCCCGGGTGAAGATATTCAACTATGACGGCACCCTCATCCGCTCCTTCGTAGCATTTGATGCGGCTGATAACCTTTGCGGTGAAGTGCGTCTGGCGGTGGGTAACTTTGATGCCGACGCTGATTTGGAGATCGCCGCCGCCACTGGTTACATAGGGAGCAACCTGGTTAAGCTGTTTGAAAAGGACGGCACTTTAATCAGAGAATTTACCGCTTTTGGGTTTAGCGGCAATCCTAATGGTGATGTGCAGATAACCGCGGCTGATATAGATAACGACGATATTGATGAAATCATTTGCGGTCATGGTGAGGGGGGCAGCTCCATGGTCAAGTTGTTCAAGGCCGATGGGACATTTATAAGGAGCTTCAAAGCCTTCGGAGCGGTAAACGCCCAGGGCGAAGTCCACTTAGGCAAAAGCAACTACTGAGCGTCTTACCTTATTGTATGGTTAAGTCACAGCGTTAGGCTGAAGATAATCAGCTATGGGGAACCCTTCATCCGCGTTCGCAAAAATCGAGCAAGCATAAAGAAAGTAATACCTTTCAGTAGTGCTGCACACACCAAAAAATGAGTAAGGCTTGAATCATCATCAAAGAAAGATAGACTCAGCAAGAAAAAACAAGATAAGAAGAATTTGCAATGAAAATAATAAGATTTAAACCAAAATTGAGATATGAGAAAAAAACACATAGATGAGCATATAGATAAATCAATATACCAAGGAAGACATAATAAGGCTTGAAAGCTCTCTATTACTTTTGAAAGATGGCAACATTCATTGTAATCAAAAAGAGAATTTATCCCCCGTATAAAAAAAGCAGCGGATACTACTTTATTATCACGGAGAGCCTAATGTCGGAGGTATGCACCATGGAGCGGCATCCACGGTAGGCATTTTTTTAAAACATTAGGCTCTCGTGTTCTTCTAGCTTAAAGATAATCCATTTATATTGCCGTGTCAAGCATAAAATGGAAATAATAGATAAATTGCGAAATACCTATTTACAAACCAATTTTTTATGGTGTGATGCCCTCAAGCATATAATCTATTAGCTTACCGCTTGCCAGAGACAGGCAATCAGATTTGTGAGCACCATCCTTGTGTTATTAAAATTCAAGGTTATATATATCTTATGGTAGAAGATATATAATCATATCGAAATCTTAAAGATAGAAATTCAAACTGCGTGAGAAAATAAAAAAGGCAGATGTATCCAAATCAATAATTACATACTGGATATACTGAGCGGAAGGCAATTCTTCTAAGTTATTGAAAAAACTGGCTCCTCAGGTAGGACTTGAACCTACAACCCTCCGGTTAACAGCCGGATGCTCTGCCAATTGAGCTACTGAGGAGCGCAGACAAAATTTTACACCCTTATCCTTTTTTTGTCAATAGCATCTTCATCCTGGGGCTTAAAGGTGGGAGGGCTCAGCCCCCTCAGCCCATTTTGCGTTTAAGGTCGATAAGCACCAGCTTTGCCATCTCCTTCAGGGTGTGGAAGACCCCTATTCCCTGGACGGCGATAGCCTCGAACACCGGCTCGTTCTTCACCCCGAGCTTGTTTCTCATTTCCTCCACGGTGGAGATAGGGTTGAGGTCTCTTTTGTTTAACTGGAGCACATAGGGGAGTTCATGGAGTTCGTAGCTTAGCTCGTGCAGGTTCTCCTGCAGGTTGCGGATCGATTCGATATTGGCATCCATTCGTTCAATCTGGGAGTCGGCCACTAAGATGACTCCATCTACACCCTTGAGGATGAGCTTTCGGCTGGCGTTGTAAAAGACCTGCCCGGGGACCGTGTACAGGTGAAGCCGGGTTTTGAACCCTTTGACAGAGCCAAGCTCCAGGGGCATAAAGTCAAAAAACAGCGTGCGGTCGGTCTCGGTAGCCAGGGAGATGAGCTTACCCTTCAGTTCGGGGTTGATTTTGCTGTAGATATATTTGATGTTGGAGGTTTTACCCCCCAACCCCGGTCCATAATAGACAATCTTACAGTTTATTTCCTGAGTTGCGTAGTTAACATATGCCATGGCTTTTTGAGCAGTGATGTTGAGCCTTGGTTAAAGAGCAGTATCGATACCATCATTTTGCTTCGGGATGTTCAGCTCTGGAAAAGGTTTTCTATATCTTCATCAGTAATCTCGGCAAAGGGGGAAGTGAACTTCTTTTTTATGGCTTCCCTTTTCTGGGAGACCTTCTGCAGGATAGTTTCGAAAATAGGGGTCAGCTCAGTGGAGGCTTTTTTTACCCTGAGGCGAACCAAGCCCAGGGATGAACGGTGGTCAAAAATCACCACCAGTATGATCCGCTGAGCAATGACGGATATGTGGATGTTGTCTCGCTCCCCTTCGTGGAAAAGTATGGTGAATTCCTTTTCCCCCAACAGATGAGCCAGCCCATCGGTAGCTGCCACATTCCCTGCAGTCAATGAGGCGAGCGATGTGGTGTCCAGGTTGTGCAGCTCTCCATCCACAGCAATCTGCTGACCATTCTTGTCCACCAGGAAGACTACCTTAGCATTAGCTTCCTCTCTAAGCCTGCCGATAATGGAATTCAGCTTGCTGTATTCTTCTTCAAAGATAAATATGTCACTTATCGCCATAAGCAGGTAATCCCCACTTCGGGCTTTATGTTTATGCAATAAACCTTTATATACCAATTTTATACCATAAATCTATCTTTATTGCAAGGCAATTTTACTACTTTTTATTATCTCCGGCTCTGCCTTCCCTTCCACAGAAACTGTGTAAAACTCTGTGGAAAACCCCTTGTTCAATCTCCTAAATACGAAACTAAGAAGGGGTTAGAGCAGTATGCCTAAAGATTGTGCTATATGATAACTGCCTTATTATCAATAAATTAAGAATATTGACAGACGGGGTTATGTCTTACTTGCGGTGACTAAGAGGAGCTTTTCTCTTCTTTCAGCCTCTGATAGAGGTCAAAGAAGGGCTTAATCTTTTTCGAATCGATGAAGAAATTGCCCAGAGGTTTATCCGTTTCCAGTCCGTGCCAATCAGAGCCTCCGGTGACCAGAAGGCGATATTTCCGGGTGGCTTGTAGCAGTAATTCAGTATCGACCGGCTTAAGCTTTGGGTTGAAGGCCTCCACCCCATGCAGACCGCGGGAGCAAAGAAGCTCAATATAGGAGGAGAAAATCTCCCTTTCAGGATGTGTCCAGACAGAAATGCCACCGCAGGTGTTAATAAGCTCAATGACCTCCCATGGAAGGACTTTCTTTTTAGGGACGAAAGCCGGGGCTCCCTTGCGGAGGTATCTATCATAAGCTTCGTTGGTGGTGTTCACATAGCCCTTTCTCACCATGGCCTCCGCAACATGAGGTCGCCCCATAGACTCTGCACGGCGGTCTCCCTCAATCTCCTGAAGGTTGATGTCGATTCCAAGAGATTGGAGGATGGCGACCATCTCTTTCAGCCGCAGTCGGCGAGATTGCTGAAAGTCGGAAACCCATGCAAGCAGGTCGTGATTATGGCAGTCGGTGAGGTAGCCAATGATATGGACATCCCTTCCCTCCAGGGTGCAGCTAAACTCAATTGCCGGTATGAGGGTAAGTCCTCTGGCCTGAGCCTCCTTAGATGCCTGGTCAATACCTCCTATGGAGTCGTGGTCTGTAATGGCAATAATATCCAGCTCATTAGCGGATGCCCGAACAACCACCTCCTTAGGGGGATAGAGACCATCGGATATAGTGCTATGAATATGAAGATCTACCTTGATGTTTTCCGCCTCCTTTCCAGCTGGGGCTATTTATATTCTTCCAATACTATGGTCAATGTTTGGCTTTTTCCTTTACGCAGCACAGTAATGGTGATGGAATCTCCTACCAGATGGCTGTAAAACATAAGCTTAGCGTCTTCGGCATCGGCTATACGCCGCCCATCTGCCTCAAGGATAACATCTCCCTTGGCAAGCCCTGCCCGCTGGGCGGGACTGCCCTTTTCCACATAGGTAACGATTATCCCTCTGGCTTGTTCGAGACTTAAAGCCTGGGCAAACTCGGGGGTTACATCCTGTGCCTGGAACCCATACCAGACCGGTCGGACCTTGCCGTAGCGGATAAGCTCTTCCACGACCCTTTTTGCCTTATTGATGGGAATGGCAAAGCCAATTCCCAGCGAGCCGCCGCTTTTTGTGAAAATAAAGGTGTTTATTCCAATGGCCTTACCTTCGGCATTCACCAGGGGCCCCCCGCTGTTGCCGGGGTTTATGGCGGCGTCGGTCTGAATCATATCCCGATAGATATGCTCCTGGCTGGACTCAGGCCGGAATGAGCGGTTAGTGGCACTAATGACGCCCACGGTTACCGTCGGTTGCGATTCCTCTATGAGATTGCCGAAGGGGTTGCCGATGGCTATGGCCCATTCCCCGGTAATCAGATTATCAGAGTCTCCCAGTTCGACACGCGGGAGATTTTCTGCGTCAATCTTAATGACGGCGACATCGGAAGCCCGGTCCTCTCCCATCAACTTTCCTTGGAACTGCCTTCCATCGCTTAGCGTCAATGTGATCTCCTCCGCCCCGCTAATCACATGCTGATTGGTGAGGATGTAGCCCCGCTCATCGAATACGAAGCCAGAGCCAATGCGGGGTATCTGCTGGCGGTATCTCCGGGGATAAAAGAAATCGCGGAAGAAAGAGTCAAAGAAGTTGTCGTAAAAGGGGTCCAGAGGACGATAAGCTCTGGTAACGGTGACCCCGATGCTTACCACCGCGGGTTTCGCCTTCTTAGCGGCAGTTACAATGGCATTGCGGCGGTTTTGGGTGATCTCCTCCTGAGCTTGGGAGGGAGGCACAGGGCTTGCGGAAGGGGCAGCCTGGGAAACCGGGAGAAGGGTATTGGAGGGAGAGAGATGCTCCGGTTCTCCTTTAGTCCGCGCGAGAAAAATACCCCACCAGACCAGCATCCCTGAAAGGAATGCGCCACCGCAAAGCAGCAAGACCCTCATTCTCCCTGTGGAGATTACCCTCTGTCTATCTACCATAGCTCTCTCCTTTAAAATTGGAGGGAATATACTGGTAAAAACCTTTCCCCTTTTTCTATCGCTCCTAAGCTGTCAGGGAAAAAAGGTAAGAAGTGAGCCTGTAAGAAGCTATTCTTTCTTCGCTTAACCAAGACCATCTTTACCACATTCTCCGGGGGTAGTCTAAATTGCGAGCTCTTTCATACTGCACGATCAAGGCTCGGGCGAAGCAACCCTACCTCCAGATGGAAAAAATTTTAGCATTTCTCTCTATCCCTGTCAACTATCATCCTTCTTTCTCACTAAAAAAATAAAATTCTGTATCCTTGACAAAACTCAACGAGGGGCCTCTTCAGGGGGAGCTATTTAAAAAAATTTAGCTTTACATTTCCTTGAAAATCTGTTATAAAGAAGCTCATTCAAAGAAGTGTCCGGAGAGTTACCATTCTTGCCGATTTCCGATAAACGAATGGGCATTATAGAAGTAATAAAATGTCTCCCAACAAAACGCCTTTAGCCTTAAGCATAGCCGAGCTTCTGGGGGTATTGTATTGCTTCTTTGTCAGCATAGAGCTGATGGGCGTTTCCCTTCGGCTTTTCGGCAGCGGCTTTGCCGAGCAGCTCATCAGGACAACCGCTAACCCCCTCGTGGGGCTGTTCATCGGATTATTGACCACCAGTATCATACAGAGTTCCTCGGTTACCACCTCCATGGTAGTAGCTCTGGTAGCGGGGGGAGTGGTTCCCATAGCCAATGCCATCCCCATCGTTCTGGGAGCCAATATCGGCACCACCATAACCAACACCCTGGTCTCTCTGGCCTTTATCACCAGAAAAGAGGAGTTCCGGAGAGCATTTTCATGCTCCATTGTTGATGACTTCTTCAACCTTTTAGCTGTCGCTATCTTTATTCCCTTAGAGATGACCACCGGGTATCTCCAGTGGATATCGTCTCAGATGTGCCGGCTTTTTTCCGGGGTGGGGCTGATAAAGATTGCCAGCCCTTTAAAGCTCATCACCCGACCGGCAGTTGACCTCCTGCTTGGCGTCACCAGGCAGAATAGCATCCTTTCGCTGATTGTGGCTCTGGTTATATTGTTCCTCTCTTTGAAGCTTCTGGTCTCTTTGTTGAAAAAGCTGGTGGTCAGAAGAGCCGAGAGGTTTATTCACGAATACTTATTTAAGAATATCCTTCGGGCGATGTTGCTGGGATTTGTGCTCACAGCGGTGATTCAGAGTAGTTCGGTGACCCTCTCCCTTATTGTCCCCCTGGCGGGAGCGGGCATCCTGACCTTAGAGCAGATGTTTCCCTACGCTATGGGTGCCAATATTGGAACTCCGGTAACCGCCATTATGGCTTCGCTGGTCACCGGCAGTCCCGCAGCCATCACCATAGCCTTCGTCCACCTTAACTTCAATATCTCGGGAGCAATCCTTTTTCTTCCCTTTAAGGCATTGAGGAGAATTCCCATCTACTGCTCAAACTGGATAGCAGAGGTAGCCAGCAATGCCCGAAAATATGCTATAATTTATTTATTCATTATTTTTTATATCATTCCCGGTTTTATAGTTTTACTATGGAGGTGGCTAATTGTTTAGGTATATATTTGACAGACGAAAAACACGGGGGCTTCTTCTCCAGGCCCTGGAAGAGACCAGGAAAATGCTCAAGCGGGAGGAGAAGATGTTCTCTACAGCAGTAGATTCCCTGATGTATAATCGTGAAGCCGATATCGACCTCCACAAATACGATGTGGAGATTAACCGGGGGGAGAAAGTGGTGAGGAGGATGATGCTGGAGCATCTGACGGTCAACCCCAAGCAAGACCTCCCCGCCTGCCTGGTTCTGGTCAGCATTGTCATTGATGTAGAGCGAATAGGAGACTACACCAAGAGCATCTTTGAGCTGGGAAGATTGTATGAGAATGAGCTGGGCACGGACAAGTATGTGGAAGAATGCCGTAAAATGCGCCAGCTTATTCACCCGATGTTTCAGCAGACAATCGACGCCTTCATCGAGAGCCGCCTTGACGAGGCGAAAGAGGTTATGGAGAAGCACAAAAGAATCAAGGCAAATTGCGACCGACTGATAAAGGATGTAGTCACCAAAGGCTCAATCCCCAGGGGGAAGTGCGTGGTGCTTACCCTATTGGCTCGCTATTTCCGTCGGGTGAGCGCACATCTGTCTAATATAGCTTCCAGCGTGGTTAATCCCTTTGATGAAATCGGCTTCGACGACGAGCTGTAGCCCCCCAGAGACAGAAGAGGGGAGCCATGGGTTTTCTTCCTTCCCCCTGTGCCGCCATAGAGGTGGGAACCAACTCACTCCATCTCCTGATTGGTGAGCCGAACCGTGACGGGGGATTGAGCATACAAGAAGACCTCACCCTGATGACCCGCCTGGGAGAGGGATTAACCACAGGAGGGAGGCTGCGTGAGAAAGCAATTCAACGAACCATAGCCACCCTTAAGAGCTTTGCCCATACCTGTCATTCCCATCAGGTGGAGAAGCTCGCCGCGGTGGGAACCTATCCTCTGAGAGCAGCTGCCAATGCCGGGGATTTCGTCCTGAGGGTGGAAAGGGAATGTAGTTTCCATATCCGCATTATCTCCAGCGAGGAGGAGGCCAGGCTCACTTTTCTGGCCCTTGTCCGGGGGTATAATACAGACGACACCCCGCTATTAGTGCTCGATATCGGTGGTGGAAGTACCGAGATAATCTACGGAAGAGAGGGGGCGATAGAGAAAATGGTCTCCCTGCCCATAGGGGCGGTTAGTCTCACCCGGCAGTATCTGCGTAGCGACCCGGTAAGAGATGGGGAGTGGGAAGGACTCCTTCATAAACTGCGGCAGCGATTATCGCTCCTTCCTCAGGCTGACAGCTCAGCCCAGGCTTTGGGAGTAGGAGGGACAATATGCACCCTGATGGCGGTAGAGCTTGGCTTAAAGGTGTTCACCCCCAAGCAGGTAGAGCTGAAGAAGCTGACCATCCCTCAACTAACAGAAGTTATTGAAAGGCTTAAATCCCTTCCCATAGCAGAGCGGAGAGAGAGACTCGCTCTGCACCCCCTCAGGGCAGACATCATCCTGGCGGGAGCCGCCATACTCTGTGCTTTCCTGGAGAGATACAAAAGGGAGAAAATAGTGGTAAGCACAAGGGGGGTTCGCTATGGGCTGCTTCACAAGCTACTGGAGGATTAAAGGCAAGCCGGGGAACGGGTACAGCTTTCAATCTATCCCTTTTAATCAAGCTCAGCGAGAATATGAAGATATTTTCTCTTGACTTTTTACGTCATAATTAGTAAAATTCAATTAAATCAATCAGATATACAAAGGAATGGAGCTGTATTTCGATGGCAAAAAGCACTTACCCCTGGGTAGTAAGTGGAGACGAGAAGATACCCTTCTCCAGGGGGATTTTGACTCAGTCCCTTATGGATATCGGTCTGGACTTCCAGGAAGCTTATCGTCTGGCCATTAAGGTGAGGGAGACGCTTAAAGGGAAGGAGACTATTGAGAAGCAGGAGCTTGCCCGGACAGTGGAGAGAATGTTGCTTAAGGAGTGTGGAGAAGATACCAGCCGCAGCTACCGCACCCGCAAGCAGCCTCCAGTTTCCATCTTAGTTCAGGATGGGGACTCTGGATTTCCTTTTTCCAAAGGGATACTTTCTCAATCTATTCAAGCTGCTGGATTAGAACCCAATAACGCGTATGATATAGCCCGTCAGATTGAAGCCACCCTTACCCGGCAAAAGCAGAGCAAGGTGACCTATGATGAGCTCAAGCGTTTGACCTTCAATGCGCTGCTTAAGAATTACGGCAAGAACATTGCAGAACGCTACCTTATCTGGCGAAAGTATTCCTCCAGCGATCGCCCGGTGGTGGTTCTCATCGGCGGCGCCACCGGTGCTGGCAAGTCCTCCCTCTCGGCTGAAGTAGCTCACAGACTGGGGTTCTCCCGGGTTGTCTCCACCGACTCATTGAGGCAGATTATGCGCATTATGTTCTCCCCCGACCTATTGCCGGTTATTCATTCATCCTCGTATTCTGCTTGGAAGGAGCTCGACTATCCCTTCATAGATAAGGCAAACCCGGTTATCGGCGCATTCAGAGAACAAGTAGAGCGGGTAGCCGTATGCATCAGGGCGATGATTGATCGGGCGATAGAAGAAAACATGCACATGATTATCGACGGGGTGCATGTGGTGCCAGGCTTTATTAATCTCAAAGCTTATAAAGACAAAGCTTATATCATTGAAATAATAATTGTAGTGTTAGATAAGGATTCCTATCGGCAGAGGTTCATCATTCGGCAGGATACCGCATCCCGGCGTCATTTCAAGAGATATCTGGAGAACATTGACTCCATCTACCGCATTCAAAAATATATCATTGAGATGGCAGAGCATTATAATTGTCCTATCCTCAATAATATAGACTTTGAAAAGACGGTGTTGTCCATCATCCGGCGGATAACTGACTCCCTCTGTGCAGTAGAGCAAAGGCACAAGCTGGAAGCCAGGGAGCCCAGATAGTCCTGCCATGGAAGAAAATCCCATCCTGATTATAGGGGAGGAGCCCTATGTGGTAAAGAAGGTGGAGGCAGCCGTAGCCAACCTCGGGTATCCCTTCCATACAGCGAAGAGCTTCGACCAAGCCCACCAGTTTTTAGCCTATCAAAAGCCGCTGATGATAATTTCTGAAGTGGTAATCTCCGGTAAGAGCTGGGCAGATTTCTTCAAGTCTCTGGCTGGAATCCCCGCCTTATTCGATGTCCCCACTATCTGCGTGCTGACGGAAAAGGAGCTCATTGGGCTCATCAACGCCCAGGAATTCAGGGCAGACGACTACCTCATAAAGCCCTTCCGACTTCGAGAAGCGAGGGCGCGTATCCAGGCTCTGCTGATGCTCGGCAAGAGG
>CABWKN010000096.1:0-1379 GCA_902505605.1 Candidatus Guanabacterium sedimentis
CCTGCCATCTCCACGATTACTTCGTTAAAGAGTATGTTCAGGCACATAGATTTTTCTCATATGCTCTGATTTTTTTGTTAAATCCTTTACATACCTAACCATCTTCTCCTCCACTTCCAACGCCTCAGCTATCTCAAAATTTCGCCATCCCTTTTCTAAGGCAAATAAAATCAAATCCAATTTTTCATAAGGGATTCCTATCGCTTGCTCATCGGTTATGCCCGGAATAATATCGGGTGAGGGATGTATTTCCAAAATCTTCGGAGGGATATTTAAATATCGAGCGAGGGCTCTCACCTGAGTTTTATACAGGTTCAAAAGTGGCATCACATCAGCCGCATCGTCGCATCCATGTTTTACAAAAAACCCGATTTTATATTCGCTTTTATTGGCACATCCCACCACCAATCTATTCTCGAGCTCTGCGTAAAGATAGAGCAACAGCATTCTCACTCTGTGTTTTATTCGGTAATATGCGTTAATCTTTTTAAGATAAGGCTCGAACCCTTTATCCCTGAAACCCGGAATGCTTGCCGAGAAGGGGGTCTCCCCTGTTTTTCTCTCATAAAATTCATAAGCTTTTTTTACCAAGCTTCCTTTTGATTTTTTCGATAACGGGATTTTATTTAATGAAAAGAGTTTATATATTCCAATTTTTTTGAGATATGGAGTTATATCGATTAACTTTGTTTCTATCCCCAATTCACTGGCAAAATTCATAGCATTTTCTATATGTACCACTTTTGAATCCTTCTCGGGCATAATCACAGCGAGGGTCTTCTCCGAGCCCACAGCCCTTTTACACAAAACAGCTACCACTGCTGAATCAATCCCTCCGCTTAATCCAAATATCACTCCTTCCCTTTCCAGTCTCTCCATATGTTCTTTAATAAAATTCTCCAAAAAAGGGGATAGCTCTGCTGGGTCAATTTCCATTTCCAACTTCAATTTTTTCAATTTATTGTCTAAATCCATTCTCCCTACTCCCAAAATTTTTACCCCGTTTGTGCCAATTCTACTCTTATTATATCCCAGTCGCACATAAAAGTCTTAACAGTATAATCCGCACCCCCCTATGATTACTTTCTAAAATAGAACAAAACCTGACAGCCAATAGGGCAGATTGCCAGAGGGTCAGGAATTCAGGGAAATGTTTTTGAGAAAAATTGAAATGTTGAAACGCATTCCCGGGCTTTGAGAATAGCTGAAGGCATTTGGCTGAGCGAAACGTAGCCATAATCCCGCAGTTATGCGAAGGCTTGAGCCAATGCAATTACAGATTATCCTAAAATCTTTTCCATAATGATAGCGAACCTTTTATTGCTTATAGGGTGGTCGGCAATTATTTCTCCATTATATATTATGCTGAAGATTCCATA
>CABWKN010000096.1:1879-3618 GCA_902505605.1 Candidatus Guanabacterium sedimentis
AATAAAAGTGTTCCATAGCCTTTTTCTTTATATTGACGCTTCATGATCATTATACAGTGAATGAGCATATATCCACTTGCTTCAACTGCTCTCCAAGTATATTTACCTGGAACATACTCAATAAAACCGACAGACCCATCTTTAGTTGAGTATAATACTTTAAATTTCATACCTTCAGAGTAGCGTTGTTTTAACCAATCTGTTTTCCGCTTGTATCCTTCTTGCTTAATGTTTTTGTAACCACAGAAACCATATTCACAAATATTATCTGCATTCGTGTCAATTATCTCAATTTTTTCCATCATTCGACCTCTTTATATATTCAACCCTGCATTTTATTATAGATAATTATGCCTATTATACAAATATGCCTGCAAGAAAGATATGGAAAACTGCTTAACTAGCTTTACAGATTCAATAAGAATTTTACAATGTCTTCCTGTATTTCCGGGGTTATAGTATGTCCCACACCTGGGTAAGTCTTAAATGAACTGACGCAGCCTGCATACTGGTAGAGCTTTTCTGCTTTAGCCTTTTCCTCATGGATTCTGAAATCATCGAATTCGCCAGTGTTGTTGGGAATAATCATTAGTCGAGCGTTTTTTATTTCCTGCGGAACATAAAGAAAATAGGGCCAATGGAATTCATCCTCAGGTCCGGGGGATATTTCTGTGAAACGACTTTCATCAAGAGACTGACACCACACGATATCTCCCTTGAGCCCCAGACCAAGGGCGCCGAAAAATGCGCTCGTAAAATCGACCTTGAGCTGATAACTTCCACCCAGTAGCTTTATATCATTCTTCCTGTTCATGCTTCTCCCGAATTGTCTGAATAGGACATTTTGCTTACCATCCAGGATTTCGATTTTTATACTACCAAGCAGCGCTCGATTCCAGATATCTATGGAAATAGATGTCGTCTCGCCTTCGGGAAGGAGAAATTCCATAATATCTATTTTATTGCTAACTTTTGAAAAATATCGGAAGCTCAGGGTGATATTGTATTCTTCACGAATGAGTCGTTGATGATTTTTATCTAAATCCGCATTTGTCTTGTTCTTGAAAACAATAATACCCCCGAAAGCGATAACAATAACTATGATGAGAATCAAAACAATGATTTTCCATCTATGCATAAGTGCACCTCCTCTCCTTGAATGCACATCTATATTCTCATAAATAACAATAACAGATTTTTATCTATTTTTCTATGCTGCTTTAATGTCATTAGAATTGAAGATATTCTCACCTTATTAACACCGATTATCGCATTAATGCTTTTTCGAGATGTTCTATTGCTGCAAAATTCTTCACGGATATTTTAGATAGCTTTATACAATTGCCCACATTTGTCAATCTTTTACATAACATTTTTCACAGGAGATTACAAGTATAATTTACGTCTTCTAAAGATTACCTTTATGATTTTTACCTATTTTTCTGGGCGCTCACCGGGACATTAATATTTGACATCTACTCCCACCTATGCTATAAGGTTTTTCGGTGGAAGATGGGAGGTAAAGGACACGAAATCGGAAAAAATGCGCATTAACAAAAAGCAGATTATCATATTTAACACATCAAAAACAGGATGGCAGGTATGAAAATTACCCATATTGATGTTTACCAGGTTACCTATGGCTTATTGGACCAAAAATATGCCTGGTCTGGTGGACACTCAGTGAGCTCTCTGGTGAGCACCATCGTCAAAATTTCCACTGACGAAGGACTCAAAGG
>CABWKN010000096.1:4124-18193 GCA_902505605.1 Candidatus Guanabacterium sedimentis
GATATCAGACGTATTAAAGCCGTCCTTAAAATTCTCCAGCCCGAGGACATCCTCCTGGCTGACGCCAACACCGGCTGGCTGATGCACCAGGCGATTCGTGTGGTCAACGCTTTAGTGGGAGAAGACCTCTATATTGAGCAGCCATGCCTTAGTCTGGAAGAGTGTCTCACTATTCGCGAGCATACTCGATTGCCAATGGTGCTGGATGAGGTGATCACAGGAATCGTCCCGCTCCTGAGAGCTTACCAGCAGCGGGCGATGGATGTCATCAACCTTAAGATTTCGCGAGTGGGGGGCTTGACTAAAGCCAGGCAAATCCGAGACTTATGTGAGACGCTGGGCATCGTGATGAATATCGAGGACAGCTGGGGGGGCGATATTATCACCGCTACTATTGCCCATCTTGCTGGGAGCACCCCACCGGAATTTCTTTTTACTTCAACAGACTTCAATAGCTACATTGATGTGAAGGTGGCAGAAGATGCCCCTGCCAGAAAGCAGGGACGACTGCCCGTGCCCTCTGGACCCGGTCTCGGCATCCATGTCGATGAGAAGATACTTGGAACACCAGTGTTAACCCTCAAATAGACTTCTGGTTTTTATCCAGGCAAAGCTGTCCGTAGATGGTGAGCCTTTCAGATTAAACCAAGGAACCCTTATCCGCATGGGGGCATTTCAGAGCTCAGAATTACTACGACCATAAAATACCTATGGGCTGCTTCACACAAGGCGGTGGGGAGTGATAAAATAGCTGTGTGGACCATAAATAAGTAAGCTTCGAAACTGATAATCCGTGAATAAACGAAAAACTAATGGAGGGGCTGAGGAATGTTATTCCTGAGTAAATCTGATATTGCCGGTTTGGCTTCTGTGAATGAAGCTATCGACTCAGTGGAAAAGGCATTCCTTAAGCATGCCCATGGTAAATCAGTGTATCCACCAAAGACACAGTTTATACTGCCGACTGAGCAATGGAGATGGTGGGCGTTTATGCCGTGCTATATAGAGGAGGTAGGATTAGCCTGCAAGATTGTCAGCGAATATCCTGAGAACCAGAAAAGTGGTCGACCAACCATAGCCGCCATTATAGTTCTCTGCCAAGCGGAGACTGGCGAAGTTATAGCACTTATGGATGGCACCTATCTCACCGCAGTGAGGACCGGAGCCTTGGGAGCCATCGCAGCCAGGTATCTGGCGCGTGAGGCAGCTAAAACTGTGGGCATAATAGGATGTGGGGTGCAAGCACGCACCCAGCTGGAAGGGCTTACCAAGGTGCGCGGCATTGAGAAGGTAAGGATTTATGATCTGAACGAGTCCGCCATGGACAGATTCAGCTCAGAAATGCAGGAAAAGCTGGGAATTGATATTGAGAAGTCAAATGCGATAGATGTTCTGGGCTGTGATATAGTAGTCACGGCAACTTTTTCAAAAACCCCTGTTGTCTTTGGCAAGAATATCATCAGAGGGACGCATGTCACCTCAATCGGAGCCCACACTCCTGATGCCCGCGAATTGGACGACAGCTTCCTCAGGAAGACCAAGATTGTCATCGATTCTCCCGACGCCCGGAAGTCCGGCGATTTAAAAGGCATAAGCGGGGAAATAATTGAGATAAAAGATGTAGTGGCAGGTAAAAAGGTGCGCACAGATGCAGATGATATAACCCTCTTCAAGTCGGTGGGCACAGCATTGCAGGATATTGCCATAGCCAGCCTCGCCTATGATAATGCAAAGGAAAGGGGTGTCGGAACTGAGATAAGCCTTTGAATCTTATGACCAGGCGCGGTAAACTTTACCTTAATTAACCAATAAGGAGGACCTATGAAATTAGAGAAGATTAAGCATGTTCTCAGGGAAAAAAATCTGGACGGATGGCTCTTTTACGATTTTCACAACCGGGATGCCATCGCCTATTCCATTCTCAACTTGCCCAGCGACAAATTAACCTCTCGGAGATGGTTCTACTTCATACCAGCCTCAGGTGATCCCCGGAAGTTAGTCCATGCGGTGGAGGCTACAAAACTCGACCCCCTTCCTGGCGAAAAGATGGTTTACCTAACATGGAAAGAGCTTCACTCTTCTCTGAAGAAAGTTCTGGGAAATTCTAAAAAAATCGCCATGCAATATTCTCATCTCCAGCGTATTCCCTATGTTTCTATTGTTGACGCCGGTCTTATAGACCTCCTCAGGAGCTTTGGGTATGAGATTGTAAGCTCGGCTGATCTCGTTCAGTTATTTGAATCAGTTATTGACCCGCATGGCTATCGTCTCCACAAAGAAGCTGCTCATTTAATCAACACCATTAAAAACCAGGCTTTTGAACAAATCAGAAAGGCCATCGCTGACCACCAAGAGCTCAGTGAGTATTCCCTAGCCCAGTTTATTCAAGAAAAATTCAAGGAGAGCAACCTCACCAATAACCAGGAGACTCCTATTGTCGGCATCAACGACCACCCCGCTAATCCTCACTTTGAGCCTACTCCTGAAAATAGTTACATTTTTAAGTCAGGAGATACGTTCTTAATGGACATATGGGCCAAGAAGAAAGAACCAGGAGGAATTTATGCTGATATAACCTGGTGCGGCTATATTGGTGATTCACCTCCACAGAAATACCTGGAAATATTTGACGTGGTTCGACGGGCACGAGACAGAGCGGTAGAGTATATTGGTGACAAATTCAGCAGAGATGAGCCTTGCTACGGATGGGAGGTAGATGATGCCTGCCGCCAGGTCGTTCAAGAAGCAGGTTACGGGAAGCTCTTTATGCACCGCACAGGGCATTCTATCGGAACCGAAGTTCACGGCAATGGTGTTAACATCGACAACTTAGAAACAAACGACGAAAGACAAATCATTCCTGGCAGCTGCTTTTCCATTGAACCGGGAATCTATTTTGCAGGAGAAATGGCTGCCAGGTCTGAGATAGATGTTTTCATCACACATCAGGGCGAGGTTGAGGTCACCACCGAACAGCAGAAGGAGTTGATAAAAATCTAAGTCCATCAGAAAAAAGAGGGGTTAATGTCCACCTACCTCTATATCATCCTGGCTTATCTTCTGGTTCTGGCAGGTTTTAATATTTACCGGTCTAAAAAAGTCAAAAGCCAGGAGGACTTTATGGTGGCGGGCCGCAGTGTCAGAACCTCGGTCATGGTGTTTACTCTTATATGCACCTGGATTGGTTCGGGCACTTTCATCGCCGGAGCTGAATTCGCCTCAAAAGCGGGATTTTCGTCAATCTGGCTGCCAGCGGGAGCCTGGTTAGGAATTGTCGTCATTTACTTCCTGGCGGGAAAGATTCGCACTTTTGGGCAGTACACCATCGGCGATATCCTCGAAGAGCGCTACGGCCCTGTCGCCCGGTTATTTGGAGCGGTAGCCCTTATTATCTCCTTCGTTGCCATGGTCTCCTATCAATTTGTCGCCGGAGGGTTCATCCTCAATGTTGCCACTGATGGAGCTATCCCCGAAGCTGCGGGCACGATCATATCCGCTATTTTCGTCATTCTTTTCACGGCTCTGGCGGGGATGGTGGCGGTTGTCTATACCGACTTGCCCAACGGTGTCATTATAGTGTTAGCTTGTTTATTGTCTGTCCCCTTTGTGTATATTGCAGCCGAAGGTTTCCCGGAAGCTACTCACAATCTTGATGCAGGGTACTTCGCTATCATAAATGAACAGTTCGGCGCCCATCCCGCACTCAAGGCCGGGGGATATTTTCTGTCGGTCATGCTACTCCTGATGGGGATGCAGACAATGTATCAAAAATTTTACAGCGCCAGAACTCCTAAGGATGCCAAAAAAGCGGTGATATGGTGGACTATCGGCACTATATTCGTAGATATAGTGATTGTGTTTATTGCCGTTTTTTCCTACAGCAAATTTCAAAATAAGATTGACCTGACTATTCCCAAAGAAGGAGGAAAAGTTGTCCTCATGGCAGCCAGAAGTTTGGTTCCTGCTCCAGTGGGAGTGCTGCTACTTGGAGCTGCCTGTGCGGTGGTGCTCTCCACGGGCATGAACTATCTTCTTTCCCCTTCTACTAATGTGATGCGTGACATCTATCAACGCTTTATCAAAAAGGACGCCAGTCAAATCACTATGGTTGCTCTACAAAAAATCTTCGTGGTCATCCTGGGAGTTCTGGCTTTTTTTATCGCCATGAGGCTCACTTCCGTGCTGGAAATGGCGTACTTTGCTTATACCATTTACGGTGTTGCCATAACTCCCGCGCTCATTGCTGCTTTAACCTGGAAAAGGGCAACAAAGGCTGGAGGATTAGCTTCAATTATTTCCGGCACGGCTATGTGTATTTTTCTGAAAATTATGGCAGAGGTATTGCCTCCCGATAAGGTTATTGAGGGCGACCCGTGGGGGATTCCTCTTATATACCCCTCGCTGATAGTATCCTTTCTCGCTCTGCTCGTGGTGAGCCTTATCACCAGAAAGCCAAAGCCCGAAGAGCTGGAAAAATTTTCCCCTGTTAAAAACTTGACTTAAAATAAATGACCTGCCGGAAATTACACCTATCTTTTTTAAATTAGGGGGGGCTATAAATAAAAAAGGAGGGGGAGTTCCCCCCTCCTTTTAAGCCACCTGAGTTAGAGTTGCCTCGGCCTTACACCTCCTTAAAATGTCAGACGCACGCCGAAACCGGCAATGACCGGCGAGAGGAGTTTATATGGTGTGCCATAATAGGGTCCAACCGAGGTAACCATTCCCACAACTGCGTCGGAATTGAATACATTGAAGACATTCAACATCGCTTCCATACTGAACTTGTTGAAGTTGAAAATCTTGGAAATCCTCAGGTCCAGAATAGAGACAGTGTCATATCTGAAGGTGCCACGAGGCTCTAAAGCAACGGTCACCGGACCCTGATTCAGGCCAGTCACTGATAACCATCTGGTCACTGGTTCGCCGGTGTAATATCGGTAGTTGGCGCTCAGGGTGATATCCATGGGGAAGAAGTAGGTCCCCTGCAGCTTGAAGATGTTGGTCCGGTCTTGTGGATGATACGCATCCTTAATATTGACCAGGTTGTTGGGGTCATTGACATCCTGGAAGCCCCACCGGGCTTCCGCATAATACCCCAATGTCCTACCTCTGGTGTAGCCGACTAACATCTGCCAGCGGTTGGAGAACTTCTTCCTGGCAGTGACCTCAAAACCATGGTAATTTTCGTAGAACTCTGGTATGTTGGTGATTACCCGGTCCACCAAACCCAGGGTAGCAGGGTCCTGATTGTAAACCGTAATGGTCTCTCCCTCCGCGGAGACAGATACCGGTGTAAAGCTGTCAATAGGTACCGCTCGGTTATCCATACCCATCCAATTGAAGTTTTTCCGATAATAGTAAGTGGCGGCGAGGGCTAAGTCCTCCCCCACCTGGTGCTCAATACCCACGGTCACTTCATCTGATAAGGGACGCGTGGTATTGGGGTCCAGACTCACATTGACTCCGCCGCCGACAGAAACCGGAGGAAGGAGCTCATCCAGCTCAGCGAACAGGTTGGCGTTCTTGTCGTCCCAGGGCCTCACAGCCCAGAACATGTTATTAGGATTAAGGGTTTGAGGCAAGCGAGCGCCTTCCATCTGGGTATATCTGCTGAAGCTGGCTTTCAACGCTGTCTTCCCATCACCGAAGAGGTCTAAGCTAATCCCAAAGCGAGGAACTACATTCTTCCAGTTGGGGATGTTTTTCTGTGCTGGGTAGGAACGTTCCGGCCAAAAAACACCTGCCGGGCTTCCCTGAGCGGGATTATATCCCTGGAAGTATTCGAACCTGACTCCGGCATTGATGGTCAAGCGATTGCCAATGGAGAACGAATCCTGGAGGTAAGCGGAGAAGGTATTGAACTTGCTTATCTGTTCCTCTACCGGAGCATACGTTAACACATAGCCGGGCACCCCGTCATAGAAGTGCATTACCATATCCCCATTGACATTCATGTCGTAGTAGGTATGCTGACGAGAATATTCGGTGCCGAGCTTGATGTCGTGACTTCCGCCAAGAAAGTAGTCAGAAAAATAGGAAAGGGAGGTATTGAACTGCGTCCTCGGCGCGGTGTGCCAGTGGTAATAGTCATTAGCTTCCATCAAGGTGGAGCGAATATCATCCACCCGGGAGATGTCGGTAGGTTGTACTTCTGCCTGACGCTCAAGCGGGAACACATGGGTTACATATCCTAAGCGCACATCAAGTAAGATGTCTTTGGGAAGGATGGAGGTCCACTGACCCTGAACAATATGGGCGGGCTCAATCTGCCGCCAGGAAGCCTTCTCTTCGATAAAGGCATACCCTTCTCTACGGTAGAACCTGTTCTGGTAGTTGAAGTAGTACATGACCATCAGCTTGTTGGTGGGATTGAGCTGGGTGGTGACTTTAGCCATGGCGTTGGTCTGGTGGTTGACATCAACCTCGGGAGTGCCATCAGGTCGTAACATGCCCAGGATCTGGGTGTTGATGTCATAGCGCAGGTAGGAGCCGAAAAACCACATCTTGTTCTTGATTATCGGTCCGCCCAGAGTGGGTGAGAAGTTCAATATGTGCTCTACCGGGTTAGCAGTGGTTATCCCCAAATCTTCCAGTTCTGGAGTAACATTGTTCCCCTGCCATGAGCCCGGTTCATACAGGAAGGTAACTGTCCCGTGGAAATCGTTCCCCCCTGACTTGGTGATCATATTCAGGTATAGCCCGCCGGTACCTATCTCGGCCGGGGCAGCGCTGGTCAGCGCCTGCACCTCTTCGAAGCTGTCATAGTCAAAATATACCATGACATAACCGCCATGACCGCCGGGCCAGTTATTGGAGAGTCCGTCGAAGCTGAACTCCTGCTGAGCCTGAGAGCCGTGAAGAAACCCCGCACTCTGCTGAGCGCTCTCGGTACCCCCGATGTTGTATCTATCCTGGACAACACCCGGAACCTGCTCTGCTATGACCCAGATATCCCTCCCGCTGGGGATGTGGTCCAGAAGGTCTCTGTCAACGGAGGTGGAGATGACATTGCTGCTGACATCCACTGCTGGTGCCTCACCAGTGACCGTGATAACCTCTTCCAGAGCCGCTATGGTCAAAACCACATCCACTTTGGCTACAAAGTAGGCACCTATTCTGATCCCCTTCTGCTCGTTTGGTTGGAAGCCTTCCAATTCAAACATCACATCGTAGCTACCGGGTGGCAAAGCAATAAACTTGTAAACTCCATATTCATTAGTGGTGGTGACTTTCGTTGCCGTGATGAGTGCTTCACTGGTGAGGGTGACGGTCACCCCAGGGAGCACTGCGCCTGATTCATCGGTGACCCTCCCGGTAATGGTTCCCGTTTGTGTTTGACCAAAGATGAGTCCACCGAAAGCAACCATCAAAAGAAGAGAAATTAGCAAGAGCAGCTTACAAAACCGCATATACCTATCCTCCTTCGGGACTAAATGGTTAATTGTAATTTATGGGAGAGAAAGCTGTTTTCGCTACAATTTTATCCTCCGCTGCCGCACTATTTATTGAAGAACCGGACTAAACTGCGATGTCAGCTGCTTTTCTCCCAATTGCGAAAGGTAATGCCTCAGAGCAACGAGCAATTGGCAACATTACCTTAATTATTATCTTTATTATAGTAATAAGAGATTATGTAAGAGCGATTCTTTTCAAAGCTCCAGTGGATATCTTTCAATAAACTACTCAATCCCTTTTTATCACCTTTTTTGCAAAGCTCTACCATCTGTATATGCTGTTCCACCAGCATATTGTCCCACTCAGGGACCTCCTTGATTATCTCCGGGAAATCGTAAAGGCGCTTCTTCAATAAAAGCACTGTCTTGGTAAGGAGTTCATTATCGTTTAATTTTAAAAATAGCTCGTGAGTCTTCAGGTTATAATCCATATGCTTGGAAAAATACCCCTTCTCCAATGCCTTTTTCATCTTTTCACATAGCTTTGCCAGCTCCGCAAGATGTTTGTCGGTCATTCTGTCAAGCGCTCTTTCCGCCGCTGCTGCCTCTAACGCCCCTATTACCTGGTAGATGTTCTCTATATCATCTAATCTGAGCTCATTAACATAGATGCGCCTTCGTGTGAGAATTTTGACAAAGCCCTCCGTTTCTAACTGAATCAATGCCTCCCGTACAGGTGTCCGACTGACATCTAACTTCTCACACAGTTCCTTCTCATCAATGGTATCCCCGGGTTTTAGACTGCCACTCTCCAGCTCTTTGCTTAAATAATCATACACGCACTCTTTTAACGTCTTGTAACCGAGTAAGTTATCGTTCACCCCTGCACCCCCTTCTGCCTCATCTTTAACCTAATTTCAGTTATTATAATATATTATATCTTGATATATTTGCATTTTTCATATATCATATTAGCAGAGCAATTAGCAGTTGTCAATAGAAAAATGTGCTCTATTTAGGAAAATGTGATGATTAGGGCAGAAAAGACAACCACCGGTAATCAAGATTTGCCTGGTGAGAGTGACACTTTTCCCTCAGAACATGTCGGTTTCATGGTTAATCCCGCCCACTATGGCACCGGTATGCGGCTATGGAAATATCACAGGAAGTGCCGGAGGAAAGAGAACATGTAGAGGTGATACATAAGTTAAATGCCAATTTTATTGAAAAAAGGACAGGTATATGGTAAAAAAGATTACAAAAGGCTCTTTCTCAATAATGTTAGGGTTATGGTTTCTCTTTTTCAGTTACGCCTGTGCCGTTGAGAAAGGTGAACAGCTCACCATCTCTCAGATTCTTCAGATAAAATACCTTTCCCAACCTGCATGGTCACCCGATGGGGGGAAGATTGCCTTTATCTGGGATGATGGTGGGGTAAAGGACATCTGGGTGGTCTCACTATCCGATGCCAAGCTATCCAAAATCTCCCATTCCAAAGGGGATATAGGCAGACCAATGTGGAAACCCGATGGGCGAGAGCTTATCTATGTCCACAAAGGGCTCTTGTATGCCTGGAAGGATGCCCAGCGAGAATCTGCACCGGTGGAAGGCACCCCTGAGGGTATCTCTTCAGATTTTTCCCTTGCCCCAGACGGAAGTTCTCTGGTCTTCTCCAGGGATGGCGATTTATGGCTCTTCTCTCTGCAAGACAAGAGGTCCCGTCAGCTTACTTCAGGTGCCAGAGCAGATAGGTCCCCACGGTTTTCTCCCGACGGCACCAGGGTAGCCTTCGTCTCTTCGGCTCCGCCAGAGCCAGTGTATGAGGTTCCTGTGGAGCTCACCGGAACTAAACTGGCTTTTATCCACTTCAAGAGTTACACTTCCGATGTAGGGGTAATATCGACCTCCGGGGGGAGACCTGTCTGGGTGGCCCAGAGCGAGGAGAGTGAGCTCGCTCCCGAGTGGTCCCCCGATAGCAGAATGCTGGCGGTAGAAAGGAGAACCGAAGACTGCAAACATCGGGAAATCTGGGTCAAGGATCTGGTCGGGGGAGACGAGCGGTTGGTGTATCAGGAGAGCACCGACAAGTGGATTTTGGAAACCGGCAGATGGCTCAACGATCGATGGGATGAAGGGCTCTTTTGGTCCCCAGATAATAGCACCATTGGCTTCATTTCCGACCGCGATGGATGGGTTCACCTTTATACGGTTACCCCTGATGGGAACACGCTATCACAGCTTACCACCGGGGAATACGAGGTAAGTATTCCAGCTTGGTCACCTGATGGCAGCAGCATAGCTTTCACCTCTAACCAGGGGAGCCTTATAGAGAGGAATATATGGGTAGTGCCAGCATCGGGGGGAGAAGCTCAGAAGATGACCTCCATGCGGGGCACCAATATGTTTCCCCTGTGGTCGCCCGATGGGGAGAGCATAGCCTTTTTGCACTCCGGACCTTATGCGGTATTGGACCTCTGGGTTACACCACTGGCATTCCCCCAGCAACCACGCCAGCTGACCAACGCCATGCCCCCATCAATCAGTAAAGAGGCTTTGACTCCGCCCGAGTTCTTGTATTATGAAAGCGTGGATGGTTTGCAGATACCAGCTTTCCTGTTTAAACCCAAAGGTTTCGACGAGAAAAAGAAATACCCTGCCATTGTCTGGGTTCACGGCGATGGGATTTTGCAGAATCGCTATGGCTGGCACCCTTCCAAGAACTACGGCGTATACTACGCCTTCCACCAGTATCTTCTTCACAAGGGATATGTGGTTCTCATGCCCGATTACCGTGGGAGCATAGGCTATGGTCGTGAATTTATGCTTGCCTCTTATATGGATGTGGGAGGAAAAGACAGCGACGATGCCACAATGGGGGCGAAGTATCTCAGGTCTTTAGATTTCGTAGACCCCGAGCGGATAGGAATCTGGGGGCTGAGCTACGGCGGCTACTTCACCCTGCTCTCTGTTATCAGACAGCCTGATTGGTTCCGGGCAGCGGTAGATGTGGCCGGGACAACCGATTATGTAGATTGGTACAAAGACCCCGGCGGCTGGTGGGTACAGGGGAGAATGGGCTCCCCGGAGGAGAATCCTGAGCTTTATTATAAGAATGCCCCTATCCACTTCGTGAAAAAGATTACTACCCCCCTCTTAATCCTCCATGGAACCGCTGATTTCAATGTTCCCTTTTACGGGTCGGTAAGGTTGATTGATGAACTGGTAAAAAACGGGAAAAACTTTGAATTGATGATTTATCCCGGAGAAGACCACTACTTCATCTGGAAGCACACCTGGGAGGATGCTCTACACAGGGTGGAGAGGTTCTTTGATAGGTATCTGAAAGAATAGCCCCAGGTAACGCATAATCTGCAAAGCGACTAACCGGAATAAGAAGTGGATAAATAACGGATGTAGCACGGAGACTCTATCAAAGTGAGCGCGAGGGAGGAGCCTTTTTCTCTCAATATTCTCACTTGCGAAATTACGGCATTTCCCAATCAATCAAAGGAGGTTCCCTAATGAGAAGTTCGCGAAATATTGTGCTGCTATGCATCATTTTATTCTTTTTTGTTGTCAGTATGACGGGCGACCAGGAGGAAGCGTCCCAAGCGCTGGTCATTACTAATGCCAGGCTAATTGACGGCACCGGTGCTCAACCTCTGGTGAACGCGGTAATTGTTATCACCAACGGAAGATTCACCGCCATTGGTCCCCAGGGAAAAATTAATATACCCAGAGGAGCCAAGGTAATCGATGTCAAGGGAAAGACTGTGGTTCCCGGGCTAATCGATGCTCATGTGCACAGCACCTATGCCTATGAAGAGATTGCCAGCTTTAAAGCCTCTTCCAGAGAGGAGATAAAGCAAAAACAGCTCATGGTGTTTAACGACGCCATATCCGCCTTTCGCCAGGTCCATTTTCTCCACCGTCACCTTATGGGTGGGATTACCACTGTGCGGGATGTAGCCGCACGGCGCAATGTGAGCATAATGGCCAAAAAAGCCTTCCGCGAGGGGCTCTTCGTCGGCTCCCGACCCATCGTGGTAGGGCAGGGAATCACTTGCACCGGCGGTCATGGTGCCAGCGCAGAGGAGTCAGCCGTGGAAGCCGATGGTCCGGCAGGATTTCGTAAAGCCGTGAGGGAGCAGCTCAAGGCGGGCGCCGACCTGATAAAGGTATTGCCCCCGTATTCCCGGGAAGAGATAAAGGCGGCTGTAGAAGAGACCCATGCCCACGAGAGGTTCATCACCGTCCACTCCGGTGCATTCAAAAAGCAGTACGACTTCGTCCGCTGGGCAGTGGAAGCAGGAGCCGACTGCATCGAGCACGCCTACGCTATACCTGACGATGTGATTCAGATGATGGCGGACAAGAAGATATATTGTGTTCCCACTCTCACCATTCTGCTCAAGTTAGGAGATGAATACAGTCAGAAACCCGGCTGGGAATGGAAGGTGAGAAAGTATCGCCAGTCGGAAGAGATTTTCCAGAAGATGAAGAGCGCCGGAATAAAGATGGGAGTGGGAACCGATGCCATTCTCCAGTACATGGCTCAATATCCGGGATTGTACTTTGATGAGATAGAAAATTTTGTAAAAAACGGTTGCACCCCTATGGAAGCCATCGTAGCCGCTACGAAAATCAGCGCTGAAATCTGCGACGCCTCAGACAGGCTGGGAACCATTGAGAAGGGCAAGCTGGCAGACCTTCTGGTGATTAATGGAGACCCTCTTAGCGACATAAAAACCCTCCGCAAGGTCCATCTCATCATCCAGGAGGGGGAGGTCATCAAGCGTTAGCCCTTTCCGGGAATCGCTTTCTTCATTAGACATGCAATCCATTGACGGGGGAAAATATATAGAAAAAGTGCCTTCCAGTTAAGATTTTGGCTTTGACTAAATAAGGAGCAGGTAGAACTCCGTTAGGAGATGCTCATATTTTTTGTGAGATATTCGTGGCTTTCTTAGATTTCAGTGGAGATGTATAATGAAATATCACCATATTAGCAATGAGCGGGGGCTGAGGGTGAAAGTGGAAGGTTAGTGACATGAGCCAGCGGATTAAAAGATTGAGGGCGCAGCGCACCGAACACCAGTCATTCTGAGCAAACGCCGGTACTTAAAAGCTCTTTTTCAATCCACTGTATTTAGCTTCAGCGGCTCCATGCTGTAGATAAGTAAAAGCGTTAATTGAAGGTTTTTATAGCAACATTAATTTAACGCATTATAAGAGTCAATTTTATTTAAAGGAGGGTTTCCCATGAAGACCTCAAGAAGAGATTTTGTTAAGGGCTCTCTGGCTTCTCTGACACTGGCGGGAGGAGGAGCAAGCTTTTTGTCCGGGTGCCAAAAAGCGCCTGTCAGGGGTGATTCGGAGAAATTGCTTATTACAAATCCCGACCATCCTCAACCTGCTACTTATGACAGACTCCCTCTCAGCTGGTATAAAAACACCGTGAAGCGATTAAAAGAGAAGGTAGCCGAAAAGGGAGTTGATGCCATTTTGCTTCAAGACCGCTGGAACATCATCTATTTTAGCGGTCTTTTTCACACCACCACCGAGAGGCCGTTCTACTGTTTATTTCCGGTGAAAGAAGATGCCGTCTTCTGGTATCACCCTGGTCTGGATTTAGATATAGTTAAGACCTGGTGGTGCACGGATAATGAGTACTATTACGATTACCATCATGCCAGAGGAGGCTACCCCGACCAGGGGAAAGTGGTAATGGGGAACACGGTCGACATTTTTGAGTGGCTGCTTGAAGGGCTGAAAAAGAGGGGATTCGCGGACAAGACTATCGGAGTTGACGCTGAATGGCCACCATCTAAGATGAATAAAGTCAACAAGATACTTCCTCGAGCGAAAGTTGTGGACATCAGTCAAGAGTGCATCAAGATGAGGATGGTCAAGACCAAAGAAGAGATTGCTCTATGCCAGCGTTCCATGAATTATTTCAGTAAGATTCACGCCTTTGCCCGAGATTACATCCTGGAGAGAGGAACAGATGCCACAGACTTTGAAATCGGGCATGCAGTAGAAGAATATGGCACCAATTTAGTCCTCAAAGACATTAAGCGAGATGGGGCACCGCATACTGCGGTAGGCGTAAGGGTCGGTATCGGTTGTCGCACAGGAAGGGGCACCGCTTATCCGCATCCCAACCAATTCCATCACAACAAGGTCAAAAAAGGAGATTCTCTTCAGGTAGCTGGCCTGGTTTCCATCGGAGGCTACGGGGGAGAATGCTATCGCTACTACCAAATAGCGCCCTGGGATGCCCATCGAGAAAAAGTATGGGAGGTAGTCACCGAAGCAGTGCGTATGCAGGAGAGAGAATCAAAAGCAGGGGTAACTTGCGCTGAGGTTGCCTATAAAGTTCATAAGTATCAAGTAGAACAAGGAGTGACCAAACTGCTTTATCAGCGTGTTGCCCACGGACAGGGAATGGAAGGACACCAGCCCCCTTATATCGCTCTGGGAGATATGACCGTCCTGGAAGAAGGGATGACATTCAGCGTGGAGCCTGGCTTGTTTGATCCGGAGAATGACTTCGGCTATAATCCCAGCGACTTGTTATTGGTGACCAAAGAGAAAGGAGTGCTCATGAGCAGTGTTCCCTATTCTAAAGAGTGGATGTTCTTGAAGCTGTAGTTATCTGTGAGAACCCCGGCT
>CABWKN010000096.1:18801-23858 GCA_902505605.1 Candidatus Guanabacterium sedimentis
CGGGTGGCTGCCCAGAACGGAGGCGGTGCATTCCTTATACCGTGGGTGCTGTTTATTTTCCTGTGGGCTATCCCTTTGCTTCTTATTGAGTTCGGCATTGGGAAAGCGACCCGCTGTGGCACCGTGGGAGCCTTTGGCAAGCTTATGGGGAGGAAATACAGCTGGATGGGAGCCTGGGTCGGCTTCTGTACCTTAGCCATAACCTTCTATTATTCCGTAGTGACCGGATGGTGCATCAAATACTTAATCGCGGGGATAGTCGATGGGAAGGTGGGTGACCGCTCGATGGAATACTGGGATAGCTTTACCAGCTCTTACCAGCCCATCATTTTCCATTTTATCGTTATGGCTCTGGGCTCTTATATCATCTACCGCGGTGTGGTAAGAGGAATTGAAGTCGCCAATAAGCTATTAATGCCCTCCCTCTGTATTCTACTGGTCATCGGCGCTGTTCGCTCCCTGACCCTCCCCGGGTCATGGGAAGGAGTCAATTTCCTCTTTCGCCCGGACTGGAAGCTTCTGCTCAACTACCGGGTCTGGCTGGAGGCGCTGAGCCAGACCGCTTGGTCCACTGGAGCTGCCTGGGGATTAATTCTCACTTACGCTATCTATACCAGGAAGCGGGAGGATGTGGTGCTCAACTCCCGTATTACTGTTCTCGGAGACTACTCCGCCTCGCTGATAGCCGGGCTGGCTATTATACCGGTGGCTTTCTCTTTTCTCAGTAGAGGGGAAGCTCTCGATGCCATGGCTTCGGGGGATACAGGGCTGGCTTTTATCTGGCTGCCAAAGTTGTTTTCTCAGATGCCCGCCGGCAACCTCTTCATGTCATTCTTTTTTCTGGCGCTGCTCTTCGCTGCCCTTTCCTCTCTTATCTCTCAGCTCGAACTGGTTACCCGCATTTTTATGGATTTTGGAATCGCCCGCCGCCGAGCAATTGTAATGGTAGGCTCCATAAGCTTCCTGCTGGGAATACCTTCCGCGTTGAGCCTCAACTTCCTCGATAACCAGGACTGGGTCTGGGGGCTGGCGCTGATGATTAACGGGCTGTTTTTCGCCGTGGCAGCTATAAAATATGGGATTTCCCGCTTCCGAAGCGAACTCATCAACACCGAAGGGAACGACATCCCTGTCGGGAAGTGGTTTGAGTACACGGTGAAGTATCTCATACCTCTGGAGTGCATCGTTCTCCTCATCTGGTGGTTCTCGCAAGCTATAAGAGAGAATCCAACTACCTGGTGGAGGCCATTCGAGGCAAACAGCGTAGGAACCTGCCTTTTGCAGTGGGGACTTATTCTGGCCATATTCATTATCTTTAATCGCTGGATCGCTAAAGCTACCTTAAAAAATACTGAAAGGGAGCCCGGAGAGTAATGAAAATAGGCGCAACAATAATGATGACTCTCATTGGCCGGGCTGTAGAGGGAGGTTTTATCCGCTCTCTGTGAGCTGCTATGCGAAAGAAAATCTATTGCCCATCATAGAGGGAGCGATAATTTTCCCAATGGAATGTTGTTCTCGGAACAGGGCAAGGGATTAAAGGCTGCGTTTTAAATAAACAATCCGACAAAGATGAGGGATACGATGGACATCACCTTGATAAGGATGTCAATGGAAGGTCCTGCGGTATCCTTGAAGGGGTCGCCCACCGTATCGCCGATAACGGCGTTTTTATGAGGGAAGGTACCCTTACCCCCCAGATTGCCGGCTTCGATGAACTTTTTGGCGTTGTCCCAGGCTCCACCAGAGTTAGCCATGAGTATAGCCAGCATGGAGCCTATTATTATGGAACCAGTAAGCAATCCACCCACTGCTTCGGCTCCCAGAACCAGCCCCAGAAATAGGGGTACCGTCACCGCCAGAGTGCTGGGTAATATCATCTCCTTCAGAGCAGCTCGTGTGCTGATATCTATACATCGGGTATAATCGGGTTTGGAAGTTCCTTCCATCAGACCCGTAATCTCCCGAAACTGTCGCCTGACCTCGTTGACCATTTTCATAGCTGCCTTCCCCACAGCGTTTATGAGCAAGGAGCAAAACAGGAAGGGCATCATTCCTCCTATCAGGACACCAATCAGCACCGGGGGGTGAGTCAAGTTTACAAACTTAAATCCTGCCACCTGGGCATAGGCGGATACCAGAGCAAAAGCGGTAAACACCGCCGAGCAGGCAGCAAACCCCTTGTTGATGGCGGCAGTGGTGTTCCCGACCGAATCGAGAGCTTCCGCCCGATGTCGGGTTTCTGTGCCCATACCCGCCATCTCAGCGATGCCGGCTGCGTTATCGGTAATGGGACCATAGCCGTCAATGGAAAGGATTATGCTGAGGATAGCCAGCAGACCTACGGCTGCCATGGGAACGCCGTACAGTCCTCCGAAGTAGTAAGCCAGATATACCGCCACGCAAACTAATACGGCAGAGAGGGCGGCACTCGCCATACCGATTGACAGTCCGCTGATAATGTTGGGAGCGGCTCCTCTCACCGATGCGTGGGCAATGTTCTGCACCGCGGCTTCCTTGTCAGAGGTATAGTGCTCGGTAATCAACCCTATCAATAGCCCAGCCGCCAGCCCGCAAAGCACCGATATGAAGATCCCTATTTGACCTATGGTATAAGCGACCAAAAAGTAGGTGACCACGGCGGTCAGACCAATAGTTATGAAGGTTCCTCTGTTGAGGGCACTGCGAGCCTTCTGCGTCTGCTGCTGGAAATCAGTTCCTTTGAGTTCGGATGGCTTTACAAAGGCGCTTCCGATAATGCCGGAGAGAATCCCTGCTCCCCCGATGGCTATTGGCAGAATGACACCGATACCGCCATATAGCAACCACCCCACCGTCATGGCACTGATAAGGGAAGCGACATAGGATTCTAACAGGTCGGACCCCATCCCTGCAATATCTCCCACATTGTCACCCACATTATCGGCAATTACCGCCGGGTTGCGAGGGTCGTCTTCCGGTATGTTCGATTCCACCTTCCCCACCAGGTCGGCACCCACATCCGCTGCTTTGGTAAATATGCCGCCCCCTACCCTGGCAAACAGAGCAACGGAGCTTGCCCCGAATCCGAAGCCAGCAACTATCTTGACAGGCATATCCGAGGTGGGGAAGATCAGCGTCAGAATATAATAAGCGACTATCAAGCCCGCCAGACCGAGACCAACCACCGACATCCCCAACACTGCGCCCCCGGCAAAGGCAATCCGCAGGGCACGACCAAAGCTCTCCTTGGCGGCATTAGCGGTGCGCACATTGGCGTGAGTAGCCCCCCTCATCGCTATATACCCCGCTGTGGCAGAGCAGATAGCCCCAAAGAGAAAAGCAAAAGCTGTGTAAAGATGAATGGCAAATCCCAATATAAGGGCCATTAGAAGAATGAATAATGTTAACACCTTGTATTCTCTGGAGAGAAAAGCCATGGCACCTTTCTGAATGGCTCTGGAAATCTCCTGCATTTTAGCGGTGCCTCGGCCATGGCGCTTCATCCACCAAGAGAAGTAGCCAGCAGCGAGCAGCCCTCCAGCTCCAGCTAATAGCGAGAAAATCATCAGCCAGGTCATTACCCTACCTCCTATCAGGATTCTCTTCTTCTGCGCAATTGCCTTTTATATCTCATCTTACCCTCATCCAAAGCAGACTGTATTATAGCAGAAAATATACCTATTTCCAGAAAAAAATAAAGTACCGGCAAAAAATCTTATCGGTCAAGGCGGGTGAGCCCATACTGTTGAGCCCAGGCCAAGGCACGCTGGTATTCCTCTTTGGTTATCCGGCGAGAGATCTCAGGGTAGTCGAAGGCTTTAAATTCGGGGTGATATTGACCCATTATGTTCACATAGGTATCATGGGGGAGATTTTCTGCTACCCACTGGACAAATTTATCTGTACTGGAGACATTATTAGGCATTATCAGATGGCGGAGAATAAGCCCTCGCAGGGCGATACCCTGCTCATCGGTCTTGAGCACCCCCACCTGCCGATGCATCTCCAGGATAGCTCTGGTGGCATATTCGGGGTAGTCAAAGGCGTTGGAGGAATATTTCGCGGCATACTTACCTTCCATATATTTGAGGTCGGGCAAATAGATGTCAATCACTCCGTCTAACAGCTTCAGAGTATTCAGCCTCTCGTAGCCACTGGTGTTGTAAACCAGGGGGAGGCGCAGACCCCTCCGGGCAGCAATCCTTGTAGCACTGACAATATTGGGCACATAGTGAGTGGGGGTCACCAGATTGATGTTATGGCATCCTCGCTTCTGCAGGGCTAACATTACTTCGGCCAGCTCCCGGTCTGATATGAACTTCCCTTCGCCGAGTTGGCTGATGGTATAGTTCTGGCAGAACACACAGCGGAGATTACAATTGGTGAAGAAGATAGTCCCCGAACCCTTTCTGCCCACCAGAGGCTGTTCCTCTCCGAAGTGAGCATGAGCACTGGACACCATCACCTGCGAGGTCCCCTGGCAGAATCCTTTCCCTCCCTTAAGGCGGTTGACATGGCACTGGCGGGGGCAGAGCTCACAGCTCTCGAAAATGGCATAGAGCTCCTCTACCCGGCGGGAAAGCACTCCCTCCTCTTCCAGCTTCAGATAGCCGGGCTTCCAATCAGCTCTTTTTAGCTCCCATCTCCCAGCCTGCAAGGGGGAGATATCCTTGAAGAGCTTGGAGGGGATAAACAGGGGAATGGTTCCCCAGCTTAAGGTTCTCCTAATAAAGCCTCTCCTTGAAATCTTCATCCTCGTTCCTCCCGGTAGAGATGCTAAAGCTCGCCCTCATCATAGAAGGAACTCCCTACCATATATATGATTACCCGAGAATTTTTATAAAATAATATCATAAGCTCAGCATTATAGCAAGCAGATAATTGCTCTCTTGCCTCTTTGCCAGAGGTGGTGGCGGCTCCACTAAAGGCTAAGAGCATGGGAATATGGTTGATACCTTTTGTTTAACAGAAATCCTCTTCCTTACGCTGATTACTTTTTTCATTAATTCATCCTTCTTAATGTGTGGGTGCTAATATAAATGAGATATTTAGCTAAAGGTTATTTTTTCCTATTG
>CABWKN010000097.1 GCA_902505605.1 Candidatus Guanabacterium sedimentis
AGGCAGAGAAGACATTTTTAAATACGACAGATTGGGGTTTCTTTGTCAATTCGTCTATGTGAGGAGAGGTCTTTCTGAAATAACCATAAGAATAATAAAGACCGCCGCCGAAGAAGAAAAGCAATACATCAGAGCCCTTTACGATGGAGGGGTGTTGCAGGCTGAGAGATATTTAGGCTTAGTAGTTGATAAATTAAAAGAATTTAACCTCTTTAAAAATACCATTATAATTATCACCAGCGACCACGGAGAAGAATTCTGGGAACACAGAAATATAGCAGCCAAGCATGGGAGCTCGCTTTTCAAGGAGCTACTGCATGTGCCTCTGATTATTTATGCTCCGGTATTGAAAGTGAAAAATAAGATGATTGAAAATAAAGTAAGCTTGATAGATATTTTCCCCACCCTGCTTGACATAGCTGGAATAGAGGATTTTGATAGGACAAAAGTTATGGGAACAAGCTTATTACCGTTCATTGAAGGGAAAGAACAACAAAGATCAAATATCATCTTTTCTGAATTAAAAAGCAGAGGTTCTAAGATTAGATTACAGTCAATAACAACTGATAAATATAAATATATCTATTCTCTGGATGGTGATTTTAAAGCAATGTACGAAGGGTATAAGCTTGATATAGTGAAAGAGCAACTATTTAATGTAAAATATGACTCCCAGGAAAGAGTTAACCTCGTCGATCTGGAATCTGCTCTTACCAAACAAGCCCAATCTGACTTGCGAGCATACATTAAGCAGAATATGCTACTTTTAGAGCCTAAAAGAGCCGGAAAAGAGAAGCTAAAGTTAGACGAAGAATTAATCAAGCAGCTAAAAGCCCTGGGGTATCTTAAATAAAAAAGATAATCTGCAATTATTATTGCATTCCTGCCACATTT
Organism: Candidatus Guanabacterium sedimentis; assembly: GCA_902505605.1. GTDB lineage: Bacteria > Acidobacteriota > B3-B38 > Guanabaribacteriales > B3-B38 > Guanabaribacterium > Guanabaribacterium sedimentis. The sequence goes on from CABWKN010000097.1 coordinate 895, forward strand.
AATATATAATTTAAGCATATATAGCAGTTAATTATTTCACCTATAAAAAAGCTTTTAATAATTATCTTACTCAACAGATTTACTATTTGTTTCCTTGTATAAAAGCTGGTCCCATCAATGGTATTGCTTAAGAAATATATCCACATTCTCTTGCTGCTGTGCATTCTGATATTCTCATTCAAGATTCGTTACATTAGCCCTACATCTTTGGCCGATTTAACTCCCCCCGACTCTTCTGAATACTCACTGTCAGCTTATAATTTATACCATCACCATATAATTGGGATAAAATTCTACGGGCAGTATTATCCTCTCAAATACCCCTATGGCTATCCATTGCTCATCATCCCCTTTTATTTTATCTTTGGCAGCCATCCTTATAATGCTGTCTATTGCTCCCTGTTTTTTGCGATGTTGTCCATAGTATTTGCTTATCTCATTGGCAAGGAGTTAGGGAACAGATTTACTGGTCTTATTGCGGCGCTCTTTATTTCCCTTTGTCCCACACATATAATCTTTAGCAAATTTGTCATGACAGAGACATCATCTACTTTTTTGGCTATATTCATCTGCTGGCTATTATTGAAAGTTGCTCATCTCAAATTAAGCAAACAAAATTTTCTCCTGTTATTATTTTTGGGGCTCATTACGGGTTTTAGCGTATCGGTGCATTTGACCAACTTTCTGTTCATACTCCCAGTGCTCATCTCATTATTGCTGGGGGGAAAATCTAATCCTTGGTCAATTTTCACCAAGGAGACCATTGTCCTGGTTGGCATAATCTTAGCTTTGGCACCACTGCTGCTCTATCAATTTCACACTTTTGGCTTCCCCTTGAAAACAGGATACGAGGTACGGGAACCAGACAACTACGAAGAAAAGTCAAAATGCTTTTCCTTTAAATTCTTTGCCTATCCTCATCATCGCTTTAAAATGGGGAATTTCATTGTTTTTTTGCTCGTTTTTTTGGGTATGACAAAAACTTTTTATCCGGCTACCATGGTTCCTCTCCTGTTAGGGGGAATTCTCTTCATCCTTTACCAAAGGAGGAAGCTTAATAAAAGGATGATATTTCTGATATTTTCATCCCTATTGGTATCCTCACTGTTTGTTTTTTTCTCATTCTATGCTGGGCAGAGTGGCCGCCACCTATTGCAGGGTATCCCTCTATTAATGATTCTGGCTGCATATGGCGTGACATTATCAATTGATAAGGGGATTTTCAAATCCCTGACTAAAGGGTCGATATTCAGCCTGATCATGATAAGCCTATTTATGATAACCATAATACAAATGACTCTCTGGTATCATTCAATGCCAAAATCATCAGGTTGGATTGTCAACCGTCAGTATAAAATGATGGAAGATATTAATAGACATATTCCCAATAATTCCATAATCATTTCGCAATTGAATCCCATAATTGCAGACCATTATTTTACAGAGCATACAGCGGGCAAAATTGTGTATGTCTCGCTTTCCATCACACCCCATTGGGCAGCAATAGAAAAGGGTCAGATTAAGCCAATAAGATATGATAGGGCAAAAAAATACAGCTTCCTTTTTCGTCCTGGCAGAGCTCTGAATCCGAGAACCTATAATTTCATAAAGCGGTCCCTCATAAGGGGAGTGCCAGTTTATCTTGTTCACCTTCCGGATAATCCTTCATCTAAAAACCTTTTTCCCTTAATCGAAAGATACTTTAGTCTTATCAGGCAAGAAGGGGACAACAGATTATTCAGGCTTTATCTGAAAAATTGGTAATAAAATACTCGGGTCTTCTTCAAATTTGAAAAAAAAGAGGAGTGAAAAAATCTAATAAAAACATTAGGGCAATGAACAAAAAAGATAAGATCAATGCGCAGTGATATGCTCTAATAGTAAAAGCGATTCTTGCTCCGAAACAAGATTAAACATACCGTATGAGCGTCCAAAACGGCGGCTCATAGTCCGTAGACATTATAAATAGAAAAGAAGCTCAGAGAGACGCCTGTTTGCCCTGATCATTGTCAACAGTACTAAGAAAAATTCCCCCTGTATGCTTTATACACAAAATTCTTCACGCCCTCCCTACTCGTTGACATTTCCCCTTGCAGATGCTATAATTTTAATGTAATATAGATAGTTAAATTGAACAAGTGGGTTTCCCCCACTTTTTTTATTAAATGCAGAGGGAAAATGGAACGGATAGAAACTATCAGAAAAAAGGTAGGGGAGATTGCCGAAAGAGTAGCTTCCTCCGAGGGAATGGAACTGTTGCTGGTGGAATACAAACAGCAAGGGGGGAGGTGGGTGCTCACGGTTTACATCGATAAAGAAAAGGGAGTGGGACTAAACGATTGCCAGAATATCAGCAAGCAGCTGAGCACCATCCTCGATGTGGAGGATGTTATCCCACATCGCTATACCCTGGAAGTCTCCTCTCCGGGGCTCAACCGCCCGCTGGTAAAGGAAAAGGACTACATCCGCTTCCGCGGCAGGAAGATTAAGATAGAAACCGTGAATCCCATAGAGGGGCGGAAAAGATTTGTCGGGAGTTTAATCGGCTGTAAGAATGGGATTATTAGCCTGGCTCTGGAAAAAGGGGAACAGCCCCTCACCATCCCCCTTAAGGAAGTGGCTAAAGCCCGTCTGAAGGTCGAACTATAAACAGGAGATGATGTTTCCTTCCGTTAAAGAGTAAGATATGAACAGCCAACTTTATCGGACTATAGAACAGATAAGCAGAGAAAAGGGGCTGGACATTGAAGTTATCATCAAGGCAGTCGAAGAGGCGATGACCACAGCGGCAAAAAAGTTCTACCGTAGCGGTGAGGACCTTTTCTCCCGGTTCAATCAGCAAAAGGGGCAGGTTGAGGTCTTTGCCCGAAAGAAAGTGGTCACCGAGGTAGCTAATCCGAGCAAGGAGATTGCTCTGGAGGAAGCTAAAAAGATCAACCCGGTCGCAGAGGTCGGCTCCGAGATAGATGTTCCCAAATTGACCAATGGATTAGGGAGGATCGCAGCTCAGACCGCCAAGCAGGTCATTCTACAGAAGGTATACGAGGCGGAGAGGGATAGTATATACAACGAATATATAAACCGTGTGGGAGAGATAGTAAACGGCATAGTGAAACGCTTTGAATGGGGGGACATTATCATCGACCTGGGAAGGGAAGCAGAAGCCATATTGCCAAGAAAAGAGCTCCCCTGGGGAGAGAATTTCAGCCAGGGAGACAGAATTCGCTCATTGATAATGGAGGTCAAACGCAGTGGTAAAGGTCCCCAGATTGTCGTATCCCGGGCTGCCCCACGTTTCCTATACAAGCTTTTTGAGATGGAAGTTCCCGAAATTTCTGATAGTATCATTGAAATAAAAAATGTTGTCAGAGAAGCAGGGGATAGGGCAAAAGTGGCTGTTTGCTCTAAGGCCAAAGATATCGATCCGGTAGGCGCTTGCGTGGGAATAAAAGGGAATCGGGTGCATTCAATCATTCGAGAGCTTCGCCGGGAGAAGATTGACATAGTAGAATATTCAAACAGCCCCAACATATATATCACCAACGCCCTCAACCCGGCAAAGATTAAGCAAATGACCATCCTTGACGAGAAAGAGAGGCATATTGAAGTGATTGTAGAAGACAGCCAGCTTTCCCTGGCAATAGGGAGGAAGGGACAGAATGTCCGGCTGGCTTCGAAGCTGACCGGCTGGAAGATTGATATCAAAAGTGAAACCGAAAAAAGGGAAGAAAAAGAGCTGGAAAGAGAGCTTCTGGCTAAGAGCCGAAACAGATTAGCTCAAATCCCTGGCATAGACGAACAGATAAAGGAGGAGCTCCTCAAAGGAGGCTTTGGCACTCTGGAGAGGTTAAGTAGCGCCAGCAGTAAGGAGCTGGCCGCCCTGCTATCCATCGGAAATACAAAGGCTTCCCAGCTTATAGCTGAAGCAAAAAAGCTCCTCACCGAAAAGAAATAGCACATTTAGGAAATATCAATGGCTAAAAAGAGAATCTATGAAATCGCCAAAGAGCTGAAGCTGACCAACAAAGAGGTTATTGAACGGCTCTCCGCATCGGGAATAAAGGTGAAAAGCCATGCCAGCCTGGTAGATGAGGAAGAGGCCAGGAGGCTCCTGTTTTCACCAGCATCCGCTGCTCAAGAGACCAGGAAGCCTTCCGCTCCCCAGGCGCAAAAGTCTAAAATCGAGCTTACACCGAAATTGCTGCTTTCCGAAGGAGTAACCGTAAAAGAACTTTCTGCTAAACTGCAGATCAAATCGAAAAATGTGCTAAAGAGCTTGCTCAACATGGGAATTATAGCCTCTATCAACCAGACCCTGGATAGGGACATTGCCCTGGAGGTATGCCGACAATTCGGATATGATGCAGAGGTCATAAGCTTTGAGGAAGAGGTTGCCCAAGAGGAAAAAGTTGAGGGAGAAAAGGAGGTGGTTGAGCGCTTCCCGGTGGTAACCATAATGGGGCATGTCAACCACGGAAAGACCTCCCTGCTGGATGCTATCAGGGAATCCAATATCATCGCCAAGGAGACAGGGGGGATAACCCAGCACATCGGGGCTTACCAGGTAAAGGTTGGGGAGCGGGGAATTGTGTTCCTCGATACTCCGGGGCACGAGGCATTTACACTGATGAGGGCTCGGGGGGCTAAGGTAACCGACATTGTGGTCCTGATGGTAGCTGCTGACGATGGGGTTATGCCCCAAACCGTGGAAGCTTTAAGCCATGCAAAGGCAGCTAATGTCCCTATCATTGTCGCCATCAATAAGATAGATAAGCCAGAAGCTCACCCCAAAAAGGTCAAGCAGCAGCTCGGTAAGCACGGGCTTCTTGCCGAAGATTTAGGGGGAGATACCGTTTGTGTCGAAATCTCCGCCAAAAAGAAGATCGGCCTGGAGCTTCTTTTAGAGATGATTTTATTGGTAGCCGACCTCCTGGAACTCAAAGCAACACCTATATCTCTGGGGAAGGGGAGCGTGTTGGAAGCTAAGCTGGACAAGGCCCGCGGACCGGTGGCTACTGTTCTCGTTCAGGATGGAACAGTTAAAGTGGGCGACCACTTCGTCATGGGCGCCGTTTATGGAAAAGTGCGGGCAATGTTTAACGAGCTTGGTCAGAAGATTATCACCGCTGAACCTTCCACCCCGGTGGAGATTATCGGTATGCAAAGCGTCCCCCAGGCAGGCGATTCCTTCCAGGTAGTGCGTGACGAGTGGAAGGCAAGGCAGATAAGCAACTACCGTCAGAGACAGCTCCGTGAGAGAAGTCTGGCAAGACCTTCCCGCTTAACATTAGACCAGCTCTTCCACCGCATGAAAGAGGGAACCACCAAAGAGCTGCCCATAGTGCTCAAAGCGGACGTGCAGGGCTCGGTTGAAGTCCTCTCCGAAGCCCTCTCTAAACTGAGCTCGGACAAGGTGAAGATAAACATCATTTATAGCGGACCCGGTGCCATAACCGAGTCGGACATCCTCCTCGCCTCCGCTTCCAATGCCATAGTTATCGGCTTTAATGTCCGCCCCGAAAAGAAAGCCAAAGAACTGGCAGAAGCGGAGAGAGTCGACATTCGCCTTCATACAGTTATCTATAGCATAACCAATGAGATAAAAAATGCCATGGTGGGTATGTTAGAGCCTACCTTCCAGGAATTATATCTGGGAAGGGCTGAGGTGAGAGAAACCTTCAGAATTCCCCGCTACGGGATTGTGGCTGGCTGCTATGTAGCTGATGGCAAGATAACCCGCGATGCAGAAATCCGTCTGTTGCGGGACAATGTGGTCATTTATGAAGGGAAAATAGGCTCCTTAAAGCGCTTTAAAGACGATGTCACCGAGGTGAGGAGCGGCTTGGAATGCGGTTTGGGGATAGCCAATTTCAACGACATCAAAATCGGCGATGTCATTGAAGCGTTCCATGTGGAAAGAAGAGCAGAGAAACTTTAAGCCAATCGGATGAAGAAATGGTGGTGAGTCTCTGTGTGGTAGAGCTTCTGCTACCGGGAAGTCGCAGCCTCAAAGACAAGAGGATTTTAATAAAGGGGATCAAGGATAGGCTTCGTGCCCGCTTTAATCTATCCTTAGCTGAGGTCGACTACCAGAACCTCTGGCAGCGGGCTAAAATAGGGATGGTCTCCATTGCCTCCAGTAAGGATGTCCTCAACACCACCATAAACAAAGCTATCGAGATAATCGAAAGCAATGCCCAGTGCGAGATAATCGATTGCCGGGTGGAGTATCTCATCTGATAGAGCGACTGGAGTTTCTTATCATCTTTCCTTCGGGCAAAGAGAGGTAAAAGATGACCATTGATAGAGCGGAAAGGGTAGCTGAGCTGGTCAAGGTCGAGCTCAGCCACATCATTATGACCGAGCTGAGAGACCCCCGAGTGGGTTTCATCACCATAACCGAGGTCAAGATGAGCCCCGACCTCCGCCATGCTAAAGTATACTTTAGCATCCTGGGAGATAAAGGGGATAAAGAGCGGACAATAGCCGGGCTCAAAAAGGCGACAGGATTCCTCAGAAGAGAGCTGGGTCACAGATTACAGCTGCGCCATTGCCCTACCCTATCCTTCTATGTGGATACCTCTATTGAGTATGGAGCCCATATCGACCAGCTTCTGGAGAAGCTGAAGAATAAATGAACATCAGGAGACATAAGGCTGCCCCCAAAAGGGATTCTGTTTCTCATAAGCTTTCCTCCGGGCGCTCTAATACGGCGATGAAAAAGAAGATTGCAGAGATTATAAGGAAACGGGATGATTTCTTGATCACCTCTCATCAGAATCCAGATGGCGACTCCATCGGCTCTCAGATTGCTCTGGCGCTCGCTCTGGAGAGGATGGGGAAAAAGGTATCCGTCATCAACTACCACCCCATTCCCACTCTCTACCGACCTCTCCCTCAAAGTGAGAAGATCAGGGTCAGCAAAGACCTGGAGAGAGTGTATCCGGTAACATTTGTGCTGGAGTGTAGTTTCATAGAGCGCACCGGATTGAGTGGGCTCGAGAGGTCTTATATCATTAATATCGACCACCACCGTAAGAACACCAGATTCGGGCATATAAACTGGGTTAGCACCAAAGCGGCTGCTGTGGGCGAGATGATATACCACCTCATCAAGCTCTTAAGGATAGAGCTCACCACAGCCATGGCTTACAGCATATACACCGCCATTATTACCGATACCGGCTCCTTTCACTACTCCAATACCTCTGCCGGCACCTTTGCTATCTGCAGCGAGTTAGTCAAGCGAGGAGTCAATCCCGCCTGGATCGCCAATGTCCTCTTTTACAGTAACCAGGCGGAGAAAATCAAAACCCTGGGAGAGGTTCTCAGCAGTCTGGAGATGGACTCTAACGGACAGATAGCCTGGCTTACTCTCCCCCAGGAATCTCTCCATTATCACCAGCCGCCCGAGAATGAAACCGAAGATTATGTCATCTTTCCCCAATCGATCAAAGGGGTGGAGGTCTCCCTTCTGTTTAAAGAGGTGGCACCCAATAGATACAAGGTGAGCCTCAGGTCTCGGGGGAATATTGATGTATCGGAAATTGCAGAGAAATTCGGTGGAGGAGGACACCACAATGCCTCGGGCTGCCTGGTAGAGGGGGACTATCTGACGGTGAGAGAGACAGTGCTTACCCAGGTGAAAGAGAGCCTGAAAAAGCAGAAGCTACCTGAGCCCTAAAGAGGTGAGCAGCAGTGAACGGAGTTTTGCTGATTGATAAACCACCGGGATTTACCTCTCACGATGTGGTCGCTTACACAAGACGGCTTCTGCAAATAAAAAAGGTTGGGCATCTGGGAACGCTCGATCCTCTGGCATCCGGGCTGTTGGTCTTATGCCTGGGCAAAGCCACCCGATTGGCCAGGTTTATGAGCGGCTGGAATAAGGTCTATATAGGGATTGTCCGATTGTCCCATGCCACCACCACCTACGACCTGGAGGGGAAGCCTCTGGGAAAACCAATAGCAGTCACCGCGGAGAAAGAGGAAATCATCAGCCTTCTTTCCGGCTTCAAGGGTCATATACAGCAGCTCCCGCCCAAGTTTTCAGCCAAGAAGGTAAAGGGTAAGCCGGTTCATCGCTATGCCCGTCAGGGTATATCGGTGGAAGTAGAAGCGGTAGAGGTCGAAATTTACGATATTAAGCTGTTGAAGCTCCTCCCCGACCAGCTGTGGCTGAAAGTGAACTGCTCAGCGGGAACCTACATTCGCTCCTTAGCCCACGACATCGGACAGGCCCTTGGCTGTGGTGGATACCTCTACTATCTGCGCCGGGTGAGGTTTGGCTCTTTCTCGCTGGCGGATGCCCTGCCCATGGACCAGATCTTCAGATTACAACAGAAGGGAAAACTGGAGCAGAAAATCATCCCCATAGAAGTTCTCTTTCCCGAATTACCCGCCATTACCGTTGACTCCCAGGGCGTGCAGAAGCTTCTGCATGGGAGGCGGCTCTCCAGAGAAGAATGCCAGGGCGAGATACCCGTCCCCGCAGAGAGAGACTATTACAAAGCACTGAACTCAGAGAGTAAGCTGTTAGCCGTAGGACGATTTGTTAAAACTGAGGACTCTTCCGGAGAAGAATTCCAGCCCGAAGTGGTGCTCGGAGACGGATAAACGCTAAAGGAGAATTATCTCTTTACAATGCATGGCATATGTGTTAGAATTTTTAATCAGAAAGTAAGCGTATAGATGTTGTAGGAGATGAGCAGGTGGTATTAAATAAGGAGCAGAAAGCTGATATCATCGGCAAATACAAACTCCATGGGAGCGACACCGGCTCGCCGGAAGTGCAGATAGCCATTATCAGTGAGAGGATAAACTATCTCACCGAGCATTTTAAGAAACATGCCAAGGACCACCATTCCCGGCGGGGTCTGATCAAACTTGTGGGCATGAGGAGAAGGCTCCTTGAATATCTGAAGAAGAAAGACCATGAAAGATACCTGAGTATTATAAAAAGTCTTGGGTTGAGAAGATAACCCTCTTCTTCTTTAACCTCCCTGAGTGTGAAATCCTTCACAAAGGAGAGAAACCTTTTTCAGGTCATATAACAATAGGATAGTTAACATGGCAAAGTGCTCCCTGCTAAGAAAGACGGAGACAGTGCCCACTTGGTGGAGGCAGTCGCCCCGGATTAAGAGATATATTATGGAGGCTTAGATGAAATATAAGGCAGAGACCGAAATCGGTGGGCGAACCCTCTCTCTGGAAACAGGTGAAGTAGCCAAACAGGCTGATGGAGCAACTCTCGTCCGTTACGGCGATACAATCGTTCTGGTCACTGCCTGTGCGGAAAAGGAGCCTGCTCCCAACCCGAATTTCTTCCCTCTGACCGTAGATTATCGAGAACACACTTACGCCGCAGGCAAGATACCCGGCGGATTTTTCAAAAGAGAAGGGCGACCAAGTGAGAAAGAGATTCTCACCTGCAGGATGATCGACCGACCCATCAGACCCCTCTTCCCCGAAGATTTCACCCACGAGACACAGATTATCGGCTTTGTTCTCTCCGCCGACCTCGAGAACGACCCCAGCATCCTCAGCATAACGGGAGCTTCCGCCGCCCTTTACCTGTCAGATATACCTTTCACCAACCCCGTGGCAGCGGTTCGGGTGGGATTGGTAGATGGGAAATTTGTCATCAATCCCGGTCACAGCGAGCTGGAGAAGAGTAGCCTTAACCTTATTGCGGTGGGGTCCAAATCCTCTATTGTGATGGTGGAGGCAAATGCCCTGGAAGTCTCCGAAAACAGGATAATAGAGGCCATAGAATTCGGGCACGAATATATAAGGAAGATAATTGACCTCGAAGAGGAGCTCTTCCAGCAGATAAAGCCCACAAAAAGAGAGGTAGTGGAAAGGGAAACCGATCCTTCATACTATCAAGAGATAGAAAAGCAGATCACCCCTAAAATATTAGATGTCCTCACCATCAGAGAAAAGAAAGAGCGAAGCACAGCATTTGATGAGCTGCTTGATTCTCTGCTGGAGCCTATTCCCGAGGAGGAAGAGGAGAAGATAGCCGATACCAAATACATCTTCCAAGAAATAAAGAAAAAGCTTGTGAGAAAGAAAATTATAGAAGAGAGGGTGCGTATCGATGGACGGCAATTCAATGAGATTCGTCCCATAGAGTGCTCTGTAGGAATTCTCCCACGCACCCACGGCTCTGCCATGTTCACCAGAGGAGAGACTCAGGCGCTGGCAACCGTTACCCTGGGGACGGAGTCCGATGCTCAGACCATTGACGGGCTGGAGGAAGAATTTTCCAAGAAATTCATCCTCCATTACAACTTCCCTCCTTTCAGTGTGGGCGAGGTAAAGTTCCTGCGGGGACCGGGCAGAAGGGAGATCGGACACGGAGCCTTAGCCGAAAGGGCTCTCTTGCCGATGATGCCTACCGAAGAGAAGTTCCCTTACACCGTGCGCTTGGTTTCCGACATCCTGGAATCCCACGGCTCGTCCTCCATGGCTACGGTATGCGCCGGTGCATTGGCTTTGATGGACGCCGGAGTCCCCATCCGGGAGGCGGTGGCGGGATTGGCTATCGGTCTCATTCAGGAGGGTGAGGAGAACATTCTTCTCAGCGACATAGCGGGAGAAGAGGACCATTACGGAGATATGGATTTCAAAGTGGCGGGCACCAGCAAGGGGATTACCGCCATCCAGCTGGATATAAAAATCAAGGGCTTGAGCTACCAGCTTATATCAGATGCCCTGCAACTGGCGCGCGAGGGGAGATTAGAAATACTGGAGAAGATGAAGCAGGCCATACAAGCCCCACGTCCCGCCATCTCACCATACGCCCCCAGGCTGCTTCAGCTTACCATCCCGCTGGATAAAATCGGAGAAGTCATTGGTCCGGGCGGGAAGGTGATCCGGGGAATAATAGAGAAGACCGGCGCCAAAATAGACATAAACGACGATGGCAAGGTCACCATTGCCTCGACTGATGAGGAGGCAGCTATGAAAGCTCTGGCTATCATCAAGGAGCTTACCGCCGAGGCAGAGGTGGGGAGAACCTATATGGGAACTATTCGCAAGGTAGTTGACTTCGGCGCTTTCGTGGAGATACTGCCCGGCATTGAGGGGCTACTTCACATCTCCGAGGTAGCCGACCACCGCATCGGCAACATTCATCGGGAGCTGAAAGAAGGGGATAGAATCCTGGTCAAGGTCATCAATATTGACAGCCAACATCGCATCCAGCTCAGCCGGAAAGCCCTCCTTAAGAATCGCCACGGTGAGAGAAGACCTCCATATCGTAACAGAAGATATGAATAATATTCCTCCTTCCATCTGACCCTAAATAATAATAGTCAAGCCTTTCAGCTATTTTCAAGAAATGCGCTCACTATCAGGAGGAAAGCTCCTTTTTTGTGAGGCATCATAGTCTTTCATTTCGGGGGGTATGGTGATGCGCCGGGAAAGAGCGATATAGAGGGTTCCCAGCAAGAACATAGTCAGCCCAATAATTCCCCCTTCGGGTCCGTACTCTCCCCCGGTAATAAGAACCGGTCCCTCCACTTTCACCGACAGCAGGGCGGAGCTGCTGATGCCGCTCACCGGCAGCCCGTATATTGAACCTAGAAAGTAGTTCCAGCCGAAGTGCAGTCCCGAAGCGAGCCACAATCCCCTGGTGCGCAGATAAGCCAGGCAGAACATCAGTCCGGCAACTATGGTGTTTACCCCTCCCAGCCACAGCGCATTGGGATTCATCATATGCAGAAGCCCAAAAACTGCCGAAAAGATAACCACGGCAGCCAGGACATTGGTCCCCTCAATCAGGGTCTGAAACAGGTAACCCCGGAATAAAACCTCCTCAAAGGCAGACTGAAATACGAAGTATATCAGGCTGAAGCCAAAGACCCGCACCAACAAGGAGAAGGAAAAGCCCACCCACTGCACTTCCAGATATCCCAGCAACCCCTCGGCTGCAAAGATCAGGGTGACCAACGCCCAGCCAATTACTACTCCCAGCAGGTAGTCCCTCCACCAGCGACGGTAAAAGCGATAGCCAATAGTCCCTGAAGGGCGATGGTCAAAATACTTAGCCATCAGAAAAGAACAGAGCAATACCCCACTGAAAAGGATAAAATATACCACCAGCTGCTGCACCTCTGACGGAAGCCTCAGCTGAAGAAATGGATAAAGCACCACCGCCAGGCTGACCCCGGTGATTATCAAAAAGATAGCTATCCGCCATCCCGCCCGAATCCTCCCTCTGTACCAAAAGACCTTTCGTAGATTCATCTCCACCCTCCTTTGGGGGATTTCCCTTTTACCTAAATGAATATAGACTACCAGAGCCTAAAAAAGAATACAACTAATTTCTCAGCTTAACCTGCCATTCCTCGCCATAGACAAAGCGGCCCACACTCAACCTCAGGGAGTTTGAAAAAGCAAATCCACTGTGTTATACTTACTCTTCAAAAAGTAAGCTTCATCAAGGGAATTTTCTCCGGTATGCTCTATTATGAGTCCACACCCTGTGTAAACTGGTAACAATCCTTTCAGCACAAGGAGAGGGAATAATGAGCTTTTTCATACATTTAGAGTGCTCTCAGTGTGGAAAGAATTACTCTCCCCGAGAAATTCATAATCTCTGCACATGCGGTAGCTCCCTGTTGGCGATTTACGACCTTGCCGGGGCAGCCAGGACCCTGTCCAGAGAAGCTCTGGCAGAGAGACACCCTAACCTGTGGCGATACCAGGAGCTTCTGCCTGTCTTCCATGAAGAGAACATCATCACCCTGGGGGAGGGCTTCACTCCTCTGATGAAGGCCGAAGAGCTGGGGAGTTCGCTCGATTTCCGTCGCCTCTATATTAAGGACGAATCCCTTAATCCCACCGCCTCCTTTAAAGCCCGAGGGCTGGCGGTAGCTGTCTCCAAAGCAAAGGAATTGGGCATAAAAAAGGGGACTCTGCCCTCTGCGGGGAATGCTGCTGGCGCCCTGGCTGCCTATGCCTCCAGAGCGGGGATAAAGACCTTTGTAGCTATGCCTGCCGATACTCCTGAGGTCTTCTCCTTTGAGTGCCGAGCCTACGGGGCGGAGGTCAGATTGGTGGATGGATTGATCTCCGATGCCGGGCGCCTCTGCCGGGAGAAAATAGAAGAGGGGTGGTTCGATTTCTCCACCCTCAAGGAGCCATACCGTGCAGAAGGTAAGAAGACCATGGGCTACGAGCTGGCGGAGCAGATGGGCTGGGAGCTTCCGGAAGTGATAATCTACCCCACCGGTGGGGGCACGGGGATAATAGGAATGTGGAAAGCCTTTGCCGAGATGGAGGAGCTCGGCTGGGTGGGGGAGAGGAAACCTCGTATGGTAGCCGTTCAATCCGAGGGGTGTGCGCCCATAGTGAAAGCCTTCCACTCCCGTCAGGAGGTCTCCGAA
>CABWKN010000098.1 GCA_902505605.1 Candidatus Guanabacterium sedimentis
GATTGACAAGGAGCTCTGGCAGAAAGCTTTGCAAATCCACCACAAAGCCATAGTCATCGATACCCATGCCGATACCCCATCCAAGATGCTCCGGCGGGATTTCGACATTGGTAAGCGCTCGGATGAGGGTCACATAGACCTTATACGGATGAAGGAGGGCGGGCTGGATGCCCAATTTATGGCGGTATTTGTCCCCCAGAGTATGGAGGGAAAAGGAGCGGCTCATTATGCCCTGGAGCTCATCGATACCATCATTCAGCAGGTGGAGGCAAACTCCGATAAGGCTGCCATGGCTTACTCCCCGGCGGACATCAGGAGGATTCATAGCCAGGGGAAAATAACCATTCTGATGGGAAATGAGAACGGGATTATCGTGGAGAAAAACCTCCGGTTGCTAAGAGACTTCTACCGCCTGGGTATCCGCTACATCACCCTCTGCCATGGCGGAAGCAACTTCATCTGCGACTCCGCCACCGACGAGCCGAAATGGAACGGGCTGAGCGACTTCGGAAAAGAAATGGTAAAGGAGATGAACCGCCTGGGGATAATGGTCGATGTCTCTCATATATCGGACAAAGCGTTCTGGGATGTGCTGAAGACCTCCCGGGCACCGGTTGTCGCCTCCCACTCCTGCGCCCGCGCTTTGTGCGATGTGGAGAGGAATCTATCGGATGATATGATAAAGGCACTGGCAGAAAATGGCGGAGTGGTGCAACTGGCTTATGTCTCCGATTTCGTGAGCCAGGACTACCACGACAAAGCTATTGAGCGTCGGAACAAGTTAACACCTACCATTGCTAAATTGAGTGTGAAATATAAGGACGACCGCGAGAAGTTACGTCGAGAGCTCAGTGCTCTATACGAAAAAAACCCGGTTGCTCCCCCGCCGATCACCTCCCTTATCGACCATATCGACCACATTGTGAAATTGGTGGGGATAGACCACGTGGGGCTCGGCTCCGATTTTGACGGCACCAGCTCGGTTCCCCAGGGGCTGGAGGATGTCAGCAAACTCCCCATCATCACCTATCATCTGCTGAAGCGCGGATATAAGGAGGAGGAGATAATAAAAATTCTTGGTGGGAACCTGCTGCGGGTCTTTGAGAAGGTGGAAGAAGTCGCCCGTCGGTAGTCTTGATAGCTCTTGCCCCTCTTTATCACAATTTGTGTTATTACTATAAGCAAAAAAGCCAAAATTATGCACTCCGCATATCAACCAAAATGCTTTTTCATGAGTCTAAATAAACAGAGTTATTTTTAGGAAGCTTGCATCAGGGGATGTCTTAATTGCATTATGAGAATTGACGAGGAGTAAAATGAATGTAGTTATGGCAAGAGTGATTGTCTCTGCTTTAATAGTAAGCCTTCTGCCACTAATCCCCATTCAAGGACAAGAGATAACCGACCTCGACTATCTATTTCTCGCCAATCTCAAGGAGATATTCAACCTTTCCAGGTTAAAGGGGGATGAAATATGGCCTGGTCTGCACTATGAACATATACCGATTTTAATCTACTATCCCCAAGAGAAATACTTCCTCTTTAATCACCCCGATCCTCCGGAAAATTTTAAGCCCGCACAATTAAACAAGCTATCCTTTGAAAATCCGCCAGTAGTTCACTTTGGTAGATTTGACAATCTGATAGGTCAATTTTACATCTCTCATCCCATCAATGGGATACCAACCTTGGTTATTCCATATAACGAGAGTGAAGAAGCCAAAAAGATGTTGTTTATTTTTGTCATCCACGAAGGCTTCCATACCTTTCAATCTTCTCATTTTGCCCCCATCCCCGACTTTCTGGAGCAGTTTTATCCAGTCGATTTGCTGGATAACAACGCTATAGCAGGGCTGGAAAATCGAATCCTGGCGGAGGCCATGATTGCCATTCAAGAGGGAAACCCTGTCAAGATAGAGGAATTAGCCAGGGAATATGCGGCAGTGAAACATTTTAGGTGGACAATGGCACCGCAGTTTGTCAGGGAATTTGAACAGGCAGAGGAACGCAAGGAGATGACTGCCTATTATGTGGAGAAGATGTTTCAATATGCAGGAAAGTCTCCTGATTATCAACCGATTGACTTCGTAAAATTCGGCGGGTACAACCCATATTTCTCCCAACAGGAAGTCCTCAAGCTAATACATCAGGGAATCGTGGAGCATATAAAGGGTGGTGCTATAAATGTGAGGTCTATGCCGAGATACCGCATCTACGATAACGGCGCTGCGGTGGGATTGATTCTTGACTCTCTGAAAATCGATTGGAAGCTCAGAGCGACCAAGGGGGATGAAAACTTCTCCTTCCATGGGCTCATTATAGAGAAATTCAAGCTAACAGAGGAGGAGCTGACTCATTTATTCCAGAAAGCGAAAAATAACTTCCAGTATGATGAGGTTCTGGAAGCTACCAAGAGCAAAATAGCAGATTACGAGGGCGAAATAAAAGAGGTTTTCAGCCAGATTGAAAAAGCTCCTGGCAAGTGGTTCTCCATTCTATTTTCCAGAGAAAAAGGGCTCTCCCGCAGTCGCCGGGGTAAGGCGAAGCGGTTCTATCTGGATAATGGCTTGACTACCCTTCATCAATCTATCGAACGGCTGGAGCTGACTTCTAAAGAGTTCTTTATATCTGTCCGTAACGCACCCTTGATTTATCGGGAATCGGAGGATAGAAAATCGGTTACCGTGGAGTTCAAAAAAGAAGAAGCTCCAATATGGCTCATAAACGCTGAAGTTGGAGAAAAGGAGCTGGCAGCTGGAAATTATTCCTTCTCTATTGAATCGACCATTAAATCAACAGACTGGGAAATAAAAGCCCTGAAAGGAGAAGTCAAAATTACCCCTCATAAGGTGGAAATCTTACTGCATTGAGCCTTACAAGGAACATCCCTTTTATGGCGAGTTGAGTCTACGTGATTATTTCTTCTCAGCCTCCCCGGTCATGGGGACAAAGCGCACCCCGGTAATGTGCTCCACCTTCAGCTCCCCTTCATGCTTGGTTATCAGGGTGAGAGTCTGATAAAAAGTGGTGCTCCCCAGAGGGAGAATAAGCCTCCCCCCCTCCTTCAGTTGGGCAATCAGTGGTGGCGGGATGTGGTTAACTGCGGCGGTTACGATAATGGCATCGAACGGGGCATACTCCTCCCAGCCAAAATAGCCATCCCCCTGTTTTGCCTTAATTTGAGAATAGCCCAGCTCCTCAAGTTTCTGCCGGGCTTTCTCTGCCAGCCCAGGTCTTATCTCGATAGAGTAAACCTGGTCGGTCAAACCGGTCAACACAGCCGCCTGATAGCCTGAGCCGGTGCCTATCTCCAGTACCTTTTCACCCGGCTTCATCTTTAACTCCTGGGTCATCAGAGCAACGATGTAAGGTTGAGAGATGGTCTGCCCCTCATCAATGGGGAGAGGATAATCGTCATAAGCGTACGCTTGATACTTGGGGTCTACAAAGAGGTGCCTCTTAATTGTCCCCATTATCTCAAGAACCTTTGGATCGGTGATGTCCCTTCCTTTTAAATCGTTCTGTACCATGAAATTGCGGGCTTGCTCGTACTTGTCATCCTGCGGCATAAGGAACAAACTCCCTCCCACCAGAATACCGCATGTCAGCAGCAAATACCATAACCTCATTCTTATTTGCCCTCCTCACACCTTTAGTTTTAGCATAGCATAAATTCGACCCCAAGCCAATGCTAAAAAGCCCAGCTCTCACAGGCGTAAAGAGGCGGAAATTCTTGACAGAAGGAATTTTTCCTCTTATACTTGCCTTGCATACAGCATACAGATTAACAATAAATGTTCATGATAAATTCATTTATCAACAGCATGGAGGTGAATTATGGCTTATAAGAATATTTTATTTGAGGTCAAAGAGAGTATAACCTATGTGACCATCAACCGACCCCAGGTGCTCAATGCCCTCAACATAGAAACGGTAAAGGAGTTGAGTGAGGTCTTCAGTGCTATAGAAAAGGATGAAAAAGTTGCCTCGGTAATTCTCACAGGAGCTGGAGAGAAAGCTTTTGTAGCTGGGGCTGACATTAACGAACTGGCCAAACTGGATGCCCTGGGCGGAAGAGATTTCTCTCTCAACGGTCAGCGGGTCTTCAATCAGATTGAGAACCTCAGCAAACCCGTCATCGCCGCAATTAACGGCTTCGCCTTGGGAGGCGGCTGTGAGTTAGCCCTGGCCAGCACTCTGAGAGTAGCTGCCGAGACAGCCAAATTCGGTCAGCCGGAAGTCAACCTGGGAATTATCCCCGGCTACGCCGGCACCCAGAGGTTAGCCCGCCTGGTAGGTAAGGGAAGAGCCCTGGAGATGGTGCTCACCGGAAATATGGTCAGCGCCGAGGAGGCATATCGTATAGGACTGGTGAATAAAGTCGCCCCTCTCAGCGAGCTATTAAATGAGGCAAAGAAGCTGGCAGAGATCATAATGTCCAAGGGTCCCGTGGCCATAAGGCTGGCTATGGTGGCTATAAACCAGGGTCTCCAGATGAGCCTGGAGCAAGGGCTTCAGATGGAAGCCAGCCTCTTCGGTCTGACCTGCGCTACCGATGATATGAAGGAGGGGACCTCAGCCTTCCTGGAAAAGAGAAAGCCCGCCTTTAAGGGGAGATAGGCAATTATAACCCGGCGGTGCGCAGCTTATAGTTTATATAACACCCCAGCACTTTTATCGCCCGGTCTGCCGAGCGAAAGGTAGGTATTCCCGCTTCTTCCAGAGTGTTCACCAATGGGTCGTAGAGGCTGCCAGCATCCACCGATACGATAAAAGGCTTCTCACAACTCTTGCTCAGGGTAATAAGCCTTTGAGCAATGCTGTCGGGCGAAAGTATATCTTCATGAGAGGATGGACCTTTATCAAGGGTCTGGAGTGCAGGAGCAAGCGGAACCAGGGAAATCAGAGCGCAATCTATCCCCTCGTCTTCCAGAATAGCTTGGGCACATTGAGAGAATGTCTCATCATCAGCCATAGGCGTGAGGTCAAGGGGATTACGGATATTGGCAATGTCTAATATCTTCTTTGGCTTTAAATATTCCTGCAGGCGCTGCTCGGTTTCAGGGGAGAAAGAGGGCAGAACCAGAGTGTCACGGGAATGCTGGATATTATCAGCCATTCCAACGGTCTCAAATCCGGCGTTGCTCAGGCATCCCAGCCGTCGACCCCCTATGCTCTTTCCCGCAAAAAAGCTGCCCAACCTTATGTAGTCTCTGAAATCATCAAAGCTCTCCGCCATCAGCACCCCAGCCCGGGAGAGGATGGAGGATGTCAATCGGTAGTCCCCCGCCAGTGAGGCGGTATGCCCGCTGGTGGCATCGATACCCTCCTTCGTCCTTCCCGCTTTATAAACAATGACATCTTTCCCTTGCCTGACCAATTCCCGCGCACTTCGGGCAAACTCCAGCCCATCCAGCTCCTTAAAGCCCTCCACATAGACAGCCAGCACCGAGAAGCCTTCGTTTTTATCTTTAAAAAATCGTACATAATCCCCCAGGGTGAGGTCTATCTGGTTTCCTATGGAAATGGCGTAAAGCGGATTGATGGTGGTCAGCCGGCTGAGCAGAGTAACAATAAAAGCCCCGCTCTGCCCCAGGTAGACAACATTATTCCTTATCCCCGGAGTGAGAGGTAATTTTTCCTCGGGGACGAAAAAGGTATCTACTCTCCCCGGTTGAGAGCGAATCCCCATGGAGTTACCACCATTGAAAATTGGTATATCTCTGCCCTCATGGCGAGAGCTTTGAATAGTCACTCGTATTTTCTGCTCCAAGGGCTCGGTACCTCCTCTTTCTCCCAGACCGCTGGAGATGAGGACCGCCGCCTCCGCTTTGTCCGAGGAGATGAGCTCTTCAATAATGCGAGGAGTGAACTCCGCTTTGAGAGCGATGACGAATAAGCCCACTTTCTCCGGGAGGTCTGCAATAGTGGGGAAGCACCTGCAGCCCTCCACAGCATCAATTCCTTCCTTGACAATGTAAATGCGCTCCCTATCATAGCCTACCCGGATGAGGTTATTCAGAATTATATGCCCAAAGTTGCGATGTCGGGAGACCCCGATTATCCCTATGGACTTAGGAGAGAAAAGGTGCTCAATCTTATGGATGGGGCGCTCAGGCACCCTGGCAGAGTCTCTCTGGAACCTCAATAATCCATCCAGAGCTATAAACTCTTTATTGAAAATAACAAAAGGATTAACCTCAGCTTCGGTGATCACAAAAGAACTTTTGTCGCTCAGGGAAGAGAAGTGGTGAGCCAGGCGCTGAAAGGTCTCCATGAGGAGAAGGAGCTGCTCTTTCTCAATGAGTTTCCGTTGAGCACGGGTTTTCCCCAGGAGCTTATCGTAAACTGCAGGCTGGGTGACCGCCTCCTCCATCTCCTCCGCCCCGGATAATACAGCCGAGCCTATAGTCACCCCTTGACCGGGCAGAAGCCTCTCGGCGAAAAATTCGGTATCCACCCCACCGCTGCCAAAGAGGATAACGGGTCCGAACTCCCGACTCCAGCGGCAACCGGCTAACAGCTCGCTGCCAAAAAAACCTTTAGGGTAATCTATATACTCGCATATCATGATGCCCTGGAGGTGCTGTTCAATCTGTCGCCGTAATTCCTCCCCCTTTACATCCCGATAGGCAGCAGGAACAAGCTCAGGATTCCTTTCCAGCCAACGCTGGTATTTTCGGGGCACCGAACTCATCATCTCCTCCAGAGCACGGCAGACCACCTGATAATCCCTTTTCACTGCCTTTACCCCACCGACTTCGGTCTTGTGGGAAATGGTATCGGAGACTATCTTGAGGACTACCCGATCTCCCCGATATTGCTGGAGGAGATGGTGAGAGACATCTTCCCCTTTGGGGATAAACTCTGTACGGGGGGTTTTAAGCCCGGATAATTGTAATACCTTATAGACCTCCCATTCGTAGAGGAAGTCTCTCCCTTCTTTCTCCGCCTGTTCCAGAAGCTTTTCTATACTAATAAAATCTATATTCACCATAGCAAGCCTTTGAGTGAGCTTTTAGATTCAGCTGTGTTCCCTAATCAGCCTCTGAAAGAGCTCCATATTGAGCTCCCCCTTTTTCGTAGCGAGCAGTGTCACGGGAAACTCCGGAGAGCCAGGAATGACCCCCTGATACTCTCTCAGAATGGAGAGAATCAAGCTCCTTCTATCATCCTGGAAAACCCTCTTCCAATAGGAAATTGTCTGCAGGGGGACAGGTCCCGGCGCCATCTTCAAACCTAACTGATAAGTGAACTCTGCTCCTATCCCCTGCCGAATGCAGCCCTCATAGAATTCACCAGCTTGCATTCCATATTCAAAGGATATAAGATTAAGCCTGGCGATCGCTTCCCCTTTGGGGGTAAATGCCTCTGTTATCGCCTGATGAAGGTCATCCATTTCCATGGGAAGATAGGGAGCTGCTGCCCCCACCATGACCATATTTTGAGCCCGCGCCGAACCCGCTCGTCGGGCTAACCTTTCGGCATCGACTAGGATATGCGCTTTCTGTGCTCTTATTCTGGCTATGATATCCCGGAGGTCGGGGTAATGGGGAATATTCCTCACCGGGCAGACGCTGCTGATTATTCTCGCCTCAGGTGATAGGAGATGGAGATAACGAAGGGTTTCCAGAGGCTCGGTGCTGAGAAGCATATCACCCTTCCCCTGGGGGATGAGGTCGCTGAAGATGGGCTCCTCTGAAATCCTCAGGTGGGATTGAACCGCACCACCCCGCTGGGACATTCCGTGCACCTCGGCTTGCTTGATATATAGCCCTTTCTTGAAGGCAGCTTGGTCGAGGATATACGCCATGGACAGAGTGCCCTGCCCTCCTACCCCAGCAAGAATGACGTTCATCTTCATCTCTGCTACCCCTTTTTCCTCTTGCGGGCGGCTTCCAAGCACTCGCGGGCAGCAATAATAACCGATAGACCACGGTGGGTTATCTCCTGTCGGATGATGTTCACATTCTCTTCATGCCTTTGAGGTACCGGGGTGATGGTCTTTATATGAGCGGAGTTTATCCCCAAGCCCTTGAGGAGACGGGGTAATTCCTCGCCGGAAAGCATGGTCTCCTGTCCGCCCGTCATGGCCACAGTGGTGTTGTCCAGGATAAAGAGGGTCATTTCGGTATTTTCCCTGGCGGCTCCCAGCAGCGGAGTGATGCCAGAATGGGCGAAGGTGGAATCACCAATTACCGCCACCGACGGACGCAATCCGACATCAGAGGCTCCCTTGGCCATCCCCACACTGGCGCCCATCTCCACGCAGCTATCAATGGCATTATAAGGGGGAAGTGCAGACAGGG
>CABWKN010000099.1 GCA_902505605.1 Candidatus Guanabacterium sedimentis
TGTTGTCCTCCCCGCCATTAAAGGGAAAGAAGTGGAGCAAGTGTTCATCCGGGTCGCATCGTACGCACCAGATTTCTCCCAGCAGTGGAAATACTATCAGGAACCCACTCGCTGGTTGAAGGAGCTCTACCCCATAGACGAGGTCTTCGCCCAGGAGCTGGGGCTTCGACCTGAGGATACCGTTTTTGAGCTCAAGGATCCACAAGAGCCCATCTATGAAGTAACCGTCACTAATAAAGCAGGCAAGACGCTCTTCCAAGGGGACTTTTCACCTAAGGTCGTAGAGCGACCCTTCCTTGACAAATTCGCTCACTGGGGCAAGGTGCAAGTCAGCACTGGCTGGCTGGAAGCCAAAATCAATGGAGAGCCAGTCGTCAACTGCCGCATACCCACCGATATGGAGCGTTTCTGGGATTATTACCAGAGCGAGGTGCTGCCGCAGGTTCATCAGCATATCATGAATACCACCGGCAAAAAACCTACCCTGGAGAAGCAGCCCTTCTTCAAGAGCCTGACCATTGAGCTGGCAATGAGCGAACCCGATTACCGGCTGGGAATTGACGAAGAGCATATATCCTCCCTGGAATCCATCCACGATGAGATATATTTTGACACCCTGGAATATTTCCGCGGCATGGTAGAAGAAGCCACCGGATACCCCCAACCCGGACGAGAATCGGCTCCTGGTAACATAATTCCCCTCGTTCACCCCAGCCAGCCGGGAAAGCCCGGGGTGGTCGACTTCAGCTATGTGGGGTATCTATCTGCTAAACCGAAGGTGATAGTTGAGTGGCAGGAAGTGGGGCGTGACCCCCGTCAGGAAAGCAGAGAGCTTACCGGCATAAAGCCTCCTCGCCCCAGTGCCTTCCTTGAAGTAGTGCAGGCGGGAAAGGAAGGAGTCAACAAGCTGGGAGTCAGCCTGAGACTGGAGAAGGACGAGGAGCTATCCCGGTCGGTCGACCTCATAGAAAGGCTCACAAAACTTCATAAAAAAGGGATATTCAAGGAAGCCTTTTCCTATCCACAGCTGAATGAGCTGGGACTCTATCTCAGCTCCCCCTCCTCCCAGACAGTGCTCTGGGTGAAGAGCACCGGCTACCAGCCCGAAGTCATCGATAAGTTAGCAGGCTGGAGCTACCGCGGGGAGCCAATCGTCCCCCTCAACAAGGTTCTGAGCCCCGAAGAGAGCGACCTGATTGCGGCAAAGCTGGGCACCTTTCCCGAAATCGTCACCTACCAGGCGGGCAAATCCTACCAGGGGCGACCCATACCAGTGCTGGAGTTAACCCTCCCCAGCGGCGCTGAGCTCACCTCTCAGGCAAAGATGAGCACTTATAAGCCCACCATACTCATCACCGGTCGTCAGCACGCAAACGAAATCTCCTCCACCAGTTACATACTCCGGATGGCGGAGCTTCTGGCAACCGACCCCGCTTATAAAAAATATCTTAATAGAGTCAACTTTGTCCTCCATCCGGTGGAAAATCCCGACGGCGCAGCTCTGGCGTACCAGATGCAGAAGCTTACCCCTTACCACAGCCTTCATGCCGGCAGATACAGCTCACTGGGGGTAGATGTGGGCTCCCTGGCTGGTAAGCCCGAACCCATCCTCCCCGAAGCGAGGGTTCGCAACATGCTCTACAATCAATGGCTCCCCGATATATATCTCAACCTCCACGGCTACCCCTCCCACGAGTGGGTGCAACAGTTTGCCGGCTATTCCCCGCCGCTGTTTCGCTCCTACTGGATACCCCGCGGCTGGTACGCGATGATTAGTGGGCTGGAACACCCCCTCTACCCTCTTCACAAGGCAGCCTTACAGGCGATAAAAGATTACATTGCCGAGGAGCTCGGTCAAGACACTCGGATTAAAGAGATTAATAAAAGGCTCTATCAGCGATACCAACGCTGGGCTGTTCGGTGGCAGCCTCATCTGTTCTACCTTGAAATCCATAAAGAAACCCCCCTCTACTCCAGCCGTCGCTCAACATCCATTGCCAAGCCGAGCTTCCGCACCGACACCACGGTCATAAGCGGAATCAACGAAGCCATGGACGAGACTGCGCAGGGTGAGTGGCTTCTCAAGGAAATCAACATGGGGCTTGCCTACTTGCGCGCCCACATCAGGCTGCTCTACGAGTCGGAGTTTTCCATCCATCGTTGGGAGGAAGAATCAGGCAACAGGGTAGTCCTGACCCTCTTCCGCCCCAGACCGGTGACTCCCAAAGGTGAAGAGGGTAATAAATAAAACTTTATCATAACCATAAAAATTACCAGTTAGATGAAAGGAGGTTAAAGTGATAAAAGGAGGCGTGATGAACAGAAAATTGTTCGTAGGGCTTTTCGTTTTTCTCCTGATACTTCCCATAGCTATCTCCGCCCGCGGGGGAGATGCTCCCAAAGAACAACCACCCCGATTCTCTCTGGAGAAGCTGTTTAGCGAGCCCCCCATATATGGCATACAGCCATCGGGTGCCCAGTGGTCCCCTGATGGGAGCACGGTTGCTTTCTACTGGAACGAAAAAGGGGGCGATATATTGGACATCTACCTTGTCCCAGCTACCGGAGAGATACCGGTGAACATCACCAACTGGGCGGAGAAAGAGACCCCTGAGGGTGCCCGGTTCTTCGGCGGAGGGCGGTTCCAGTGGTCCCCTGACAGCCAGAGGCTCCTTTATGTGTATAAAGGAGACCTCTTCGTCATCCCCTCTTCAGGCGGGACTCCCCGTCAGCTTACCAGCATCAAAGGCGGCGAATCCAGTCCCCGGTGGTCACCTGACGGAAAGGAGATAGCCTTTATCAAGGACGGCAACATCTTTGTAATGGGAGTGGACGAAACGAAGTTCATTCAGCTCACCTCTAATGCGGCTGACGATGTGCACAACAGCAATCCCAGATATTCGCCCGACGGCAAGAAAATCGCCTTCACCAGTTACAACAATAAGGAGGTTCGCTCGGTGGTCGTCCCCAATTATCTGGGGAAATATGTGATCGCCAACCAGATGAAGCGCTCGGTCGCCGGCGACAGCATCTCCCAGCCCGCTCTGGGGATAGTCCCGTCAGAAGGGGGGGCAGTGGTGTGGGTCGATTTCGGCTCGAAGGATGAGTTTTATATTGAGGGCTGGCGGTGGTCGCCCGATAGCAGCCAGATTCTCATTAATAAGGTCTCCAAATGCCAAAAGATGCGGGAGATTCTGCTCGCCTCGGCTAGCGATGGGAAGACCCGTCTCCTTGATAGTGAGAAGGACGAAAAATGGATTGACTCGCTCTCCTCCCTCGTAGACTGGGCTCCTGACGGGAAGAGAATCCTATTCACCTCCGAGAGAGACGGCTGGAGCCACATCTATCTGCTGTCCCCGGAAGGGGGAAATCCTGCGCAGCTTACCAGCGGTAAGTTTGAGGTGACCGACCCCCGGTGGTCTTCCGATAGCAGCCGGATATACTTCACCTCTTCACAGGTATCCCCCTTTGAGCGACACCTCTATGTTATCCCCTCCGAAGGGGGCAGCCCCACCCGACTCACCAACATGCCCGGGATAAACAGGGGAGTGGTCTCCCCCGACGAGAAGCACATCCTCATTACCCACTCTGGTTCCAGCAACCCTCCGGAGCTTTATCTGATGGAAAACAGTTCTCAGGCTGCCCCGGTTCAGGTGACCAGGTCTCCGTTGTCGGAGTTTTACTCCTATGAATGGATTGATTACAAGATAATCAGCTTCCCCAGCAGAGCAGACGGCAAAACCATCCACGCCCGCCTCTATGAGCCTCCCGGACTGGACAGAAATAAAAAATACCCTCTGGTGGTCTTTATTCACGGGGCGGGCTATATGCAAAATGTGCTCAGGGGGTGGACCTATTATTCCCACGAATTTCTCTTCAACAATCTTCTGGCTCGCAAGGGCTATGTGGTGCTGGATATCGATTACCGTGGAAGCGCAGGCTACGGGCGTGATTTCCGCACCGATGTCTATCGTCATCTCGGCGGTCTCGACCTTGAAGACCTGATAAGCGGAGTGGAGTATATGCTAAAGAAGGGATATGTCGATCCCGAGAGGGTGGGCTGCTATGGAGGAAGCTATGGGGGATTTTTGACTCTGATGGCTCTCTTCAACTCACCGGATACCTTCAGGTGCGGAGCGGCTCTGCGACCGGTGACCGACTGGGAGAACTACCACACCCATTACACCACCCAGCGGCTCAACACCCCTCAAGCCGATGAGGAAGCCTTCAAGCAGAGCTCTCCTATCCATTTCGCCGAAAATATGAAAGGACACCTGCTTATCTGTCATGGTGTACAGGATAGCAATGTCCACTTCCAGGATACTGCCCAGCTGGTGCAGAAGCTCATCGAATACGGGAAGGACTTTGAGCTGATGGTTTATCCCAAGGAAGGGCACAGCTTCCGCCAGCCCGAAAGCTGGATTGACGAATACCGTCGCATAGAACGGATGTTTGATACCTATTTGAAGAGATAAAAAAAGGGCAAGGTTATTTTTCCCTTGCCACGCACGCAATTCTATTTTTCTGTCAGGCTTCGCCGGTTACCGTCCGCTCACGGTCATCTCTCTCACCCGGTAGATGGGAGAGACTACTCTGCTGTTAAAGCGGAGGTCGTTGCCGACAGCGTCAATTCCCTTGAGCATGTCAAATAGGGAAGCAGCGATGGTGACCTTAGCCACCGGTTCTGCCAGCTGGCCGTTGCGAATCCATACCCCGGCTGCTCCGGCAGAATACATACCGGTCACCGGGTTCACCCCTCCGCCCATGGTGTTGAAGACATAGAACCCTGAGGAGACCTCCCTTATAATCTCCTCGGGGGATTTGTCTCCTTTTTCCAAGTAGAAGTTGGTGGGTCCGATAGAGGGACGGCTGGAGTACGAGCCTCGGCTGGCGTTACCGGTAGATTTGGTGCCCACCTTATTGGCGGTATAGCTATCGTAAAGATAAAGCTTCAGCACCCCTTTGTCTACCACCTTCTTGGTAGAGGTTACTACCCCTTCATCATCAACCGGGTAACTCCCCATCCCCTTGGGTACCAACCCATCATCTATAATGGTGACCAATTCCGAGGCGATTCCTTCTTCCAGCTTGTCCACCAGGAAGGACTCACCGCGGAAGACTCGTTCCCCGTTAACAGCGGACAGAATGCCTCCGAGGAGGCTGGCTCCCACCCGGAAGTCAAATACTATCGGCACCTTCTGGGTCCTCACCTTTTCCCCTCCTATCAGCAGCGAAGCTCTGCGCACTGCCTCTTCGGCTATCTCTTTAGCAGGGGGGATATCATTATAGTAGCGAGCTGCGGTACCGTAATAGGCGACCTGCTTCAGACCTTTATCCTCTATGACCGGGCTGGTACCGACACTGCAATAAGATGCCTCCAAGGAATGCATCAGACCGTTTGTATTAGCAATGATAAGCTCTCCATATCCATCGTAGTAAGAAGAAGCCCGTGTATTGGCAACCCGTGGGTCAATCTCAAAGACTAACCTGTCCAGCTCGCGGGCATAATCAATCTTCTTTTGCAGGTCGATATTTGCCAACTCGGAGTCAAAGATATCAAGCTTCGAGGGAGTCCCGGAAGGTAAGGGGAGGATATTGAATTTATCCACCATCCCCTCATTAGCTAAAGCAACTCCCTTCTCAACCAGTTTATCCAGCTCCTTTTCGGTGAAATCGGAGGAATAGACAAAGGACATTTTCTGGTTCACATAAATCCTTAGACCCACCCCCTTTATCGCCGCCCGGTTCAACTTCTGCATCTTCTTCTTATTAATCTCGATCTCCAGCTCCTCTCCACTCTGCAAGTAGACCTCCGCCTGGGTGGCTCCTGCTTTTTTCGCATTATCTAATAGCTTCGAAGCTAATTTTTTATAATCCATCCTTTCCTCCTTATTTTTCTCGCATATTTATACGAGCCTTTAAGGTGGTGGAATTCATTTTCTTAAACCCTGGTTCCTCCCACGGTGATGGCAGAAATTCTCACAGTGGGCTGACCGACATCGCAGGGAACACCTTGCCCATCCTTACCGCATGTCCCCGGTCCATAGTCAAGGTCAGGACCGACCATATCGACTTTGGTCAGAACCTCAGGACCATTGCCAATCAAGGTCGCTCCTTTGACCGGATAGGTAGTTCTTCCCCTGTCAATCATATAGGCTTCTGTCACCCGGAAAACGAAATTCCCGCTGGTGATGTCTACCTGACCGCCTCCTAATTTTCTGACACGCAGCCCGCTGCGAGTTCTCCGTACCATATCCTCTGCCGCATCTTCCCCTGCCAGCATAAAGGTGTTGGTCATCCGCGGTATGGGGATATAACGGAAGGATTGGCGCCTGGCGTTTCCGGTGGAGTATGTTTTCATCAGACCGGCGTTGAAGATGTCGTAGAGGAACCCCTGACATATCCCATTTTCTATCAGGATATTGCGGCGGGTAATGCTTCCCTCATCGTCGGCATTGAGGGTACCGCGGTGGTTCCGCAGTGTGCCATCGTCCACTATGGAGACTTTCTCAGAAGCGACCTTTTGCCCTACCTTATCGGTATAGAAGGAGGTCTTTTTGCGGATGAAATCGCCCTCAAAGCCGTGTCCAATTGCCTCGTGGATCAGCACACCTCCCCACCCATTGGCGATGATGACAGGCATCTCTCCTGTGGGGGCTTCTCGGGCATCCAGCATGGATACTGCCTGACGCGCTGCCTCTTTGCCCAGGTCGGCTGGACTGACCCGTTTGAAAACTTCGTAGCCGGAACGCTCGCTCAGGCTCTCCGAGCCCATCTGCCGCACATCATTGCGCACCGCTAATGCCGATACCCCTAAATAGAACAGGGGCTGCTCGTCGTGTACCAGCCTCCCCTCGGAGTTGGCGATAATCACATTCTTTATCTCATCAGAATAGCGAACGGTCACCTCTTTGACCGCCGGGTCAAAGGCGCGGGCAGCCTCATTGGCTGCTTGCATGAGCAGCACCTTCTTCTTCTCTATAACCTTGTCCATACCGATCTCGACTATGATGTTCTTCTTCACGCTGCGCTCGGAAAGATTGGCGATGGATGGCTTTATTCCGGTGGCGGCAATGTAAGCCGCAGTACGGGCGGTCTCCTCCAATTTCTTCATGGCAAGGTCATCGGTATAAGAGTAGCCAACCTCCTCACCTGCGATGACCCGAATACCAACCCCTTGACTGACGCCGTAGTCGAGGCTCTTTATCAGGTTCTCCTCCAGCAAGAGCTGGGTAGAAATCCGGTGCTCCACATATATATCGGCAAAGTCGCCTCCTTTGGAAAGGGCAATATCTAATAGCTTCTGTAAGATTTCCGGGGTTAACTGCCAGGGAACCTTGGGAGCTACCGGAGACGGAGCACAACCGCTCAAGAGACTACTCATGATAACGGGGGTAGCGGTAACTATTATTCCACCCTGAATCCCCTTTTTGACAAACTCCCTTCGGGTCATCCCCTTTTTTGACCTATCAGGAATTTTCATCTCCTTTCTCCTTTCTTTAGATGAGTGGTTATCACCTCAATAATTTTTTGATTTTAATAAACTTTAATATTGTTAGGGGAATTTGTCAACAGGAAATTTTAAATAAACAGAGTAAGGCGGGCTGCGCGTAGGTCGAGACCGGGGTAAATGAGTAAACCTTCAGCGGAACAGAAACAGCCCTGAGAGGTCTTAGAGGACATATTATTATATAAATCTCCTTTATTCTTTAAATGATGTAATCAGCTGATATTCTTTGTACTTCTTTTGAAGGGTCAAAAGGTTTAGCAGCTCAGTATGTATTTATAGTTGGAGTTAATGAAAAGCATTTCCCTCAAAGAGTCCATCCCAGTAATAGAGACATATGTAAGGTGATTTGCATAGAAGTCATTCCTAAGGCACATTAGTCTCCATTTCTTAGTAATTCTTCTATCCTTTTCACTTCTTCTCTCGATTGTTTAGGTATCCAATATCTATTATAGAACTCTAGGATACTAGAATAACAGTCCCTCGATTTCGCCTCATCGCCGATTTCGGCATAGCAGTGGGCAAGCTGCTCGTAACAGTACATCTGTTTTCTCTCATTGGTGATCGTCGCATCAAGAGCCCTACTGAAATACTCTATCGCTTTGTCGAATCTCTTCTGATACATATAGTAAAATCCCTTATTTGAGTATGAAGTCAGTAAATCCGGATATTTCTCGATTTGCCTGTTGATGATCGCTTCGGCCTTTGCAGAGTCACCTAAGTCATACCAGGCCCAGCATGAATTATGCAGCATCCAGAAGTTCTCTACGGACAATTCTTCGATCTCAAGGGCCATTTGCCGCAATTCATCCTTGTTTTCCCAATCCACGTCTTTCCAACGCTGCTCGACCTCCATATAGGCAACGACATCGGGATTGTGCAATCTGTTATCTTCATTCTTGTAAACCGAAAACTCATCGGTCTTGTAATTGTAAATGAACCATTTTCTGAAAGCACCATACGGAACACCATAGGCAAAGTAGACCGTGCAGTTATCAGGATCGAGAACCGCTGATGCTCCCGTCTGGTTGTTGTTGATATTGCCGCCCTTGAACGGCGGCACTTTTCCCGTGTAATCGTAGAAATCGGTGTTGGAGAGCAGCCGTATGGCGTCATCAATCGTGAATTCTTCACTGCTGGATAATGTCTTCTCGAACGCGTACTCCCTCGCGCTGTTAAACCAATCCGTATCAAAAATGGAATTGTATTCATTCCTCATAGCTGGAGATACGCATCGGTTGGTGGCATAGATGTAGCCGCCCTTCAAATCGGTTCTCATAGCCTTTTGGTCCACGATGTCATAGGCTGCTCCCATCCGATCTTCCAAGCTGCCGATCATGGTGACAAACCTGTCGACATTCTCGGATATTGTATCGACATCGTTTAAGTTGCGGCATTCTTCCAGTATCCTATTGAACATCAACATGGTTCCTTTCCCCTTAAACGGTCTGGATGTCGCCTGACTCCAGGAAAGGGTCAGACCGTGTTCGTTTATTCCGGTCACTGCGAAGGGGATGCCGATGATTCCGATGTCAATGTAGCTGTACTTGCCGTCTTTGTCATAGTGGGCTATCAGGGGATACCTGCTGAAGAACTGGATATAGTGATCGGCATTACGTCCGTGGATGATTCTACCGCCGACTTTCTTGATAAAGGAGGAGCAGGATATGAAATCAGGTCCGAATGCCACACCGAGGATTTTGTTAAACGGAACACCGGAACCCTCAGACATACCCTTGAGTTGTGCCAGAAGATCATCCGGTGCTCTCTTTTTGAAAGAGTTCAGTTTTCCTTTCATCACAAAAGGATACGAGATCTTTATAATGATATCCATATACCACGGCGATTGCTTGTACAAACGGGATATCATATCTTTTTCAAGGCTATCCACATGAGTGTAGAAGCTCCGCATCTCTTCTTTGAGCAAAACGCCGTATTGAAGACCAATTTCGTATGGATCTCCCTTCAGATAGATGAAAGGGATGCCTTCCCTGTATGTCACATAGCCTTCGCCAAAATGCTTACCTCCATCCTTGATTGTGATCTGATAATTCTCTTTCGAAGTAGCCTGGCCGTTTAAATTGATAGAAAAAGCGATTAAGGAAAATGCCAAAAACAGCAAAGGTGAATTGATTCTTTTCATCTTTTCTTACCTCTCTTACCTCCAGCAATCATTCTTCTCAGATTATTCATCATATATGCCTAACTATTAATTCACTATTGCCCATTTGTATTATCCTACATTCCCTATTTTAATCGGCAATAAACATGCCAATTTCATCTTCTTGGGGTTTTCTAACACTATGAAACATACAATGTATCATTTATTAACAGTTAATAGTATTTATCCTCCATATTTTTATGGGGAATATTGGCTTAGAACCTCCACCGATAGGAGACTTTGATGCAGAAGCTCCTCTTACTATGCATCCATTCTTCACCCTGG
>CABWKN010000100.1 GCA_902505605.1 Candidatus Guanabacterium sedimentis
TTAAATTTTGATTTAACAAACCTTCCAACTGCTAAGAATTCGTAGCTTACCACCACTTTTGATATTATCTTCCCCATATGGGGAAGCTTTCTGCCCTTGAGGCTTAATCTTGCTTTGCGACCAAGGCAACCGTATAAGCAGCTATCGCCTCGCCTCTTCCCAGGAAACCGATTCCCTCACTGGTGGTAGCCTTAATGCTTATCTTCTCCGGTTCAATTTTCATTACTCTGGAGAGTTTGACTTTCATCTGCTCAATGTAAGGCGCTAACCTCGGGTGCTCAGCGATAATTACCGAGTCTATATTTACTACGGAGTATCCCCCCTTAACTATAATCTCCATTACTCTTTTTAACAGAATGAGACTGGAAATTCCCTTATACTGGGGGGAGGATTCGGGGAATTGATGACCTATATCGCTCTTTCCCACTGCACCCAACAGGGCGTCGCACAGTGAATGGGTCAGTACATCGGCGTCCGAATGCCCTTCCAATCCCCTGGGAAAGGGGATAGTCACCCCACCTAACACCAGAAGGCGCCCTTCCGCCAGTGGATGAAGGTCGTAGCCTATTCCCACTCGATACATAGCTAACCTCTCTCCCTTAGAATAAACTCGGCAAATCTCACATCCGCAGGAGTGGTTATTTTGATATTGAAGGGGGAGCCGGGAACTACCGTTACTTGAATTCCTACCCTTTCTACCAGAGAAGAATCATCAGTCCCATAATAGCCATCGGCGTAGGCCTTTTGCAGAGCCTCGCTAAAAATGGGGTAGGCGAAAGCCTGGGGTGTCTGCACCTGTCGCAGGGCTGGCCTGTTGAGGGTAGCTACTACTACATCTTGAGAGGAGACCTCCTTGATGGTATCGACCGCCTGAATGGCGGCAATAGCGGCTCCGGTGAGCCGTGCTTTCTCCACCACCTGCTGGATGAGGTTGGCTTCCACCAGAGGTCTTACCGCATCGTGAATGACGACTATGTCTGTCTCCTGCCCATTAAGAGAGAGAAATCCCTGATGAACTGAATCTTGCCTCCGTTCGCCTCCGGCGACGAAACGAATTGATTTATGAAATCCATAGGCAGCAATTCTCCCGGAAAATTCCTCAACCTTGTCAGGGGGGAACACCATCACTATCTCGTCAATCACCGAGGATTGTTGAAATCTCTCCAGAGTATGGACAACAATGGGTTTTCTCCCTATCTCAATAAATTGCTTGTAAGAAGAGGAGCCTATTCGCCTCCCTGAACCGGCAGCGGGTATGATTGCCGTTACTAAACCCACCTCTCCTCCTAAGTTCTGATTTGCAACTATATTAACAAATTATCGCTCTATTGTCAATAAAAGAGGCTGAAGGGGCTCTGTGGAGGAAGACTCTATGTAAATAAAGGCAGCAAGGAGGAATCTTTCCTCCCTGCTGCCAGAATTGGAGGAACCTGCCATTTAGTGTCTGTAAGGATCCAACGGGCTGTGAGGCTTACTCGTGGGTTTATGCACTATCTTTCTCTCTCTCATCATTCGGTAGAGCTCCCGGTCAAAACTCCGGTAGAAGAGGAGCATCTTGGCCTGCTGCTTCACCGAGAGTACCTTTTTCAACTCATTCCACTCGTCCTGGTTTAACTTCTCCATTTTGAGGTGGAGTTCCTCTGATTTTGCCAAAAACTCACCCAGCTTCTTCTCATCGGGGGTCTCTTTATTGAGCTCTTCCTTTATATCCTTCAGCATCCCCACTCTCTCCTCATTGAGAGCTAAGCGTTGGTCATCGTAGCGGTTCAAAACGGGAAAGAGCTTAGCACCGGTTTCCTCGTCGAGATTTAAATATTCGGTGAGCTTCCACATTCTCATCAACCGCAGCTTGTCGTGAACCCGTTTTGCATCTTGATGGCGAAGGGGCTGCTGGTTTCCCGTCGCCATAGCCCCGTAGCTGAAGGAGAGAGCCAACAGGCTCACTACCAGTAAAACTAAGATTCTGGAGGATTTCATTATCCTATTCCTCCTTTAATCAATAACTTACAAATTCGTCAATTGGTCTCCAAAAGAGTCAGTCGCCTCCCCCCTGTTTCTGGGGCAAAGGATTGGA
Source organism: Candidatus Guanabacterium sedimentis (assembly GCA_902505605.1). Lineage (GTDB taxonomy): Bacteria > Acidobacteriota > B3-B38 > Guanabaribacteriales > B3-B38 > Guanabaribacterium > Guanabaribacterium sedimentis. The sequence continues at coordinate 2,075 of CABWKN010000100.1, forward strand.
AGACTCTTTTACAGATAATTGCTGAACAATCTGTTCAATCTCCTCGGACGAAAAGTCAGAAAGGTCGTCATAAAAATAGCCGCTGTTCAGGTAACCGCTGGGAAGGATGGGAACTTCCGAAAGTATAAGGTCGGGTTCAACTTCCACCTTCAGCTCATCTGAGAAACTGGTTATCTCCTCGGGTGAAAGACTATCCAGCAGAGCTATAAGCTCCATGTCGACCTCCCTCTCCGGGGTGATGAGCTCCCAGGCTTGATCGACCTCCTCCGGGGTGAATTCAGACAGGTCGACTTTATCCCCCTGGAAGAAGAAGAGCCACAGGAGAATCCCCGCTGTTACCAGCCCGGCAACGACCACCAGGGAGGTGTATGCCAGCAGGGGTCGGCGGACTAAAGAGGGGATTTTCCATTCCCATCTGCTCCAGCGGGAAGGGGCAGGCTCTATCCCCTCGGCTCTGATTCTCTGGCGAACAAGCGCCAGGAAATCACTTCCCAGAGGCTCAGTTTCCTGAGGAAGAGGCAAACCTTTGACCTCGTAGTAAAGCTCCCGGAGGGCATCGTATTCTCTCTGACATGCAGGACAGCTCTGCAAGTGCCTTTTGAGCTGCTGCTGGAGTGAAGGATTGAGCCTCCCTTCTATCATATCCAGCATATATTTTCTCGCTTTAGCACAACGCATACCAAAATCCCTATTTTATTGGGTAGAATTTAGCTTCTTCCATTTTTTTCTCAAGTTATTAATAGCGTAAAAATAATTTACCTTAGCCAATCCGGTGCTTCCTCCCATTATCCTGGCTATCTCCTTGTAGGGAAGCTCTTCATATATCCGCAAGACCAGGGTCAATCTCTGTCTTTCGGGCAGCTGGGCAATTGCTTCTCTCAACATCTGGCTTCTCTCTCTGGTGATCATCTCTTCCAATTTACCCTCCCATTTCCTTGCATCTTCCGAGAGAGGAAGGAATCGCTCTTTTCTTACCTTTTCTCTCAGATAGTTCTTACTCTGGTTTATGGCAATACGAAAGAGCCAGGTCTTGAAGCTCGACCTTCCCCGGAAATTATGGAGATTCCGGTAAGCCTTGATAAAAGTGCTCTGGGCAATATCTGCTGCTTCGTCGCTGTCACCAACTATCCTCAACACCAGGTAATAAACCCGCGACTGATAACTAAGAACCAGCTCATCAAATGCGCTCTGGTTCCCTCTTTTGAACCGTTCCACTAACTGGAGGTCATCGTTCACCACATTCTCTTTTTTCATCTTTATAGACACCATTTATGAAGCAAAGGTTAAAAACTACCTACTACTATTTTAACTTAACGGCATGGTAAACTAAATCCTCTTTGCAAAGGATCATATCCCTGGACACTTTTTGCGTCCCGAAAGGTAATATGTGAATCCCCTGCTCTTTTCGAATAACAGGCGGGTTAAAACAGATACAAAAAGTGGCTAACTCCCAGGGGGGCTTTCATTGACTCTCACATTCTTTTTGGCCTGCGCATCTCTGCCTGGCATCCAAGCTCGAGAATCAGCCGGCTGATCCCCTCATACCCTTATTACTTTCCCCCATTTGAAGAAGTAGCCCTCTTCTCCATAGCAATTGCCTTTTTCTTTTTAAGCATCTTTAGATATACAAGCACCGCTTCAAATAGCAACCACCCCGCCAGTATCAAGATTATTAACCCTACGGTCAGAGGAGGAAATTCCTTCGCCCGCCAGAAATCCCCCAGTTTTATGACCATTGCCGTAATGGTGACCACCAGCATAAAGACCATAGGAAGGAGGGTATAATAGGTTGGTCGCTTAATTTTATAGAGAAAGATGCTCACCGCCAGCAGTGCCAAGCCCCCCAGGAGCTGGTTGGTGGTGCCGAAGAGCTGCCAGAGCACCAGACCCGCAGGTCTCCCCCCAATCTTCATCAGCGCGAAATAGCCGATGGCAGCCACCGCCACCAAAGCCGAGAGATACCTGTTTTGCAAAAACTTCAAACGAAAGCTCCGTCCAAGCTCCTCGATGTTATACCTCAGCAGGCGGGTGGCAGAATCGAGGGTGGTCATTCCAAAGGAGACGATAATCACCGAGATAAGCACTACCGCATAGTGCTCTGAAAACCCAATCTTGGGGAAGAATCTTCCCGCTCCGGTGACAAACGCCCTGAGCATAGAGCTCAAGCTTCCGGCGGCTTCCCAGCTGCTGTAATGTTGATGCCACAGGCTAAGGTTGGCCACTCCCGCCGTACAGGCGATAATCACAAGAACCGCTAAAAATCCCTCGGTCAGCATCCCCCCATAGCTGATGAATCTGGCATCCCGCTCGTTGTTGAGCTGCTTGGCGGTGGTACCTGAAGATACCAGGCTGTGGAAGCCGGAAATGGCCCCGCAGGCGATGATGATAAAAAGGAAGGGGAAGAGCCCCGGCAAATCTGGGACGCTCTGATTAACCGGGGGAGCAACCATGGGCGGTTGATAGATAAACAAACCGATGTATAACCCCACCATACCCAGGTAGAGCAGATAAGAGTTGAGATAATCCCTCGGCTGTAATAAAAGCCACACCGGGAGCACTGAGGCAACGAAGGCATATCCCAGCAGGATAACTACCCACAGGTTATGGGATATTATGGGGAAGGGACGCTCAATCCCCACCCACAGGGCGAAGAACATCAACGCCAACCCTATTATTGACGACCATACGAGGCTGGCTTTTTTTCGATAGACCAGATAGCCGATGAAAACCGCAATCAGCATCAACGAGATTACCGGTATCACAGCTTCGGGATACATCCGCTCGCCGCCTCCGCCCCGGGTAAAAAGGGTGGCTATTATGGTAGCGAAAGCTCCCATTGCCAGAGCCAACAAGAAGAAAATGACAATCATAAAAAGAAGCCTGCCCCGATTTCCTATCAACTCCTCGGCAATATCGCCGATTGACCTCCCCTTTCGCTTTATGGAGACATACATGGTGGAGAAGTCGTGAACCGCCCCCAGAAAGATGGAGCCAAAAACAACCCACAGAATCGCCGGAAGCCAGCCCCAGATAACCGCAATAGCCGGTCCCAGAATGGGACCCAGTCCGGCTATGGAGGCGAAATGATGCCCGAAAAGCACGATCTTCCGGCTGGGCACATAATCTACCCCATCCCTCATAGTGTGGGCGGGGGTGGGACAGCTCTTATCCAGGCACAAAATCTTCTCACTCAGAAAACGAGCATACAGCCAATAGGAAATAAGGAAGGCAATAATACAGATGGTAGCCAAAAGTAAAGCATTCATAGTGCACCTCAACTTAAAGCATAATAGAAATATCAGAAAAACTATCCCATTTCAAGCAAAATTATTTTATGATATATTAAGAACTAATGAACAATATCATAGTCCCCATAGTGATTAACAGTTAACTATTTACAATATAAGCATATAATGATTAAGGAGGAAGACTAATGCTTATTGAACTTCCCGTATCAAGCAAAAACCGGGTTGAGTTAATAGATGTGACTCCCCAGGTTCAGAGGGCACTGGAGAAACATAAAGTTAGCCAGGGTATATGCCACCTCTATGTTCCTCATACCACAGCTGGTATCACCATCAACGAGAACGCCGACCCCAGCGTCTGCTATGATATCTACAGCCAGCTAAACACTTTGGTCCCCTTTGATGGCAGATACAAGCACACCGAGGGAAATGCCGCTGCCCACATTAAAGCGAGCATCATAGGCTCTTCGGCAACCGTAATTATTGAGGGAGGAAAAATCCTGCTGGGAACCTGGCAGGGAATTTTCTTCTGCGAGTTTGATGGACCCCGCCACCGGAGGCTCTATCTGAAAATCGTGCCTGATGAAAAATGATGCCATGGTTCCCTTTATCTCTCTCGCTATATAAAATAAAAGGGGGTAAGGGCGAAGATGAGCCTTTAGATACCGCATTCCTCCGATGTTGTAAATTACTCCCCCTTGATAATGATTAAGAGAAACCGCATTTGCTAATGGCACTTTTTAATACTATAATAAACCCATGTATATCACCCCAGCCATAATTGAAGAACTGGAAGCCAAGTATGGAGTACCCCGAGTTATAAGCCTAACCGAGGAGTTCGACAAGAGCGGCTACCAGCTTGTGAAGAATAGCCTTCGGCAATCGAGGTACCACGATGTCACCCTCGTCATCATCAAAGATGGCAGAATCGTGGTTAACCGCAAACACAATTATCCTCCCGGTACTTACCGCATCCCCAGCGGTGGCATTCATAAGGGGGAAACCTTTGAGGCAGGAGCCAAACGAGAAGCGTACGAGGAGACCGGACTGCGGATTAAGCTGGTGAGATATATCCTCAGGGTTCTGGCGCACCTCACCTATCAGGGGGAGGAAGTAGAGTGGATCTCGCATGTGTTTCTCGCCCGAAGTATCGGAGGAGAGCTGCGTCCCATCGACTCCAAAGAGATTGAGGGGGTGCGGCTGGCAGAATTAGAGGAACTGCAGACCACCCTGCACCAGGCTCTCCTCTCTTCAGGGATAAAAGGGCTCCATTACCGGGCTAAACTCACCAAAGCAGCTCTGAAAGAAATAAGGGCGGAGGAGCTTAGGCTATGAGGAGCTCTCTCCGGGATGAAAAGCGAAACATTATATCGCAAGGGAAAAAAGCCTTACCCTATCTCCTGATAGCCCTCTCAATAGCCATCTATAGCTGTGCTCACCCCGCCAGACCGAGAGGGCCGCAAGCCACCGGTATTTATCACATCGTCACCCGGGGACTGACTCTCTGGCGAATAGCCCGGGCTTACGGGGTTGACCTTGAGAAGCTGGCAGAGGTCAACGGAATTGAGGACCCCACCCTCATCAAAACCGGGCAGAGACTCTTTATCCCCGGAGCCACTCGTGTGCTGGAAATCGAGCCTTATCGCCCCCCTATTACTTTAACTGCAGGCTTCATCTGGCCGGTTAAGGGGAGGGTCACCTCCTCCTACGGTCGCCGAAAGGGAGAGTTACATACCGGAATAGACATAGGTGCGCCCCGGGGTGAAAATGTGGTAGCTGCCAGAGATGGAATGGTCATCTATAGCGGCAAGGGGTTCAGCGGATATGGAAATATGATAATGATTGAGCACGAAAACGACATAGTCACCCTCTATGCCCACAACGCCTCTAATCTGGTAAAAACCAATCAAAGGGTCAAGCAGGGGGAGCTAATAGCTAAAGTGGGGTCAAGTGGTAATGCCCGTGGAGCTCACCTTCATTTTGAGATAAGGGTGGGTAATAATCCGGTAAATCCCCTCCTCTACCTGACCGATGTCAAAAAATAAACCTCCTCCCTTGAGCATCTTACCAGCAGGAGGGGCAAAATAGTGTTGCTAATCTCACTGAGGTATGGTAATATTTCTCAATTGTTCATCATGGGAAAGGCAGTTCGTCTCTCACTGAAAAGAGAGGAGCATAAGCGATGAACCAGAGGAAAGAACCTCCCCATATCCCATTCACATCCCAAACTCCTGAAAATCAGCATCCCCCTACCTCGAAACCGTGGAAGCAGATAAAGCTATGGGTAAGGGAGCTTATTATTGCGGGAATGGTCTGCCTCCTGGTGGTGACCTTCATCGCCCAGCCCTTCAAGGTCGACGGAAGCAGTATGTTACCCAATCTGAAAAGCGATGAGAGAATTATGGCTAACAAACTGGTCGCCCGCTTCGGGGAGCTCAAAAGGGGGGATGTGGTCGTCTTCTGGTATCCCTTCGACCCCTCCCGAACCTATGTCAAGAGGGTAATAGGGCTTCCCAGTGAGATGATAGAAATCCGCCGCGGTTATGTATATATTAATGGGCGCCGGCTATCCGAGCCTTACCTCCTCCCTTCCTATCGGGATAACAGAGACTTCAAGCCCGTCAATGTTAGGCCTGCACACTACTATCTTATGGGCGACAATAGGGAGATAAGCAACGACAGCCGCTATTTTGGGCAGGTGCCTCAGAGGTATATCTTGGGTAAAGCGATATTTATCTACTGGCCAATTTCGGAGATGGGGATTATCAGGTAAGCTTTAGGTAACCGGGGTCTATCCCCTTCGGTTCTCTTGACAATCTCTTCTCTGCTAACCCTTCTAAAATAGATTTTCCCCCTAATCCCATCCGCAGATAGAATCAGCGTAAATAATTGCGATAGACCTCAGGTAAATTGCTGGTGACCCCTTCGGAGTCGGTAACTATATGGATGGTCTCCCCCTCGGCAGCTAATTTACCCTCACCCTTGGTGAAAATCTGGTAAGCAAAAACTACCGCCTTTCCGGTTAGCTTCCTCACCCAGGTGCGGACGGTGACCTCCTCATCGTAACGAAGGGGAGCTTTATAGCGGCAGTTGGCTTCTGCCACCAGCAGGAAGTAGCCCTCTTTCTCTATCCGGTCGTAAGGCATACCCCGCTGACGGCAGTATTCGGCGCGCCCAACCTCAAAATAAACAAAGTAGTTCGCATAGTAGACCACGCCGAACCTGTCGGTTTCCTCATACCTTACTCGGATATCGATATTCACATATCTGTTTTCCATCCCTCGTCCTTTCCAAAGCTCGGCTTAGTTGATAAAAACCATATATCTCAGCATATCCTCGGCAGCTGCTCCCCGGTGAGCATATCCAAGAGGCGCGTCCCACCGACTCTGGTCTTCATAATTACCTTGCCGGCGGGAGCGTCAACCACCTCTCCAATGACCTTAGCCTCCCGCCCGTAGGGGTCCCGCTTCATAGCCGTCAGAATAGAGTCCACCTCATCAGGCTGGCAAAAGGCAATCAGCTTCCCCTCGTTAGCTACATAGAGGGGGTCCAATCCCAGAAGTTCACAAGCCGCCATTACTCCCTCCCCTATGGGTAGGGCTTCCTCCTCAAGGTGGATGCCAAAATCATTCCCGCCGACCACCTCGTTTAACACAGTCGCCACCCCTCCGCGGGTGGGGTCGCGCAGCAGATGAAGCCCCTGGCTTGCATCCAGCATCTGGGAGACCAACCCCCACAGGGGAGCGGCATCGCTGTTAATCGGGGTGTCAAACTCCAGCCCCTCACGCTGGGTCATCACCGCTATTCCGTGCTCCCCTATGAAGCCGTTGATAATGATCCTGTCCCCCACGCAAATCCTGTCCACCGAAAGTTCCACCCCCTCACTCACTACTCCCAGCCCGGTGGTATTGATGAAGACCTTATCCCCCTTCCCCCGGGGGACCACCTTGGTATCCCCGGCGATGATGTCCACCCCACACTGCTGCGCTGCCTCCTTTATGGAGTTGACCAACACCCTGAGCTCCTCCAACGGTAACCCCTCTTCCAATATGAAGCCGATGCTTAAATACAGCGGCTTCGCCCCTCCCATAGCCAAGTCATTGATGGTGCCGTAGATAGCTAATTTTCCTATATCGCCTCCCGGGAAAAAAATGGGGTCTACCACATAGGAGTCGGTGGTGATAGCCAGGCGCATCCCCTGGCGGGAGAATATTGCCGCATCAGCTAAGGTAGCCAGAATGGGATTGTGGAGCGGAGGAAGGAACAGCTCCCTTATCAGGTCGTAGGAGAGCTTACCCCCGCTTCCGTGGGCTAAAAGTATTCTTTCAGGTTCCATTTCTCTACTTTCCATAATGTTAAGCCCGGTTGGAGTATTTATAATAAATAGCGCAGGTCCCCTCCGAGGATACCATGCAAGCACCGAGGGGATTTTCAGGAGTGCACACCCTGCGGAAGAGAGAGCAATCGAGGGGAGTCTTTACTCCCTTAAGCACATTTCCACAAATGCATCCTGGGTGTGAACTGGCAGGCTCTATCTCTACTTCGATGTTCGCTTCGGCATCGTAGCCCCTGTACCTTTCCCTGAGGGTTAAACCACTGCCGGCGATTATCCCCAGACCTCGCCATTCGGAGTCAGCGATTTCAAAAACCTCTTTCATTATGGATAAAGCTCTCGGATTTCCCTGTTCTCTCACTGCCCGTCGGTATTGATTTTCTACCTGAGAATCACCATTGCGTATCTGGCGGAGGAGCATCACTATTCCCTCCAGCACATCAAGGGGCTCAAAGCCTGCCACCACGCAGGGGATACGGTATTGCTGGGACAGGAAGCGGTACGCCCCCCATCCGATTATGGTGCTCACATGACCCGGGCAGAGAAAACCATCAATCCTGAGCTCCCCATCCGATACCAATGCCTCCATCGGAGGGGGCATCACTTTATGAGCGATAAATACCAGATAATTCCTGATGCCTCTCCTTCCGGCTTCCTGTATGGAGACCGCCACCAGGGGAGCGGTAGTCTCAAAACCAACCCCTAAGAATATCACCTTTCTGTTCCCGTTCTCCTGAGCAAAGCGAAGGGCATCCAGGGGTGAATAGACAATCCTTATATCCCCGCCCTTAGCTCTCTCCTTCTCCAGACTGGAGGAGGAGCCCGGCACCCGGAAGAGGTCGCCGAAGGTGGCCACAGTTACTCCCTCCAGACGGGCATAGGCTATGGCTTTATCTATGTAATCGGTAGGGGTGACGCAGACCGGACAGCCCGGTCCCGCCAGCAGTGTGACATTATCGGGTATGAGGTCTTTGAGCCCATGCTTGAAGACAGTCACCGTATGAGTGCCGCAAACCTCCATTAAGGTGACCTCCGGTCTCCCCTCTGCCAGATGTGCGATATTTCGGGCCAGCGCCCTGGCCAGGCTGTTGTCCCGGAACTCGTCGATGTACTTCATTACTCTTCCCCAGCCTCCAGCATTTCCCTCAAGAGTTTCAGGGTCTCCTCTGCCTCGCTCTCATCCAGTTTCTGAATGGCAAAACCGGCGTGGACAATCACATAGTCGCCAACCTCAATCCCTTCTACCAGGTAGAGATTGACCTCCCTCTTTACCCCTCCAGCCTCCACTATTCCCGTATCCCCTTCTTTTTCCACTATCCTCATGGGAATACCAAGGCACATGTCATTACCTCTGTGGAGAAAATTATAAACTCCGAATAATGGTTTTTCGAGCTTTATCCTTTACTGATCCGCACCATAGCTGGCTATTACCGCCTGCCCCAGAGCCAGCCCCCCATCGTTAGGGGGAACCTGGCTGTGGGTGTAAACCTGAAAGCCGAGTTGTTCCAGCCTGCTCGTCAGATGGGTCAGGAGGTACACATTCTGGAAAACCCCTCCGCTGAGGGCTACTTTCTCAATGCCCGTCTCCTCCCTGAGCCTCAGGCAGAAGTCTGCAAAAAGCTGAACCAGGGAGTTGTGGAATTTAGCACTGATCACTCCCTGGTGCTCACCTTTTTTAATATCCTCTACTATCCTCCTTATCATCGGAATCGGGGAGAAGATTGTCAGCTCCCCCTGCTGTTCCAGAGAGATTGGGTAGCACTCTTGCTCCTTGGGGGAGATGGTCGCCTCCAGCTCCATAGCGGCTTGCCCCTCAAATCGGATGTAGTCCCTGAGTCCCACCAGAGCGGCTACCGCATCGAAGAGTCGACCGCAGCTGGAGGTTAAAGGGGAGTTAATCTCCTGCTCTATCATCTTAATTATGATCTGGCGAGTCCTCTCCGGTATGCGGCTGAGAAGCGACAGCTTCAAGTCTTTATATTCTTCGCCATAGCCAGCATAGAGGTAGCTTAGAGCCATCCTCCAAGGTTCTCTTATCGCCGCCGCGCCCCCGGGCAAGGGGATATACTTGAAGTGTCCCACCCGCTTTGCGCTCCGAAGGTCAGCCACGAGCACCTCGCCCCCCCAAACCTTGCCATCCAGCCCGTAGCCTGAGCCATCTAAGGCAATGCCGAGCACGCTATCCTCTACCCCATTCTCCGCCAGACAACTGGCGATATGGGCATGATGATGCTGCACCCCAAAAAGCCGTTTCCCCTGGCAGGAGAGTGCGTATTTCGTGCTGAGATAGTCAGGATGGAGGTCATAGGCGATGAGTCCGGGCTCTATCTGCAGGATGCGAGTCAGATGAGCGATGCTCTCCTCAAAGAAGCTAAGGCTCTCCAGATTCTCCAATTCTCCGATGTGCTGGCTGAGGAAAGCCCGATTCCCCTTGGTGAGGCAGATGGTATTCTTAGCCTCGGCGCCGCAGGCGAGAAGCTGCTTCAGCTCCATAGGGAGGAGTATGGGCTGGGGGACATATCCTCGAGAGCGTCTGACTATAAGGGGCTTCCTCTCCACCAGGCGGAGCACGGAATCATCGGTGCGCAGATAGATATCGCGGTTGTGCAGGAGAAAGTAATCGGCAATTCCAGCTAACCTCTCCAGAGCTTCTTTATTGTCTATGCAAATCGGCTCTTCGCTGAGATTTCCGCTGGTCATCACCAGCGCCAGAAAATGCCCCTTGAGTATGAGGTGATGCAGAGGGGTATAGGGGAGAAGCAGCCCGAAGCAGGGGTTCCTCGGTGCTACATGGGGGGAGATGCGGTTTCCCTCCCTCTTTCTGACCAGGACAATGGGATGTTGCGGGGACTCCAGAAGCCACCTCTCCTCCGACTCTATCACAGCAAACTCCTCTGCCCTTCGGCAGTCGGCGGACATAATTGCCAAGGGTTTCTCCTCCCGAAGCTTTCTCCTGCGAAGGGCAAGCACCGCCTCATCGTTGGTGGCATCGACAGCCAGATGGAAGCCTCCCAGACCCTTGATAGCTATAATAGCTCCCTTTTTGAGAAGGGAGATGGTCTCCTTGATGGAGTCAACGCCGACAAGCTCATTCCCCTTGCCGTCCACCAGGCACACCCGGGGACCGCACTCCCAGCATGCATTGGGCTGGGCGTGAAAACGGCGATTGCCGGGGTCTTCGTATTCCCTCTGACAGGCGGGGCACATCTTGAAGGAATCCATAGAAGTAAATTTTCTATCATAGGGTATATCGTTAATTATGGTGTAGCGGGGACCGCAGTTGGTGCAATTGATGAATGGGTAGCCATAGCGCCTGTCGGCAGGGTCAAAAAGCTCTCGCAGGCAGTCACTGCAAATAGCGATATCTGGGGAGATGAGAGCGGTGCGCTCTTCCTGAACGACGCTCTCTTTTATCACGAAGGACCTGTCGGAGTTAAGGGGGATAAAGTCCACCGTGATAGAGGTGATGCGAGCTAAAGGTGGGGGATGCGATTTTATCTCCTCGATGAAATCCCCGATTCTCTCCTCATCCCCCTCCACCTCAATTTCAACCCCTGAAGAGTTATTAGCTACAAACCCGCACAGCCGAGAGCTGGTGGCTAACTGATATACAAAGGGGCGGAAACCAACCCCCTGCACTATCCCCGTTATCAGGATTCTGGCTCTCGACCTCACTTTTCAGTCACCCCCGATAGTCGGCTCACCCGCTCCTCAAGCCAGCGGAACCAATCCTCCAGCCCTGCCCCAGTAGTGCAGGAGGTCTCAAAGACCCGTATAGCCGGGTTTATCTGGCGGGCAAATGTTATCGCTCGTTCCATGTCAAAGTTTGTGTAAGGGAGCAGATCAACCTTGTTAATTATCAAAACCTTGGAGATGCGGAACATCACTGGATATTTAAGGGGTTTATCATCTCCTTCGGGGACACTCATTATGGTCAACTTGGCATCCTCCCCCAGGTCGTAAGCGGCGGGGCAGACAAGGTTTCCCACATTCTCTATAAGCAGGAGGTCAAGCTCGTCAATATGGAAGAAAGGAAGAGCCTTCTTCACCATGCTGGCATCCAGGTGACAGGCACCGCCGGTGGTTATCTGTTTCACAAATACCTGATGCCGGGCTATCCGCTGGGCATCACGGTCGGTCTGCAAGTCTCCGGTGATAACCGCTGCCTGCAGCCTCCCTTGCAAATGGGAGACTGTCTGCTCGATGAGGCTGGTCTTCCCCGAACCGGGGGAGCTGAGGAGATTGAATACTGCTATCCCTTTCTGCTTGAAAAGCCGACGGTTCTCATCGGCAATCTGCTGATTGGTGGAGAGGAGCTTCTTTTCAACCTTTATCTTTTTCATCCTCTTCTATCTCCAGAGATACAAGGTCAAGCTCATCGCCGGCAATGGTCTCCAGTTCTTTCCCCGAACACCGGGGACATCGAAAATAGAACCCTTCGACTTCGAAGCAGCTCTGACACTGAAGGCAGCGGGCACGTACCGGTACCAGTTCGATCTGCAGCTGTGCACCCTCAATAGAGGTGCCCTCTGTTAACACCTGAAAGCAGAAGGTCAGGGCATCGGGCTCCACCGCCGTCAATTTCCCCACTTTCAAATTCACTGTGGTAACCCTCGCCCCGGGTCTGCCCTGGAGATACTTGTTGAGCAGCTCTACCAGATTGGTGGTAATGGACATCTCGTGCATGTTAACTCCTTACAGAGAAAACGCTGGCTCGATTTACCAATTCCATCTCTTTGTGAAAAGCACCATATTTTACACGATTTTTCCCCTTATTGCAAGTTGCCACCCAGGCACCATCCCCTCGACAATTTTCAGCTGTGCGTCCTTGGAAAAAGATAATCGGAGGGCTCCAAGCCACTGAAAAGCTAAAAAGCAGGCACCATTCTGCTTGACACCTATGGCTTTTTTTCATAATATACAAATGAGAAGGGGAAGATATAACCTATTGTTTATAGAAAGCTTTGACCAAGAGATAGGCTTCTGATGAGGATTATTCTTTACACAGGTAAGGGCGGGGTGGGCAAGACCAGTATTTCGGCTGCCACAGCCATCAAATGCGCCCAGCTTGGTCACCAGACCCTGGTTTTAAGCACCGACTCCGCCCATTCTTTAGCTGACTCCCTGGAGATGGAGATTGGAAACGGAGTGGCAAAGATTGCAGATAACCTGTATGCCGAGGAAGTCAATGTAAACTACGAGCTCAAGGTCAATTGGGGAAAGATTCAATCGTTTATCACCGAGTTCCTGCATCGTCGGGGGTTTGACGATTTTATAGCCGAGGAGTTCGCTATCTTTCCCGGAATGGAGGAACTGTTCAGCATCCTCAAGCTCAAGGAGTATGAAGAGCAGGGTCGGTTTGATGTGGCCATCATTGACTGTGCTCCCACCGGCAGCACGGCAAGGATGCTCAGCTTCCCCGACATCATCGAATGGTATATGGAAAGGTTCTTCCACCTCCAGCGGAAAATTGTCAAGACCATACGACCGATTGCCGAACGAATTGCCAAAGTCCCTCTGCCTACTGACGAGGTCTATTTCTCCATGGAGGAGCTGTACCAGAAAATAGACGGAATGAAGGAGATATTGACCAATCCCGAGTATTCATCGGTGCGCATCGTTTTTAATCCCGAAAAGATGGTCATCAAAGAGTCCCAGAGGATTCTCACCTACCTAAACCTGTTTAACTTTCCTGTGGATGCCGCCATTGCCAACCGACTGATACCTGACGCGGTGGACAACAGTTTCTTTTCTCAGTGGAAGGATATTGAAGCCCAGTACCTGAGATTAGCCGAAGAGTCGTTTAATCCCCTCCCCATTTTCAAAGTTCATCTATTCCACCGGGAGATGGTAGGGAGGGAGATGCTGCAACAAATGGCTGATGAGATATTCCAAGACAAAGACCCGTCCACCATCTTCTTTAAAAAGAGACCGATGAGGGTGCAAAAAGTAAACAATGATTATCTCCTCACCATCCCTCTCCCGCACAGCGACAAGAGAGACCTTGACCTGTGGGTCAGAGGGGATGAATTAATCATCACTATGAAGAATTACAGGAGAAATCTCCTCCTGCCTCGAACCATCTCCGCGCTACCCTTGAAGGAAGCACGGTTCGAGGGGGACGAGCTAAAAATTATCTTTGGAGGTGATGAGTATGGCAAAAGCAGCAGCTGAAGGGAAAAAACCCTGCTGCCTCATTTCTGAAATGCTGGCTCCGTTCTCGGAAGCCTTCGAGCATATGCTAAATGCCCGCAAGGAGTTCCTCCTTGCCGTTAGGGCGATAATTGACAAAAGAATTGAGCTATTAGAAAAAGCTGCCGCCAAAAAAAAGAGCGGACCCGCCCGCCAGGTAGAGGTAAAGTAGCAGGAGCTACCTCGCGGAGACTATCTTGCTAAGCTGTGAAAAAGAGGAGCCATTTCCTATCAAAAAAGGAATCCCCTCTTATGCTGAAGTGGAGCATTGAGAATAAGGCGGGGATTGCTGTGTTAGTAGACTGAATTTCATACTTTTATGAAATAAAAAGAATTCAGGTATTAACCTCTTTCTACTATTCCTCTCTATTTCATGATATAATTCCTTGTTGAGGACGAGAGTTCAATTATGCGCCTTGCTGGCAGGAGTAATGAGGTATCTATACTATTGCTAACTTATGGCTGTATGCCTTCTTTTTTTATCTTTAAAAGGAGGGTAAAAATGCACCTCAATAGAGCTTCTCCCAAGGGTCAATAGTGGAACACATTTCTTAAAACTTCACAACTCAAAAAAAGGAGGACAGAATGAAAAGGCATTTTATTTATTCCCTTCTCATATTACTCGTACTCACCTTTTTCGTAGCTGGGGGAGCAGCGACTGACAGCGAAGAGGTAATAGCTATCAAAGGTAAGACCGTTTATACTGCCGCCGGCCCACCCATTACCGATGGAGTGGTCATTGTCCGGAATGGAAAGATCGTCCAGGTAGGCAAAGGGCTTAGCATCCCCAGCGGTGCTAAGGTTTACCAGGCTGAGGTGGTAATGCCGGGGCTGATAGAAGCTCATGGGCACTTTGCCATGTCTGCCCTTGGTGGGGATTCAGATGTAAACGAAGCGACCGACCCTTCCACCCCTTATGCCAGAGCCTCCGATGCCATCAATATTGAAGACCCCCATTTCCGCTATCCCCTCAGCGGCGGGGTGACTACCATCGTTTCCCGTCCGGGCAGCGCCAATGTCTTCGGTGGGCTGAGCGTAGCCCTGAAGATAAAAACAGGCTCCCTCAAAGATATGATAATAAAGGACCCCTGCGACCTGAAAATGGCTATGGAAGGGAATCCCATCGGGGTCTATGGCAGCCGTGGTAGGATGCCCAAGACAATGATGGGGGTCTACTACATTGCCCGCAAAGACTTCCTGGAAGCTCAGAACTACCTCAAGCAGTGGGAGAAATACGAAAAGGAGAAGGAGACCAACCCCGAGGCGAAGCCTCCCAAGCGAGACCTCAATCTGGAACCCCTGGTCATGGCCCTCAAAGGCGAGATACCGGTTCATATTCACACTGCCAAAGCCAATGAGGTCGACGCTGCCCTCCGCTTGTTCGATGAGTTCCATCTCGATGGGAGCTATGCACATGCGTACTGGGGATACCTGATTGCCGATAAGCTCGCCAAAAGGAAAGAGGTGCTGGTGCTCGGTCCGGAGATGTTTTTCCACTACTTCGGTGAAAAAGGAGTGAAGAACTCCTCCGCCATCCTGGCGAAGAAGGGGGCTAAAATTGCTGTGCAGACAGACTCCGGCAGCTACGGCATAAAATACCTCCGCAACATCGCTGCCCTCTGTATGCGATACGGTCTTCCGTTAGAGGAAGCCATCAAGTCTGTAACTATCAATGCCGCCGACGCGGTCAACCTCGAAGGTCGCATCGGCAGTCTCCAGCCGGGCAAGGACGCCGATATTGTCATTATGGATGGCAACCCCTTTGAGGTGGTGACCACGGTGGAGAAGGTCTTCGTAGATGGAAAGCTTGAATTCTCCAACAAGGAAAAGCTCCACACCCTCAAAGACCTGACATTAGCCCCGCCGGTGGTATCCAGCGACGCTGTAAAGTTACGGCACGGCAAATCATCACAGATAGCCATCGTGGGAGGAACAATACTGACCATCACCAAGGGGATTATCCCCGACGGGGTGGTGCTGATAGAGGATGGCAAGATTAAAGGAGTAGGGAAAGACCTCTCCATTCCGTCTGGCTCCACCGTGATTGAAGCTAAAGGGAAAGTGGTGATGCCGGGCCTGGTGGCTGCCAGCTCATCTTTAGGGCTGTTTAGCGACTGGAAAAGATATACCCATACCGATGAGGCCACCAATCCCGTACTCCCTGCTATGGAGGTTATTCACGCCATCGACCCCTTCTTCCCCACGGTCTACGATATGATGAGCAGCGGTGTTACCACCGCCAATGTCACTCCCGGAGGCAGCAATGTCTTTGGGGGACGGGGAGCGGTGATCAAGACCTCAGGTACTCATATAGATGAGCTGCTGGTGAAAGAGCACAGCATCATGATGGGTTCATACGGTGAGAGTGCCAAGCGAACCTATGGTCGGCAAGGACGCCTCCCCTCAACCCGCATGGGCATCGCTTACCTCATGCGAGATAACCTCTTGAAGGCAAGGGAATATAAAGAAAAGTTAGCGGAAGCCACCGCAGAGGAGAAGATGCCAAGGCGAGACCTGCAGTTAGAGGCTCTGGTTCCTGTCATTGAGGGGAAGCTGCCGCTTATGGTAAGAATTCACCGCAAGAGTGATATTCTTAATCTCCTTAACATTGCAGATAAGTTCGGCATCAAGCTGATTATCGAAGGAGGAACCGATACTTACAAGGTAGCTGACCAGCTGGCAAAGAGGAACATCCCGGTGGTGATCACCTCCCTGCGAGGATACTATGCCACCCCGGAGACTGCCGATTTTCGTCCCGACCTTCCCGCTCTACTTGAAAAAGCTGGAGTCAAGGTGGGCTTCCGGCTGGATGACGCTCGCTGGCCTATCAACTCTCTGGGGCATCAGGACGGCAACCTTCTCCTTAACGCTGCCCTGGCGTTCAAGAACGGAATGTCCGAAATGGGAGCGATTCGCAGTATTACCATCGACCCGGCTGAGATGCTGGGAATCGCCGAGCAAGTGGGAAGCCTTGAGCCGGGAAAGGATGCCGACATCCTAATTCTGGCTGGCCACCCCTTCCTCATCAAGGCGGTTCCCGAGATGGTGATTATCAATGGAAAAATAATCTTCCAGCCCGAAAGAGATTAATTTCCTCTCGTATAAATTCAGATGGGAAGAGCACTTACTTAGTTAATAATAGGGAGGGCAGACTAACGGAGGGCGGCTTTAACCAGCTCTTTGAGCTGGAGGAGCGGCTCTTTTTCGGCTTCTATATCTATAACCTCTGCCCTCCCTATTTTAAACAGAGCGATTAGCTCTTCGAGGATACTCCGGCGCGCGATAATAATGAAGCAACCTTCATAGTGACGGAGGATGCTCTCTAACAGCCGGTAATAGCCCTTCCGCCTCAGCTCCAGTATGCCTACCTCGTCCAGGATTAAAACCTGGCTTCCAAATCTTCGGTTGAAGAGCTGCTCGACCCAGCGAAAGCTCTCCTCAGCAAAGTAGAAGGGTCCCTGGCGGAGAGAAGTATTGAAGGGCGTGGTACGAGCAAGAATCCGCTCCTCCCCGCTTCGCAGGTCGCGGACGAGGTAACCTTTCCGCTTCTCCGCTTCATACACTACCGGGGCAATCACTCCGTCAACCGACAACCCCTCGCTCTTCAGCAGATGAGCTGCTTCTCCGACAAACGAAGTCTTACCGCAGCCCACCGCCCCGGTGATGATGATTACCCGCCGTCGTGCGGGGGAAACCTTCATATCTATTTCAGGCAATCCTCCCGTTGGCTCTCCACTACTTCAGATTGCGAAGTAGAAAATTGGTGATCATGGTGAAAAGATGAGGACGGGCATTATCGCCATAGATTCCATGGTCCTTACGGGGGTAAATCATTAAGTCAAACTGCTTGCCCGCCTTGATTAGCTCAAATGCCAACTGAACAGCATTCTGGAAGTGGACATTATCATCAAGGGTACCGTGGACGAGAAGGAGCTTCCCCTTGAGCTTGTCAACATGGGTGAGAGGTGAGCCCTCCTTGTAGCCCTCGGGATTGTCCTGGGGGAGACCCATATATCGCTCGGCATAGATAGAGTCCTAGTCGTGCCAATGGGTCACCGGTGCTACGGATACTCCTACCTGGAAGTAGTCGGCAGCGTTAAACATAGCCATACAGGTCATGTATCCTCCGTAGCTCCATCCCCAAATTCCAATATGATTGGAATCGACATAAGGCAGTTGGCGCAGATATTTGACCCCATCAATAAAGTCGAGCACCTCCCAGTGGCCGAGGCGACGGTATATTTTGTTGGCTCCCTCCTTGCCAAAGTGCGTCGAGGCTCTATTGTCCAGGGAAAACACGATAATGCCGTTTTGTGCCAGCATCTGATGCCATAAGCCATTGGTACCGCCCCAGGAGTTAGAAACCCTCTGGCTCGCCGGTCCCCCGTAGATGCTGAACAGAACGGGATATTTTTTCTGAGGGTCAAAATCGGGGGGTTTAATCATCATCGCCGGCAGCTGCAAACCATCGCTGGTGGGGACGGTGAGAAACTCGGGGGTTGATAGCTGGTATTCAGCAAGCTCCTCCACCCGGTTTTCTTCAATGGTGAACAGCTTGCCCCCTTGGGAGTCGAACAGGTCCATCCGGGACGGGGTGGTGCAGTTGCTGTAAGTATCAATATAGCAATTAGCAGCAGGGGATATGTTTATGGAGTGCGAGCCTGCTTCTTTTGTGAGACGCTGGAAGCCAGTCCCGTCGAGCTTTACCCGATAGAGATGTCTCTCCAGAGAGGACTTCTCGCTGGCGATAAAATAGACCAGCTCTTGCGCTTCATCAACCCTGACCACTCTGCTCGCCTCCCATTTGCCTTCGGTAAGCTGGCGAATGAGCTTTCCCTCAAGGTCATAAAGGTAGAGATGACGCCACCCGCTTTCATCCGAGGGCCAGAGGAGACGCTTGCTTTTCCGGAAGAAGTAGATATCCCCCTTGACATCCACCCAGCAGGGCTGCTCCTCCTTCAGAGCCAACCGTTTTTCTCCGGTCTGGGGGTTGACAAAGAGGAGCTCCAGGCGGTTCTGAAGCCGATTGAGGACCTGAAGGCTCAGGGTGCTGCTGTCGGGAAGCCAGATAGCCCGGGCTATATACTTCTCCTCTCCCTTATTGGCATCCACCCAGATTGTCTTTTTGGTTGAGAGGTTCACTATACCGAGCTTTACCAGGGGATTAACCTCACCTGCCTTGGGGTACCTCTGCAGGATGGCTTCAGGCTCGAAGGGGATGTGGTCGACCATGGTCATAGTGAAGACCGGAGACTCGTCAAAGCGATAGAATGCGATATGCTGGCTATCGGGCGACCACCAGAAGCCCCTGTAACTGCGCCCATAAAGCTCCTCAAAGTAGACCCAGGAGAGGTAGCCGTTGCGGATAACACCTCCACCGTCAGTGGTGAGTTGAATCTCAAGGCTAGAGTCAACCTCTAGGGCGTAAAGGTTATCACTCCTGGTGTAGGCGATATACCTCCCATCGGGGGAAAATGCAGGATTCTGCTCTCTCTCAGAAGTGGCGGTCAGGCGGCGGAGCTGCTGCTTGGCGAGGGAATAAAAGTAGATATCGTTCCTATAGGAGAAAAGAAGAGATTTTCCATCGGGGGAGAGAATATAGTTGGGGATGCCAAACTCCGCTTTTTTCTCCTCTTCGCTTATGGCTAATTTCTGGTAGCTTTCTTGAAGCTGGTCAGCAGTGAGCACTATCTCCCGTTTTCCGGTGGCAACATCGAAGAGCCAGAGCTTGTTCTTGTCGTCGGTCTTATCCTTCATTAAATAAATAAACTGCTTGCCCTCGGGCATCCACTGGATGCTTCTCGGCAGGGTGCCGGAGAGACTGGGCAGCTCGGTACTGTATAGACGCTCAACAGTGAGCTTTTTATCCCCCTGGAGCGCCAGCACCTGGCGGGAGGAGAGCGATAATAAAACCAGGCTTAGCCCAATCAAACAAAAAATGAGAAATAAACGCT
>CABWKN010000101.1 GCA_902505605.1 Candidatus Guanabacterium sedimentis
ATAGTGGCTATTGAGAAGGCTTCGGGAGAGATGGACTTCAATCCGTCTGCCGGGGCAAAAATAGAGGCCGGCGACCGCCTGGTGACCATCGGCTCCGCAGACCAGCTGAAAGACTTGATAGGCTTGGTGACCGCCAGAAAGAGCGCCACCAAGAAGAGGAACAGCAAACAAGCCTAAGAGGGATTAAGACCCTTCTTATCTTGACGATGTGGGAACAGGCTGATTCCTAATCTATAGAGTGGGGAACCAATGCATAGCTTTGCGAAAGACAAAATAGTCAGAGCCGAAAGTTTGAATGCCAAGCAGGAGCACCGTCTGCACTTCCTTTTAAAGAAGCTGAACCTGGCTCAGAGGCTCTATCGGCTTATCGAGGAGGGGGACCGGATTGCCGTGGGTGTCTCCTCGGGGAAAGACAGCCTTACCCTGCTCTTGCTCCTGCGATATTTCCAAGAGCACTACCCTCTATCCTTTGAGTTAGGGGCTGTTCATATCGAGCCCGATTTTCAACCCGGTCATGAGGAGCGGCGGGTCAATCTGGAAAGGTTCCTCGAGAGGTATCAGCTTCCCTTTGCATCTCTCAAGATGTCCCTGGGGGACGACTCTGTGAACTGCTTCTGGTGCTCCTGGAACCGCCGAAAGATGCTCTTCAGGTATGCCTATAATAATGGTTACAACAAAGTCGCCTTGGGTCATCAGTTTGATGATGTGGTGGAGACTGCTCTGCTCAACCTGTTCTTCCACGCGGTGCTGGAGACGATGGAGCCCAAGGTGGTATTTTTCGATGGAAAAGTAACCTTGATCCGTCCGCTGGTATTTATTGAGGAGAAGGAGATTATCCCTTTTGCCCGGACTCTAAGCTTCCCTCTGGCTCAGTGCCAATGCCCTTATGCGGAGACCTCCCGCCGCGCTGCAGTGCAGAAGCTATTGCAGGGCTTGGGAAAGAATTCCTCCCTTGTTAAGCGAAACATCTGGAAGGCTACCCGAAAATGGCTGGAGGCTTATCCTCAGCGACCCCATCGCCCTCAGAACTCAAGGCAAATAGACCTACCCCTTACAAAGTGAGCAAGGGCTCGCCTCTGCTACAGCTCGGTATACTCTTTCAGAGCCTCCCCGTGAAAAATAACCTCCTCATGGGTATAGGAGGCGGAGTTCCATAAGGTTTCAAAATAAGACCTTCTCTGGGTGGGAGGCATTCGGGGGAAGGTGAGGGAGAAATAGTGCCATCGCTCCTCTTGCGTTAAGCCGGGTGTCTTTTCTCGCTCCAGGCGGCTGTCGATAAATACATTCCACACCTCATTGACTGCGGCATTATAGAGTCGCCGGAGCTTTTCGTAATCGAAAGCGTGAGAGACCCTGTCCTGCAGATGCCCCAGCTCGTGCCGTATGGTGGGAGGATTCTCAAAGCTCTCCGGAGAGAGGAAGAGCTTCAACTCCCCTATCTCCGGGTCGAAGCTCTCGGGCAGCAAAAGCTCGCTGTCGGTGGCGGAGACCCTGTATTCGGCGTCTATAACCACCTTTTTGACCTGAGCCGTGAGCCGCATCTCTTTTAATATCTCCTGGAGTAAGTGGCAGTAGTGTGCCGCCTTCTCCCGGTATCTCTCCATCAGGGAACCCCATTCCGCATCCAGGTCATCATCGAGCGGGAGGAGGCTGGAAAAGAAAAACTCCTGGTAAGCTTTCATCTGAAGCAGCGCTTCAAAGTGAGCAGTAAAGTGGACAGAAGTCATAGCTCAACCCCGCTCTATTTCATCCGAATAATATCCGCCCTGGCAAGAACTTGCAGAAACTCCTCCACCTCCTCAAGGGGCACTGGCTGGTATTCAGCGCTCACTGCCTGGCGGATGTCCAGTAGCGTCCGCTTCCCATCGATAAAGTTGAGTATCTCATAGAGGAGCCGGCTGTCCCGTCTGGCGATTCTTAACCTCCTGGTCAGGGTGGGATCCTTGAGCTTCTCCTCCAGGTAGGAGAGACGCAGAGGACCCTTCAGCTCCTCATTTCTCACTGGCACCACCTTACTGGCAGCCTGCTCCTTCTCGCTCAGGATGGGCTTCTGAGGAGTAACTCCCCGGCGCTGACAGAGAATGTGGTAATGGCTCTCCAGTTGACGTAAGGTGACCTTCTCTCGTTCTGTCAGGGAATCTGTCAGGCTGTCCAGGTAATCTTCAGCCCCCTCATCCCCTCGGGCTAAGTGCTTGAGGGAACTCAGGGCTCGACACTCTCGCAGGTAGGACTGGACGATGAGGTTTTGGGCTTCCTTATAAGCTGAGTGGAGAAACTCCTTCTCGCTTCGGTTTACATAATCCAGTGCTCTGTCCATATCAGCTGCAAGGCGGGAGAGCCCACGGCTGTAAACCGTCCCCCCGAGCTCAACGGCATCATCGGCACCAGCTCCGGCAACATAGAGAGCAGCGGCGGTGGCGATGAAGGAACCCCGGCGCAGGGTGGTGGGGTCGCACTTGTCGGGGGTGTCCTTGCTGCTGTGGTAGTATGTGTCGGGCCAGACCAGGAAGAAAACCATGGGGACCCCAATCAGCCCGTCATTGAAAATCCACTGGTCGCTCCCTCCCACATATTCGTCTATTTTATATCTGAAGGCATCGCGACTCCCTGAGGGGGCGAGGATGGGCACATGGTAGCGGAGCCGGGGAGTGAGGGTTTCGGTATTGCCCCACCCCACATATTCCATAAAGTCAGCAGCTACATCGTTCACAAAATGTGGAATGGAGTGGGGAGTCTGATGGAGGAAGTAGGTGCTGTTATCATCGTTGAGGTATTGCCCCACCATATCCATGTTAATTCCGCAGATCGCTTTTCTTGTTACCTCTGGATGACGGGCGGCGTAGGCGATGCTCCCGCTCATCTCCGGCACCCAGAGGAAGCGGATGGTGCGTCTGAGGGGAGGTATCTTCCCTTTCAGAAAAAGGCTCTTTATGGTGCGGGCGACCTCCAGCAGGGAGGCACTACCGCTGGCGTTATCCACCGAACCCGACTTGTAATGGCAGAGATGGGCGGTAAACAGAATCTCCTCTGCAGCGAGGTCGGTTCCGGGAATTGTTGCCACGACCACCTCATAGTGAGCCGGGTGGAGCTCCGCCTCTACTATGGCTCGCACCACCAGACGCTCTCCTCTCTGGAGCCTATTCTTCAGCTCTGTTCCTTTTCGGTGGGAGATGGCGAAGCCAAAGGTTGCTCGCTTCCCCTCCTGCTCGTAAGGTCTGAGAGAGCCGGTATTGACCATATCCGGTTCATCAAGAGGTCGCTGGACATAGCAGGAGACCACCCCCAGCGCTCCCCTGTTAAATACCGCCTCTTGGTGGACTGTCCCTGGAGAGCTCGACGCCAGCACTATCTTTCCCCGAACATCCTTTCCCCGGTAGTCCCTTTCAGAGACCCCGGCTCCCACCCATACCAGCTCGCCGGTGACATCGGCGGAGCTGCTGTTGGGACAAAGCGAGACGGGGGTCTCGGCGAAGCTGGTTATACGCTCCTCCTCGGGCTCCACCAGCCACAGTTCTCCTCTTTTGGCGTCCCATCCAGGGGATGACTTGTACATGTAATAATGGGTCTCCCCATCGGCGGGGAAGGGCTCGATACGAACATCCTCCAACCCGTACGCTTTGGCTATCTGGCTGACATACTCGGCTGCCTGGTGATAACCCCGGGATGCCTGCATGCGATGAAACTGGCTGATACAACGAATATGTTCCAAAGGAATCTCACCAGAGACCTCGCTGATTATGGCTTTAACTAATTGCTTGGATAAGAGCGTTCCCTTCTCCTGACAGTGAGACTGCAGAGGATTCCAAAGGAGAAAAATGGTTACCGCAATAAAAGAGAGGATATACAGATGTTTTCGTGAGGGATTATTAATCATTTCTCTTCCTCCTCTTATAAGGGTATAATAAGAAAGCCTTTACCTGTTTACGGCACTAAAATATCAGAGTAGGGAACTTCCGTCAAGAGGGTATAAGCTAACTGAGTAGATAAAAATGGTGGAAAAGTGGTTGGAAGACTTGGAAAGCTGCCAACTGTGCGAGCACCGCTGCAGGGTCAATCGCTTGCAGGGGGAGAAGGGGGTGTGCTGTATGACATTCCCGGTGGTAGCTTCGGCATGCCTGCATCCGGCTCCCCCCAAAAGCTACACGGTCTTTACGGCGGGATGCAACTTCAAGTGTGTCAATTGTCAAAACTGGACCATCTCCCAGTATCCCGACAACGGTCAATCGGTCAGGGGAAGTATAGGCCCTCAGGAATTAGCCTCGGAATGCCTCGAGCAGCTCCATTCATTTGTCGGCAGGCTGATGGGGGCTGACCGACTCTTCTTCTCCGGTGGTGAGCCAACCATCCATCTTCCCTACATAGAGGAGGTGGTGAGGAATGCGAGAATATCTGCGCCAGATACGAAGGTCAACTTTGATACCAACGGCTACCTTACCGAGGAGAGCCTGGAGAGAGTCTTGAGATTTACCACCTCCATCACCTTTGACCTCAAGGCTTTTCACAACGAAGTTCATCGAGCTATCACCGGGGCTGACGCCCAGCCTGTATTGAGGAATGCCCGCCATATCGCAACATACGCCAGAGACAAGCTGTGGGAGTTCCGCATCCCGGTTATTCCCGGAGTAAACGAAGGGGAAATAGAGCCTTTGTGCCAGTTCATAGCTGATGTTGATTCTTCCCTTCCGGTCTGTTTCTTAGCCTTTCGTCCTAATTTTCTGCTGGAGGAGCATCCGGGGGCGACTTTTAAGCTGATGGAACGATGCGTTGCCACTGGCAGAAAGGTGGGACTCAGGAGCATGTACTGGTCAGGGCAGGCGAATATTTCGGGCAAGGTAAGAGAAATTGATGCCGCTGTGGAAGATTACTACCAGCACCCCGAGGCGCGATTAGCTGCTTCCTATGCCCTGCGAGGCGGCTGCGCTACTCATCCTCGAGAATGTAAGATATGTGATTTTCGTAACCAGTGTAGGGTCAAGAGGTATATCCCTCACAGGTCAACCTGAGTTGCGCACTTTCTGGGAAGTGACCATTATATAAGCATCTTCGTTACCATAGTAATTAGGGATGACCCTCTCTCGGACGAAGCCGAGGCTCTGATAGAATCTCTGAGCGGCGAGGTTTGACCTGCGAACTTCCGCCCACGGGTGCGTTCCCTTCTTCAGGTGCTTTCTGGCTTCGGCTACCAATCTTCGCCCGATTCCCCTTCTTCGGTATAGGGCGTCAACCGCCAGATAGAGCAGGTGCCCCTCCCTTTCAAAAAGGACAAAGCCCACTACTTGCTGGTCTGCTTCGTACACAAAGAAGTTTTTAGGGTTGAGAAAATAGTAATAGCGAAAGACCCATTCGTCGTGAGGCACTTTGAAAGATTGTTGGTCGATTTCGACTACCCGTTTCAGGTCGGTGAGGGAAAATCTTCTAATCATAACTACAATAGGGAGAGATAAGGAAGTTCGGGGTCAAATTTATCATTTCCTTTAAGGGGAGGCTTCTCCGAAGAGAGCCTCTTTTAGCTCAACCGAAACTTTTTCCAAAGCGGAGAATTCCATCATCTGAGACCATGATTTTTGCAGGGCTACAAGGCTGTCGAAGGGGTCAATTTTCGGAGGAGCATCGAATTGAGCCAGGTAGATGTTCCGCAAACACTCCTGGCTGGCAGCTATGTCCCCTTTCTGCAGATACTCGGTAGCCAGCATCAGGTTGGATTTGTAAATGAGTTCGGGAAGGTTGTCTTTGAGGAACTCGCCTGGATAAGGGTCAAGGGCTTCGGGTTCAACCCTGGTCATCCCTACCCTGTTGTTTTGCGAGGCAATCTTCGCCCGCTCAAAGACAAAGCGATAGATATCTTCTCTCAGCCGGCGCCACAAGGGATGAGGTTTGTGCGGGGCGAGGTGCTTGATGGATAGCTGATTATCCAGGAATAAGGGGTAGCCGAACATGCGGGCGTTTATGAGATAATCGATATCTTCGCCGCGGGTTATTCCCGGGTCGAAGGGGATGCGGGTGAAAAGCTCATAATGGAGGACCATATTACCGCCAAAGACAAAGGGTGTCTCTTTCAATCGCGGCTCCTGACCGATAATCTGCTGGAACGCCCTGTTCATGATGCCGGTCTTATCCCAGTAGGTCATCCACGGCTCTCTGTCTATGTGGCGCAGATAATTCTCTTCGGCATCCACATAGTAGCCAGCCACTGCCCATATCGGCTTCCCCTGAAGGGTTTTTCCGATGAACTGGCGGGCTTTGGTGAGAAAATGGGAGTCATGGAACAGCTCGTCGTCATCAATGAGGATAACCACCTCGGCAGAGAGCAGATGAGCGGCAAAGAGACACATATTCCTCACATTAGAATACCCCCGCAGGGATAACAGCGGGGCAAAATTTTTTCTCCCTTTGGTCTCCAGAAGCTGTTTTGCTTTTCTCAGGTGGGTGTGGGAGAAGAGGTGAGCCTTTACTCTGCCTGAAGAGCGATTGAGTATCTCCTTAACCTTCCTCTCCACCTGCAGCTCAATATCAGCTGCAGTGCTCACCCCGATGATGACCAATTGGTAGTCCGCGTCTTCCAGTATTGCGGTGCTGTCGATAATCCGCTGCAGAGTGCCCGGCTCATCCAGGGGGGTAGGGTGGTCGTATATGGCATCTCCTTCCTGCCATCCGATGGCTTTCTCCCTTCCCCAGTAAGTTGGGATGACCATTACGGTATTCAGCCTATCGTCTCCCATTTTCTACATCTTCATAAAGGTTCTATGCGCCGCACATCGGCAGCCAGAGGACCAGAGGTGAGGTCGAGCTTTACCCGCGTCAACTTCCCCTTCTCAAATCGTCTGGTGTTGTCCTCATGGGGCAGTTTCTCCAGCATATATTCCAGCTTCCACTTATTCATTAAGTAGAGGATGTCTCTCTCTATCAAGTCGTTTCTCAATCGGTAGAGGCGGTGGTATCTATTGGTGCGGTCTACCTTATGATACTCGTGTGCATGGATCACCTCACTCCGGGAGGTGTAGATTATTTTATAGCCATATTTTCTGGCAGTAAGAGAGAGGTCTTTATCTTCGTTCGCTAACATTATTCCCTGGGTGCCATCCCAATCGTCAAAGCCTCCAAATTCTATAAGGGACTCCCTCCGGGCAAGGAGGGTGGTGGTGGGGTACCAGGGGACTATCCCCTTGATATTGACCCTCTTGTCTTCCCGGCTCAGGTTTGCTTTCTCACCTTCCTTGTCCAGCCCAATACCGTAGACCTCTCCGTCCCTTTCCAGTGATATGGCATGAAATCCACAGTAGTATACAAACTCCGGCTCTTTTTTAAGGAGCTTGGCTCCTACCAAGGCGATATTGGGGTCCCTGTTAGCCTCCTCTTGCAAGGCTGATAACCAGCCCGGCAGCGCGAGAACATCGTTATCCATAAAAACCACATATCTCCCGCGGGAGAGGAGGACTGCCTGATTCCTCTGCCCACCGGTTCCCCTTGATTGAGGGTTGTAAATTATAGTAAGGTTGGGATATGTATCTTCAAGAGAGTGGAGAATGTTAAGGGTCTCCTCCGAGGAGCCCACATCGGATATAATGACCTCAAAAGGCTCCTCCGTGTGGCGGAAAAGGTTTTCAATACAAGCCCGGGTTAAATCTCCTCGTTCAGCGGAGAGGAGCACAATGGAGGTTAACTCCGCAGGTTGGCTGCTGTGGTCTTTGCCGTGCTGGTCAACTAACCGGCGACCTACAATATCGATCGGCTTTCCCTTTCTATCTGGGAGAGGATAACGCTGAGCAATGTTAAATAAGGTCAAGGTCTTTCTCCCTCGATGATATTAGAGCCTCCTTATTGTGCTGTTTTTAAAATACCATTATTTACTTATAAAATCAAGGCATTTCTGCAAGGGGAGCATGTTTTCCCTGGAGGAAAATGAACAAGGAAGTTCTGCTTAGTAATGAACAAGCCACAACAGCTCCCATGCTTCAGATGATAAAGCTTGAAATAAGATGTGAAGTTGTATTAAACTAAGACCAGCTTAAAATAGGGAGCAATATCAAGAAAATGAGGGACAACTCTTTCCAAGAGAGGAGGTGTTCGTTATGAAGGTGCTCGACACGGGCAGGGGTGAGCTATTTTTACATCCGCGCCCTGCCGCTGATCGTGAGTGGCTCCGGAAGAACAAATCGTGGGCGTTGAAGGACAAGGTGATGGACGAAAAGGAAGCCATAGATAAGTTCGTCCATGACGGCGATTATCTGGGAACAGAGCTCTATGGCACGGTCAGATGCCCCATGTCCTTGGCGAGGGAAATCATCCGACGGGGGAAGAAGAACCTCCGGGTGGCCGGTCAGGGAATCATGGAAATAGAGGTGCTCATAGCGGCGGGCTTAGTAAGCAAGATAGACCTCACCTATCTTGGCTACGAGGTGCTCGGTCTGTCATATGTCTTGCGCCGGGCAGCGCAGAGCGGGCAGCTCAAAGTTGTGGAGTGGAGCAACGCTGCTTTAGCCTGGAGGCTCAAGGCCGCTGCATTGGGAGTGCCCTTTCTTCCGGTGAAGTCAATGCTGGGAAGCGACACCTTTAACTACAGCGCCGCTAAGGTGGTGGAGTGTCCCTTCACCGGAGAGAAACTCTGCTTGCTGCCGGCTACCATGCTCGATGTGGGGCTGATTCATGTCCACCGCTGCGATGTCTATGGCAATGCTCAGATAGACGGCATCAGCGGTTTTGCCTTCGAGCTGGCCAGGGCTTCCAGGCGGCTCATTATCAGTACTGAAGAGATAATCAGTACCGATGAGATAAGAGAATATCCCGACCGCACGATAATCCCTTACTATCTGGTGGATGCGGTGGTGGAAGCGCCTTTTGGCTCACATCCTGGGGAGATGTACTACCTTTACTGGAGGGACGAGGAACACCTGAAACAATATCTGGAAGCCTCCCGGGAACCCCACACTACCGAGGAATACCTGAGGAAATATGTCTATGGAGTCAAGAATAACGCTGAGTATCTTGAGCTCATCGGTGGGGAGGAGAAGCTCAATTATCTGAGAAGTCTGGCAAAAGGGAGGTAGTCATGGAGTATAATCCTACAGAGTTACTTATTTGCGTTGCCTCCAGACAGATGGAGGATAGGACCAGCGCTTTCATCGGTACCGGCATCCCCATGCTGGCCGCCGCCCTGGCTAAGAAGACACACGCCCCCGAACTGGCGGTGGTCTTTGAATTCGGAGGGATAGGCTCTCTGCTTGAGCTTCTTCCTCTAGCGGTAGGGGGTTCGCGAACTTTTTATAAAGCATTAGCTGCGTCGAGTATCTGCGATGCCATGGAGGCAGCTCAGCGTGGTCTGATTGAGTATGGTTTTCTGGGGGGTGCTCAGATAGATATGTATGGCAACCTTAATTCCACGGTTATCGGAGACCACAACCATCCCAAGGTGCGCTTCCCCGGGAGCGGGGGTGCCAATGATATAGGCTCTCTCTGCTGGAGAACCATATCTATAATGCGGCATGACAGGCGGCGGTTTGTGGAGAAAGTCGACTTCATCACTACCCCTGGTTATCTTAATGGACCGGGTGCCCGGGAAAAGGCGGGTCTACCTGCGGGTACCGGACCTTATCGGGTGGTCACCGACCTGGCATTGCTCGGATTTGATGAGACTTCCAGGTGGATGAAACTTCTCGCCGTCAATCCCGGAGTCACCGTGGAGCAGATAAAGGAGAACACCAGCTTCGAGCTCGTTATTCCCGACCGGGTGGAAGAAAACGCACCCCCTTCACCGGAGGAGCTTCGTCTTCTGCGGGAGGAGATCGACCCCGGGCGGCTGTATATTTAATGGCTTTATGGAGAACTGGTTTCTTCCAATAGAAAAGTAATTTGGTGATTAATTGTAAAAGCCGACTCAAAGGAGGACCGCTATGGGTTTATTTGCGGTTATTATCTTAGTCCTGTTGGCGGTGGTGATCTTGTGGTTTGTCTTCGCCTATAATGGGCTGGTTCGCCTCCGCAATATGGTGCGCAACGCCTGGCATCAGATAGATGTCCAGCTCAAGCGCCGCTACGACCTCATACCCAACCTGGTAGAGGTGGTGAAGGACTATATGAGCTATGAGCAGGAGACCCTGGAAAAGGTCATCAAGGCCCGCAGCTTTGCCATAAATGCCTCCGGGGCACGCCAGCAAGCCGAGGCAGAGAATATGCTGACCGGGGCTTTGAAGTCCCTTTTCGCGGTGGTGGAGCGCTATCCCGAACTGAAATCCAACCAGAATGTCCTTAACCTCCAAGAAGAGCTGACCTCCACGGAGAACAAAATCTCCTTCTCCCGTCAATTTTACAACGATAGCGTATACCGGTATAACACCAAGACCGAGATGGTCCCCACTAATATCATAGCCGGTATGTTCAACTTCAAGCGGGAGGAATTCTTCAAAACCGAGGAGGAGGAAAGGGAGGCGGTCAAGGTAGACCTGAGGTAGTCTTATGGAGAAGCTGGTTTGTCCCCAATGCGGATATGAAAACAAGCCAACCTCGCTTTACTGCAACCTCTGCAAGTATGTCTTCAAGCGCGAGAAGAAGACCGAGAGGCTGGAGAAAAAACTGCTGCAGAGGACCGATTTCTTCCACGAGATAGCAGTCAACAAACGGAAGTCTGCCTTTCTGATGTTCGCCTTTTTTGCATTGGTGGTGGCTCTCGGCTGGGTCATTGGGATGATATACGGGTCAGGGTATTACGGGCTGGCTCTGGCGGCTCTGATCGCAGGGGTGATGACCCTCTTCTCTTTTTACAGCGGGGACAGGGTTATTCTGGCTCTGAGCCGCGCCAAAGAGGTTAAAAAGGAGTCCCATCCGCAGCTGTTCAATGTGGTAGAGGAGATGAAGATTGCCGCCGGTTTGAGCAGGATACCCCGCATCTATATCATAGATGACACTGCCCCTAACGCCTTCGCCACCGGTAAGGACCCCGACCATGCCTCCATTGCGGTCACCCGCGGGTTGCTGGAGAAGCTGAACCGGGAGGAGCTGCAAGGGGTTATCGGTCATGAGATGAGTCATATCAGGAACTACGACATCCGCTTTGCAGTGGTCGCCGGCATCCTCCTTGGGGTGGTGGTGTTGATTAGCGACTATTTTGTGAGGTCGATGTTCTATGGCGGAGGGAGGCGGAGGAGCAGCAGCCGACGAGGTGGTGGCGGCGGTGGAGTATTAGTCCTCGTGGCGCTGGTTTTCGCTATTGTGGCACCGATTTTCGCCAAGCTTCTGCAAATGGCTATCTCCCGCAAGCGAGAGTTTCTGGCAGATTCTTCATCGGTGGAGCTGACCCGCAACCCCCATGGGCTTGCCAGTGCTTTGCGAAAAATAGCTGCTGACCGAGAGCCTCTGGAGGTGGCTAACCGGGCCACTCAGCACCTCTACATTATCAATCCGGTGAAGTCCTTCAAGATGAAGTCGGGCTCGCTATTTTCCACTCACCCGCCCACCGAAGCCCGTATTCGGATTCTGGAATCCATGATGTAAGCTTTGCACATAGACGACGAGCGAGGGTTTGCTCAACAATCCTTGGTTTGCTCTGTGTTATCTTATCAATTGGGGTGTTTTGCAGTCCATTCCGGAGAGAGGAGTTTCATCTTCTCCCTGTTAATTATGCGGAACAGCTGGTCAAACTCGATTTTATAGATAAAATCTTCTTCCTCAGACTTCGCACTTATTATGAGCTGTGAGTTATCGTCCCCTGGCAGATTATTGAGGGCTAACGATACCCTTCGGAGGTTACTTCCTTCGTTTCCGAAGATGTAAAAGGGTCTTCGGAGCTCTCTTCCTTCCAAATCCCGCATGGTGACGAGCAGCCCTTTGCTGTCCTGAGAGGTGGAGATGACCTCTTCTATGCCATCCCCATTCAGGTCGGCAACGACACGCTTTAAGTCCTCGTCTTCTTCTAATGGGTCTGATGATGGTTCGCTTTCGGTAGACTCCTGGTGCAGCACGGTGGTCTGATAGTTCTGTATCGCCCAGTCGGTGAGGAAGAGTGCGGCGGGGAGGTTCTCCCAGAAGGCATCGAGGATCTCTTGCTCGGAGATGATAAATCCTCCCAGCACAACGCTTTCCGGTCGCATCTCTATACAGAAGGCGGGGATGTTGTACCAGCCATAGGCGAAGTCTATAAAGCTGCCGTTGGTGGTGTAGAGCCCGGTGGATGCTTGCCTCGGTAGGTAATATCTGTTGTTTACCCCCTTCATCAGGTCGGACATGGTGGATGCCAGATAATGCAGAAGCTCCTGGTCAAGTGTTGGCTGGTAGGTGTATCCCCACGGGTAGAGGATGAGTTCGGAATAGGTGTGGTAGCTGATGGCAGCCTGAAATTCCCTCTGAATAAAGAGCATGCTCAGGGCATCGGTCTCTGGCTCGGACAAGGGGCTTTTCCCCCGGTAGACCTGGCTCCATCCGTTGGGGCTGGAGCCCTCGTCGTCAAAGCCCCACATATAGGAGTAGTTGCGGTTGGGGTCAACCCCAAAACTCCCGTCACCGTTGTCTCTCCGATTCTTCCGCCACCATCTGAAGGTGTGGATGGAGTATTCTAGGCCATCGGGATTCAGCATGGGTATGATCCAAAGTTCGCTATTGTCCACTATACGCTTTATCTCAGGGTCGACATCATACTGCTCGACCAAGTATTGGGCAATGAAATAGGGAACTTCCACCGTGAGCCACTCCCTTGCATGGTGGCATCCTATCAAAAGCACCTCTGCCTCCATCTCATCAAATTCCACATTATCGCTGATCTTAATGGCTAATATATCACGTCCTTCTATGGTATCTCCGATGTCGTGAATCCGGGCGATCTGAGGATACATCTCCTCCAGCCAAAAGAGGTCGTTCCTGAGCTCAAGATAGGTGTGGAATCTCCCGTTGGGTCCCTTATCGGTAAGAACGATATGAGGGTCGTCCAGCAGCCTGCCGGTGCGAATTTCCTTCACCACCGAATACTCTTTTCCCTTGAGCAAGCGTAATTTGTCAGTATCTATCAATATGTACAGATTCCCCTCGACCTCTCCCAGCACATCGAGTCCCTCACGCAAAATCAGCTCTCTTATCCCTTTCCTGCTGGAGTCGATGGTAACTATCTGGTAGAGCCCCTCCTGCCCATAAGGCGATGTGTGGAGGTTGCTGGTTTTCTGTCTCTCAGTAGAGCTGGAGCTGGTGGGGGTGGGCTTCACTTTTGCTCCGCTGGTGGGCACTGGCATTCTCAGAGTCCTCCACCGTAAGGGGTCGAACCCTCGTCCCCGCCTGAACCTCTCGTATTTGTCAATTGCTATTCTGGAGCTTACCTTATTTTTCTGCTCTGCCTTCTCCTGGGGAGAGCTGTGGTTTACCATCCCACTGATAGGCAGAGCCAGAGCTAACAGAAGGATACCCAGGCTCAAGATGCTCGGTTTTATCGCTTTCATGGTTGCTGTTCCTTAAAAATGATACATTGTGGTGAAATTCACCGTATAGCGGCGCAGACCGTGACCGGAGCTGTTCTCAATCCCGTAAGTGAATGCAGCATCAAAATTCAGCCTCCACAGCTTGAGTCCGCACCCCAGGGTGAGGTTGTGATAGTTGGTCTCCGGATTCAGTGGGGGCTGAGGGTCGTAGTAGTATCCCAGGCGCAGGGGGAGCATTACCCTCCGCTGACCGATGCGCAGGGGGAGTATATACTCCGCTCCCAGGTTCACCTTTGTCCGACTGGCAAAGGAGCGCGATGTTGGCTCGCCGAAATAAATCACCTCGTATTTTTTCCATCCGAACAGGGCGACATCCATCCCCAGGATTAAGCGGGAGCTGACCCGGTAGCCAGCTCCGAAGCCAATGACCGCGGGTATCTTATATTCATCAGTATCGGACTCTGCCTGGCTGGGAATGAAGACGAAGCGATTGGAGAACTCCCGGTAAAAGATGCTCTTTGCCCTCCTCTTATGAGGAGAGCGCCACGCCAGAGCCAGATTCAGCTTATCGTTGACGTTAATCAACAGACCGGCAATGAAGTAGTAGCCGTTGAAGGTTTGGTTCATCCTTTCAACGGAAAGATTCATGATACTTTCAGAGTAGAGGTAGTACTCTATCTCGTGTAAGCGCTCTCCCCAGACCCT
>CABWKN010000102.1 GCA_902505605.1 Candidatus Guanabacterium sedimentis
AGGGTAACTTTTTTTAGGAAGAGATATTAAAGCTAACGACTTATGAGGATAAAAGAGAGTGTATGAGAATCTGTTGATCACAGCCGGTCTCATCGTGGTAATCGGTTTCTTCCTCCGCTATTGGTTTAAATTAAGCCGAACAGCAAAAAAACGCTCCATAAAAGAGCTGAAGACCGATGAATTCAATTATTATATAAAATTTGCCTCCAACTACGAAAAAGGGAGAAAGGAAGAAGAGAGGGGGAATATAAGGGGGTCGCTGATTTTTTACCAGCGAGCACTCAATTGCCTCAAGGACAGCGGCAAGATGAGAGACGAGCTTGTGAGGCTCAGCATCCAGGAGCTGGAAAAGAAAATAGAAAAGCTCCAAAAGGCTGAAGAATCTTCTTCCTTATGAATACCAAACAACTGAAACAAGAGGAGATGTGGAAAAAACCCCCTACTACTTTATTACCTTGACAAGTTGCATATAAAAAGGATAATATTTTTATGAGGAGTTTTTGGTCAGAAGGTATATCTTAGCAGTATAAGAAGGGGGAGCATAATGGTCAAATGGAGGAGTGAGAAGGGTGAGGGGGCGCTGAAGTTCATTATAGTCCTTATTATTATAGGGCTTGCTTTCTATCTACTGGCTGAGTTCTTTCCCACCTTCTGGAAGCCATATGAATTTAAATCAACCCTCAAGCAAGAAGCGATGAGCGCCTCTAGCCGAGCCGGTTACAAGAAGGAACTTCAACAGAGATTGATAGCGAAAGCACAGGAGCTGGGGCTAAAGATTGACCCCTCCAATCTCACCATAGAAATAATGAACCAGAGGATTAGAATTGTAGCTGATTACTATATGGAAGTACAGACTCTCTTTGGCACATTCCATCGGCACTTCGTGCAGGAAGTGGAAAATCCTATTTACCAATAGATTCTCCCCTGTCTCATCAGCGGAAGCTCACCATCAATTTTAAGAAAAAGGAACTATTTCGTTTGAAATATCTATTATTCTTCCATCTTCTGCTTGACAGAGTCGAGCACCTGGCTCCTTAGGGTCATTCCATCCTGGGAGAGTGATTTAATTTTATCCTCCATTTCCTCCACGAAAGCGCTATTTTTGAGTGAAGGGAGGTTTATCCTCACATTCATGATAGCTCCTTCCAATCCCGCCCAGCAGGCAAGGCAGCCCACCCCCAGGTCACTTATGGCGTTGGGATTCCCCTCCTCGACCACCTCCTGGCAGCTCTGCAGCAGCGAGAGACAGAGCTCAGCGGTCTGATGGGGGACCTCGGTGGCTTCTTTAAAGGCTTGCTGAATAGCGTCCTTCCGCCGCTGTATCTCCTGGTCGGTTGTTTTGGGCATCCGAAAGGCTTGCATCACCCCATTGAAGGCTTCTGTGTCGCGGTCGCACAGTCTGCTGAGCTGCGAACTGATATCCTCAGCGTTCCCCTTAAGCTTCTGGAACTTCCCCTCCACCTCCTTGAACTTCTCTCTTCCCAGAGTGAGGTTACAGAACTTGATAATGAGCGAGGCTCCTGTCGCTCCCATAAGGGCGGCAATACTGCCCCCGCCCGGGGTGGGAGCATCGGAGCCTGCCTTCTCCCATAGCTCTTTTAGGCTTAAATCTGCTAACATAATATACTCCTTTAAGTTATGATTTTAATGCCTCTTAAGAGATCCAACCGGCGAGAAAAACTTCAGGGAAACGAACTCTGGTTTACAATTTTCCCTTCTCTCACCACAATCTTCCCATCCTTAACCACCGTATGGACATGATTGATGCCCCAGTGGTAGATAAGATGCAGGTAGTTAGGTATGGAGCAGATAATAAAGTCGGCTTTCTTGCCCACCTCTATACTGCCAACTGACTTATGAAGCTCCACGGCATAGGCGCTGTTGATGGTAGCCGCATTGATAGCCTCCTCCGGGAATAAGCCCATCTCCAGACAGGCTAAAGCGATGGTGAGGGGCATTGATTCGTTCATCGCCGTTCCCGGATTGAAATCGGTGGCCAAGGTGACCGGAACACCGGCTTCTATCATTCTCCTCGCTGGCGGATATCTTTTCAGTCGCAGGAAGAAATTGGAGCCGGGCAGCAGCACTGCCGCCACCCCCTTCTCCGCCAATAGTTCGACCCCTCTGTCGGAGATGTAGTCCAGATGGTCGGCAGATATGGCCCCCAGCTCAGCAGCTAACTCGGCACCCCCCGAATGTGTAAGCTGGTCAGCGTGGAGCTTGAGCTTAAAACCGAGCTGAGCCGCCGATTCCAGTATGGCCCTGCTTTGCTCCACGGAGAAAGCCCCCTCTTCGCAAAATACATCACAGAACTCCGCCAGCCCCTCCTCTTTTACTCTGGGAATAAATTCTGAGATTATTAAATCGACATACTCCTCTTTCCGTGATATATATTCGGGGGGAAAGGTATGAGCACCCAGAAAGGTATTAACAATATCAGCGGGATGGCTTTGATGAAGCTCCCTGCTGATGCGGAGAAGCTTCAGCTCATCATCAACGGTCAGCCCATAGCCACTTTTCGCCTCGCAGGTAGTAGTCCCCAGGCGAAGCATGCGGTCCAATCTCCTTCGGGCATCTCGGAGCAGCTCCTCATAGCTGGCAGCTCTGGTGGCTCTCACAGTAGATAGAATCCCTCCTCCGGATTGAGCAATCTCCTGATAGCTCATTCCCCACAGCCTCTGGACAAACTCCCCCTCGCGGCTTCCTCCGAATACAAGATGGGTGTGGGAATCCACCAGACCGGGTAAAACCACCGCTTCCGAGGCATCTATCACCTGGCAGCCCTCTTCAGGTGTAACCTTCGCTCTGTAACCCTTCTCATCCCCGACATAGGTTATCTTACCCCTGCCTGAAGCAACCCAACCTTGGGTTATCAGCCCGATTTCCATCATCTGCTCTCTGAGCTTAGGAGCTTCCCCGCGGCAGGTTAACACCTGGCGGGCATTTTTTATTACCAGGTCGGCTTTTATCATTCTTCCCTTTCCCCTTTTTCTGTTATTCTCCCATCACTAAAGCCAGGGGGATAATCTCTCCAATAAGGTTTTTTCGTCTATCCCTTTAATTTCCAATACTTTCCTCTTTTGCTTCTCTCCCATCCGGAGGCAAATAGCTGAGCGGTCGATGCCCAGTTGCTTCACCAGAAAGTTGATTAGCTCCCGATTGGCAGCACCGCCGACAGGCGGGGCAGTGAGCTTTATCTTCAGTCGCCCCTCAATTACTCCCGCTATCTCATTCTTGCTCGAGCGAGGCACCGCAAGCACAGATAGGCTAATACCCTCCTTTGTTTTGATGAGCTTCAACATAAAATTAACGGTTTTGATTAATCTATGGCTGTTAGAAAAGACTACGAGCCAGTCTCAACAGGCTGCCCACCAGAAGGATGCGGAGGATAAAAAGAGCCAGAAGCACTATCAGGGGGGATAGGTCAATCCCGCGGTATATAACTGGAAGTCGGCTTCTTATGGGTCGCAATACCGGCTCTGTCAGGCGATAGATCCACCTTACCAGAGGATGATAGTAATAAGGGGTTATCCAAGAGATAATAGCACGGGCTATGATAATCCAGATATAGAGAATTATCGCCAGATTTAGAAGAAAGGCTATAGTCTCAATAAATCCTCCCAGAAAAGACATATCTTATTCCTCCCGAGGTCCGAAAATGGCTGTTCCCACCCTGACCATCGTTGCTCCTTCCTCGATGGCAACCTCAAAATCGTGGCTCATACCCATGGAGAGTTCTTTCAACTCTGCCGGGACCACCTCTTTGCAGTTAAGCTGGTTAAGAAGCTGACGCAGGCGCTGGAAATAAGGGCGCACATCCTCCGGATTGGAGAAAAAGGGAGGCATAATCATGAGACCCTTGAGGGTGAGGTTTTCCATCTCCCCTACTCTCCTCACCAGTTCCTCCAGCTCACCTTCGGAAATGCCAAATTTAGTCTCCTCTCCCGCCAGGTCTACCTGGATGAGCACCTCCATCCGTTTGGATAGCGCGGCGAGGTGTCGGTTGAGCTTCTCGGCAATGGACAATCGGTCGATAGAATGAATCGTATCGAAAAGCTCGGCTGCCCGCTTAGCCTTGTTCGACTGAAGATGCCCCACCATGTGCCAGGAGACCCCGGATTCTATGAGAGGAATCTTCTGATGCGCTTCCTGAACCTTGTTCTCACCCAGAATGTGTATGCCTGCGGCTATGGCTGCTCGGATATGCTCCAGACCGAAGGATTTGGATACGGCAACCAGCTTTATCTCCTCGGGTTCCCTGCCTGCTCTGAGAGCTGCCTGAGCTATGCGCTCCTTTACCCTATGGATATTCCCTTTGATTTCCTCAGATAATCTCTGCATATTGTATTCAAAAGGGGATGCTTACCCTTTTTATAGAAAAGATAAAATCTCCCTGCTTCAATGGAAACAAAGAAATTGTAAAATAAAATCATCGTCTCGTCAATTCATTTCCCAAAAAATGGGAGGGGCCCCCTTGGCTTCAAAAGCCAAGGGGGCATGTTTTTAGGAGAGATTATGCCGTGAAGTGCTGCAATCACTGGACGTATGGCTACCATCACGGCAGCCCTCTTTAGAAGAGCTTTTGGTAGGAGAGGCTTTTACATCTTTATTAAGATTATTATGCTTCTTGGGACCATAATCGGTCACATACCATCCCGACCCTTTGAACTGAAGGACCGGGGCATGGAGAACTTTCTCGACTTCCCCATTGCATTTGGGGCAATGTCGCAGTGGTTTGTCCGAGAATTTTTGTATCACCTCGAATCGCTTACCACACTGAAGGCACTGATACTCATACAACGGCATTTTTTACACCTACCTTTTTGTCATGGAAAGATTTATATAATACCACAATACTTCCCATTGTCAAGAGGGAAAATTGTAGATGGTGGGGTATAGGAAAAGGAATTATGATATATTTTTATCTATTTCATCAAATGAAGATAAATAATCTATTTATTTTTAGCGCCCATTTTGGGTTCTTGGTTCACCTTTAGAGTCTGAAAAATACTTTTCCATATTAGGGAACAGATTAATAAAGGATTGCTAACAATTACCTCTCCTAAATAAGGAGGGAAGGGAGCTCTTTCGGTTCTCCCTTCCCCATCCGTCTGTTAAGGGAAGCAGATTTATTTCAGCCTCTTCCCCCTCAGGGTTTTTCTCTATCAGTGGGAGCGGCAGCCGGAGACATAGACCTCCCCATTGGAATTGATGTCCCCGAAGGCTCTGAATGGCGACCATTTCTTTTTACCGGTGTATTCAAACAGCTGCACCCAGGATTTCCCCCCATAGCCATGACCGCAGAGGATTTCATCTATCGTATCGTCGAACGCCCCAATCTTCACTGCGCCGAGGTGCACCGAGCCGTTGGGA
>CABWKN010000103.1 GCA_902505605.1 Candidatus Guanabacterium sedimentis
GCGCTTCATTTTGTTTTATGATCTTCAGATAAGTTTTTTCTTCTTGCTGATATGACATACCAGATTCCTCCAGCTAATGTGGAACGTATCTTTCCCCTTAAGCCGAGAGAAATCTAAAGAGGAAGGGTATGAGACTTAAAATTTCAAGTGACCGTATCCTCGGCAGCTTTGCCCGCCGTGTCGAGGAGTTAAGTGGTCAGCACCTCCTCACTTGCTATCAGTGTGGGAACTGCTCAGCCAGTTGTCCTATGGGTTTTGCTATGGATGTTCTGCCCCATCAGATAGTGAGATTGGTCCATCTGGGGCAAGTGGAGAAGGCCTTAAAGGCAAATACTATCTGGATGTGCGCCTCGTGCATTACCTGTAGCGTGAGCTGCCCCCGAGGGGTGGATATTGCCCGGATACTGGAGGCGATAAGATTTCTGGTGCTGAAGGAGAGGAAGGTAGCCGACATCTACGGTCCCGCGCAGACTCCTGAAGAGCTGCTCCAGAAGGCTCCCTTAGAGGGATTGACTGGTATCTTTCGGAAATTTAGTGTTTAGCGAGAAGGAGGAGGAGATGAAGATACCATATTATCCAGGCTGCACAATGGTAGAAAGGGCTAAAAATTACAATGCCTCTGGTCTGGCAGCCGCCAAAGCCCTGGGCATCGAGCTGGAAGAACTCCCCAAATGGACCTGCTGCGGAGCTACCTTTCCCCTCACCTTAGACAGGATAGCAGGGCTGACCTCTCCCACCCGGGTGCTGGTAAGCACAAGGATGGAGGGAGCTGACGAGTTGGTAACCCTATGTCCCTTCTGCTATAATACCTTGAAGAGAGTCAACTTCGCCCTCAAGAACAACCCGGAGGAAAGAAGGCGCATTAATGCCTATCTCAAGGACGATTTCGAGAGAGAAGGGTCCACCTACGAGAACTATACCGGAGAAGAGGTAAAAGTCCTCCACTTCCTGGAGGTACTAAGGGACAAGATAGGATTTGAAAACCTTAAAGACCACATCAAAAGAGACCTAAAGGGGCTTAAAATCGCATCTTATTATGGCTGTATGCTGCTGCGACCAGAGAAAGAACTGAACTTTGACGACACTGATAACCCCTCCATAATGGATAAGCTGTTCGCCGCCTTGGGATGTGAGATTATTGATTTTCCGCATAAGGTGGAGTGCTGTGGTTCCTATATCTCGCTTAACTCCCCGGAAGCAGCTTTGCAGAGCTCTTATGATATTATTCTCTCAGCCCAGCGCTTTGGGGCGGATGCCATTGCCGTCACCTGTTCCTTGTGTGCCTTTAACCTTGACGAAAGACAGGGAGCTATGATGGAGAAGTTCGGTCCCATTTCCCCCATGCCCATCCTTTACTTTAGCCAGTTGTTGGCTTTGGCCCTGGGTGTTCCTCAGGAGGAGTGCGGATTCCAACTGCACGCAGTAGACCCGCGCCCCCTGCTGGAGAGCTATGAGCTTATAACAGCGGAGGCTAACTAATGAAGAGAATAGGAGTATTCGTCTGCCACTGCGGCATTAATATTGCCGGTGTAATAGACTCCAAGAGGGTCGTCGAAGAGATTAAAAAATATCCGGGAGTCGCCTATGCCACCGATTATGTCTATATGTGCTCCGATCCAGGGCAAAACCTCATCAAGGAGAAAATCAAAGAAGAGAAGCTCGACGCCGCTATAGTGGCTGCCTGTTCGCCGTCGCTTCATGAGCAGACCTTCAGAAAAACGGTGGCTTTGGCAGGTCTTAATCCCTATCAGATGGAGAGCGCCAACATCAGAGAGCAGGTGAGCTGGGTGCATGAGGATAAAGATGTTGCCACCAATAAGGCCATCCGAATCATACGGAGCCTGGTGGAGAAAATTCGCCTCAATGAGGACCTCACGCCCTTTGGTATTCCTGTTACCCGAAGGGCGATGGTCATTGGTGGAGGCATAAGCGGCATCCAGGCTGCACTCGATATAGCCAACAGCGGCTATGAGGTCATCCTGGTGGAAAAGGAGCCCTCCATCGGTGGTCATATGATTCAGCTTTCGGAGACCTTCCCCACCCTTGATTGCTCCCAGTGCATTATGACTCCCAAGATGGTGGAGCTCAATCAGCATCCCAAAATAGAACTGTTAGCCTACAGCGAGGTGGAAGATGTATCCGGCTATATAGGAAA
Source organism: Candidatus Guanabacterium sedimentis (assembly GCA_902505605.1). Classification (GTDB taxonomy): domain Bacteria; phylum Acidobacteriota; class B3-B38; order Guanabaribacteriales; family B3-B38; genus Guanabaribacterium; species Guanabaribacterium sedimentis. The sequence continues at coordinate 2,156 of CABWKN010000103.1, forward strand.
CTTCAAGGTCAAAGTGCGTAAAAAAGCACGATATGTAGACCTCGATAAATGCACTGCCTGCTCCGAGTGCGAAAAAGTGTGCCCGGTGGAGGTCGCCAGCGATTTCGACTGCGGGCTTGCCACTCGGAAAGCTACCTACCGCCCCTTTCCCCAGGCGGTGCCCAACGCCTTTGTCATCGAGAAGACCGAGCCCGCCCCTTGCAAAATCGCCTGTCCCATCCACCAGGATGTTCCCGGCTACATGGCCATGGTGCGGGTGGGGAAATACCAGGAAGCCATCAATCTGATACGAAAAACCAACCCTCTGCCCGGCATCTGCGGGCGGGTCTGCTATCACCCCTGCGAGGGTGTGTGCCGGCGCAATTATGTCGACGAAACCCTTTCCATTGCTCGCATCAAGCGTTTTGCGGCAGACTTTGCTCTGCGGAGCGGCGAGGGGGTCACCCCCCCGGAGATAGAGGAGCAGCGGGAGGAGCGGGTAGCCATCATCGGCTCGGGACCGGCGGGTCTGTCGGTGGCACACGATTTAGCCCTGTTAGGGTATCGCTCCACCATCTTTGAGGCCTTGCCTGTAGCCGGAGGCATGCTGGCGGCAGCCATCCCCGATTATCGTCTTCCGCAGGATGTGCTTCAGGCGGACATAGACTACATCAAGAAGATGGGGGTGGAGATACTTACCGGCATCACCATAGGCAAGGACCTCACCATTGCCGACCTGCAGGACCAGGGGTACCGGGCTATTTTCGTGGCCACCGGTGCCCACCAGGGGCTGGAGCTCAATATCCCCGGCAAAGACCTGGAGGGGATTTACCAGGGGATAGACTTTCTGCGTCGGGTCAATCTCAAGGGCAAGGTGAAGATTGGCAGAAGGGTAGCCGTGGTAGGGGGAGGCAACACCGCCATGGATGCTGCCCGCACCGCTTTGAGGCTGGGAGCGGAGGAGGTAAAGATAGTCTACCGCCGCAGCCGCCAGGAGATGCCTGCCAGCGATGAGGAGATAAAGGAATCCGAGGAGGAAGGGGTGGAGTTCCACTATCTGCTGGCTCCCACCGCCTTTCTGGGCAAGGAGGGAAAGCTCAGCGGGCTAAGGCTTATCAAGATGAAGCTGGGGGAGATGGATGCCACCGGCAGGAGGCGTCCCGTCCCCATGGAGGGTACCGAGCATGAGCTCCCCTTCGATACCGTGATTTTAGCTATCGGCCAGGCACCGGAGCTCACCTTCAAGGATGCCCGGAGCGAATTTGAGCTCACCCGCTGGAACACCTTGGTGGTGGACGATAAGACCCTGGCCACCAACCTCCCCGGCATCTTTGCCGGAGGGGATGTGGTCAGCGGTCCGGCTTCGGTGATTGAAGCCATAGCTGCCGGAAAGAAGGCGGCGGTTTCCATTCACCGCTATCTCTGCGGAGAGCTCGAGGAGTACCGCTCCGAGCTGGAGAAGGAGGAAGAAGAGCGGAGAGAGAAGGAGGAGGTACCCGAGCCCGATTGGGCGGAGGTATATAAGGAGCGAGCACGCCAGAAGCGGGTCAAGGTTCCCGAGCTTCCCCGGGATGACAGGATTAAGAATTTCGAGGAGGTGAGCCTCGGCTATGGCGAGAAGGAGGCTCAGGAGGAAGCCAGCCGCTGCCTGGCTTGCGGCACCTGTGTGGAGTGTATGGAGTGCGTCAAAGCCTGCGAGGTGGGTGCCATTGACCACCAGATGCAGGATGAGATAGAAGAGTTCGATGTGGGGGCTATCGTGGTGGCTACTGGCTATGACCTCTTCCCCTTGCCCGAGATAGGAGAATACGGCTACGGCAAATACAAAGATGTCATCGATGGACTGCAGTTTGAAAGACTGCTGTCAGCTTCGGGACCGACGCTGGGTCAGATCAGGAGACCCTCCGATGGTAAAGTCCCCAAAGAGGTGGTGTTCATCAAATGCGTGCGGTCGCGCGACCAGGAGCGAGGGATGCCTTACTGCTCCAAGATTTGCTGTATGTATACCGCCAAGCACGCCATGCTCTATAAGCATCGGGTACACGATGGTCAGCCCTATGTGTTCTATATGGACATCCGAGCCGGTGGGAAGGGTTACGAGGAATTTGTTCAGCGGGCAACCGAGGAGGACGAGGTTCTCTACCTTAGAGGAAGAGTCTCCAAGGTTTTTCAGCATGGAGATAAGATCATCGTATGGGGAGCCGATACCCTCACCGGGGAAAAGATAGAGATAGCAGCCGACATGGTGGTGTTAAGCACGGCAATGCTCCCCAACAAAGCCACTGCCGAGCTGGTCAAGAAGCTGAAGCTCCCCACCGACCCTTACGGGTTCCTGAACGAAGCTCATCCAAAGCTCCGTCCGGTGGAATTTATCTCTGCGGGACTCTACCTTGCCGGCTGTTGCCAGGCACCCAAGGACATTCCCGAAGCAGTGGCTCAAGCCAGCGGAGCTGCCAGCAAGGTGGTGGGCCTTTTCTCCAGCGAAGAGCTTTTCCACGACCCCGCCGTCACCGGCGTGGACGAGGATCTATGCTGCGGATGCGGAATATGTGTGGAGGTTTGCCCTTACAAAGCCCGGAAATTAGACACAGAAAAGAAAGTGGTTGAGGTTAATCTCGCCCTGTGCGAAGGGTGTGGGGTGTGCGGTGCTGCCTGCCCCACGGGAGCAGCTCAGCCGAAAAACTTCACCGACAAGCAGATGCTGGAAATGGTGAGTGGCATTTTAAGAGATTAGCCAGTCTGGTTACTCTATAGGGCTAAAGTGGTTAGCATATATCTTAAAAGAGGTAATCATTAAATAATCAAGGAGGGTGACAAAGATGGCTCAAACAACCCAAACCAAAGAGGAGCTTGCCGAAACCAAAGAGACAGGGCTGATTCCCATCTTTATCATGGGACAAAAATATGAAGTGCCTCCCAGCCTCACCATCCAAAAAGCCCTGGAGTATGCTGGCTATCAGCTCATACGAGGGTGTGGATGTCGGGGTGGAATCTGCGGCGCCTGTGCAACTGTCTATCGGAAACCGGGGAGCTACCGGTTAGAGGTCGGCTTATCCTGCCAGACTGTGGTAGAGCCCTACATGTACATCACTCAAATACCCTTTTTCCCCGCCAATAAGGCTACCTATGACATCAATCTGTTGGAGCCCACCGGAGAGACCGTAGCCAGTCTCTATCCGGAGATTTTCAAGTGCATCGGCTGTAACACCTGCACCAGAAGTTGTCCCATGGATATCGATGTGTTGGAATATATCTCCCAGGCCATTCGGGGCAATATCCGCAGGGCAGCAGAGGAGTCCTTCGACTGTGTGATGTGTGGTCTGTGCGCAGCCCGTTGTCCATCCGAGCTGGCCCAGTATCTCACGGCTATCCTCTGCAGGAGGTTGTATGCGAAATATCAGCTAGCCAAGGCTGAGCACTTAGAAAAACAGGTTAAAGCTTTAGAGGCGGGAAAGTTTGAAGCAGACCTGCGAGCACTAATGCAGACCAAAGAAGAGCAACTGAAAACATTGTATAAGGAAAGAGAAGTAGAGCCCGCCATGGCAGATGAAACGTGGGAGCCTAAAGATAAGAGTCACTTATGACCATTATTATCTCCCTTATGAAACATAAATAAGGAGAGTCGAAATGTCATATCCACCAGAGATGAACGAGCTGATTAAGAGGGTAGAAAAAACCAGACCAGCCCGGGTAGAGCGGAAAAAAAGGGGTGAGGAGTTTCCATCTATCCCTCTGGAGAAGAGGGGAGAGATGCTGAAAAAATATCATCCGGACTTTATTAAAGGGAACAAACGCCCCATAAAGATTGGTCCCAACAAGGAGTATGCCATCAGCAATGAGGTCGTCGACCTACTGGAGGCAAAAAGCCGCGTTGACCCGGACAAAATAAATCTCTCCACCGCACACTTTGAGACCGATGTGCTCATCATCGGTGGTGGAGGAGCGGGCAACGCCGCCGCCCTCTTAGCTCGCCAGCAGGGAGCCAAGGTGTTAATAGCTACCAAGCTGCGCAATGGGGATGCCAACACCATGATGGCTGAAGGAGGCATCCAGGCAGCTACCAAGCTGGAGAAAGACTCACCTTACTTCCATTATCTCGATGTTATGGGGGGTGGACATTTTAAGAACGACCCCGAGTTAGTCTACACTCTGGTAAACAAAGCCCCCAAGGTGATGAAGTGGCTGGTAGAGGATTTAGGAGGTATGTTTAGCAAATTTCCCGACGGTAGGCTGAAGTCGATGCACGGTGGGGGAACTTCGCGTAAGCGGATGCACTATGCCGGGGATATCACCGGGGCTGAGATAATGCGCACCTTGAGGGACGAAGTTCAGAACTACCCAGATGATATCAAGATATTGGAGTTCTCCCCCGCGGTGGAGCTCATCCTTAACGAACATGGACAGTGTGCCGGGGCGGTGCTTTACAACATGGAGACCGAGGAATACTATGTGGTGAAGGCAAAAGCGGTAGTGCTGGCTACGGGCGGTTCGGGACGGCTCCATATCCAGGATTATATGACCACCAACCACTACGGAGCTACCGGTGACGGGCTGGTGCTCGGCTACCGTGCAGGGGTAAAGCTGTGCTTCCTTCACACGGTGCAGTATCACCCCACGGGAGCTGTCTTCCCCGAGCAGGCTGAGGGGCTGCTGATCACCGAGAAGTTCCGCGGTGCCGGAGCTAATCTGGTCAATATCGATGGAGAGCAGTTCGTCTATGAGAGGGAACCCCGGGATGTGGAAGCCTCGGGCATTATCCGCGAGTGCTCACCTGAGGTGGGCAAAGGTGTTCCTACACCAACCGGAAAGTTCGGTGTGTGGTTAGACTCCCCTATGATCGATATGCTGTGGGGAGAGGGAACCGTAGCCAAGGAGTTTCCCGGTAAGGTCATCCTTTTCAAAAGATACGATATCGACATCAGCAAAGAGCCCATGCTCATCTACCCCACTCTCCATTATCAGAATGGCGGACTTGAGATTAATGCCAAAAGCGAGACCTCGCTCCCTGGTCTGTTTGTAGCGGGTGAGATTGCTGGAGGGATACACGGGGAGAACCGCCTGATGGGAAATTCCCTCCTCGATGTGACCGTCTTCGGCAGAATAGCGGGGGAAAACGCTGCTGTCTTTGCCAAGCAGAAAGCCAGGGTGGGAAGGCTCACCCTGGAGCATGTCAAGAGATATCATAAGGAGCTGGAGGAGGCCGGTATTGTGACCGATAGGGTTGCTCCTATGCTGTTGCCTGACTATAGCAATCCCGAAGTCAGAAAAAAGCAGCTCACCAGCTCTTATTTAGGAACGCTCCGTTGACCGGACTAAAAATCGACACCAGCGAAGGATATATCAAGATAGCATCCGGATACTTCTCAGAGTCGATAGGAAGGAGGAACTGGGATGGTCTTTGAACCTAAAATAGTGGGATTTCTTTGCAACTGGTGTTCCTATGCGGGAGCGGACCTGGCAGGTACTTCCCGAATGGCCTATGCACCCAATGTTCGACCCATAAGGGTGATGTGCAGTGGCAGGGTTGATCCCACATTTGTCATAAAAGCCTTCCTGGAGGGAGCGGATGGAGTCCTTGTTGCGGGCTGCCACCCACCTTCTGACTGCCACTATCAGGAAGGTAACCTGAAGGCAATGCGGCGCGTCCCTCTACTCAAGAAAATGCTAAAGCAGCTGGGAATCGAAGAGGGGCGTCTCCGCTTGGAATGGGTCTCCGCTTCCGAAGGTGAGAAATACGCCAGGGTGGTAAACGAGTTTACCGAGCAGGTCAGGGCTCTGGGTCCCCTCGATTGGAAGATTCCTCAGCCCAAAGGAGGGAAAAATTAGAGATGGAAAAATACAAGTTAGCATTTTACTGGGCTTCCAGCTGCGGGGGATGTGAGGTTGCGGTATTAGACATCCATGAAAATATCCTCAAAGTGATAGATATTGCCGACATCGTCTTCTGGCCGGTGGCCATAGACACAAAATATAAAGATGTGGAGGCGATGAAGGATAATTATATAGATGTTTGCTTTTTCAACGGGGCTATCAGATTGTCCGAACAGGAGCATTTAGCCCACCTGTTAAGGCAGAAGTCCAAGATAATGGTGGCTTTCGGCTCCTGTGCCTGTTATGGTTCAATTCCTGGACTGGCAAACTTTTTCTATCGCCATGAGATAATGAATCGAGCTTATCTGGAAACCCCCTCAACAGTCAATCCCCAAAACATCCTTCCTCAGGAAGTTACCAAAGTTAAAGAAGGGGAGATAACCATTCCCGAGTTTTACGATACGGTTCATACCCTTGGTCAGACAGTAGAGGTTGACTACTTTGTCCCCGGTTGCCCACCGGTTCCTGACCAGGTGATGACCCTGGTGGAGGCTCTCGACAAGAAGAAGTTGCCTCCCAAGGGCTCAGTTATCGCCGGGGATAAGACTCTCTGCGACACCTGCGAGCGATTGAGAGAGGAAAAAATCGTTCCCGAATTTAAGCGCATTGTAGAAGTCATACCCGACAATGAGAAGTGCTTCTTGGATCAGGGGATAATCTGCTGCGGACCAGCTACCCGCAGTGGCTGCGGCAATCGGTGCATCAATGCCAACCAGCCCTGTCGGGGATGCTTCGGTCCCGCGCCGGAGATTCACGACCAGGGGGCAAAGCTCCTGAGCGCTATAGCTTCTATCAGCGCTATCAACGAGGAGGAAAGGGTAGAAGAGTTTGTCAACTCCATCCCCGACCCCGCTGGTTATTTTTACCGCTTTACCCTTCCCTACTCGATGTTGAAACGAAAGCTAATCAGGGAGGAGAAAAAGTAATGAAAAGAATAACCATCGACCCTGTTACCCGACTGGAGGGACACGGAAAGATAGAAATCTTCCTTGATGAGGAGGGGGAAGTAGCCAACGCTTATATGCAAATTCCCGAGTTTCGGGGGTTTGAGAAATTCTGCGAGGAGCGACCCGCCGAAGAACTCCCCCGCATTACCCCCCGCATATGCGGTGTTTGCCCTCCAGCTCACCATATGGCCTCCACCAAAGCCTGCGATGACCTGTGGAAGGTTGACCCACCTTCTCCTGCCAAGAAGCTCCGGGAGCTCTTTTACTGCGCCTACTTTTTTGCCGACCACCTTCTGCATATCTACTACCTGGGTGGACCAGACCTGATTGTCGGTCCCACTGCTCCTGCTGCCAAAAGGAACATATTAGGGGTTATCGAAAAGGTAGGGCTGGATATCGGCAAAGAGGTGATAAAACATCGTGCTTACGGGCAGAAGATATTGGAGATGCTGGGTGGCAAGCCGATCCATCCCACCTGGGGTATCCCGGGAGGGGTTACCAAAGGGTTCACCGAGGAGGAGAGGGCTGAGGTAGAGGAGATGGCCAAATCCGCGGTAGAGTTCGGCAAGTTCACCCTGAAAGCCGTAGACGACCTGGTGCTGAAGAACCAGGAGTATGTCGACCTCATCCTCAGCGACCCCTATACCATTTCCAGCTACTATATGGGGCTGGTGGACGAGAATAATAAGGTCAACTTCTATGATGGTGATATTCGAGTGGTGGACCCTGAGGGGAAGGACTTTGCCAGGTTTAAACCCCATGAGTACCTAGACTTCATAGAGGAGCATGTGGAACCCTGGACCTATCTGAAGTTCCCATATTTGAAGAAGATCGGATGGAAAGGCTTAGTTGGAGGCAAAGAAAGCGGTGTCTATCGAGTAGCTCCCTTAGCCCGCCTCAATGCGGCGGATGGAATGGCCACCCCGCTGGCGCAGGAAGAGTATGAGAAGTTCTACCAGACCCTGGGAGGAAAGCCTGTGCCATATACACTGGCCAACCACTGGGCACGGGCAATTGAACTTATGTATGCCGCCGAGTACCTGCTTGAGCTGATTCAGGATGAGGAGATAACCAGCGATAACATACGCATTATCCCCACCGAGACACCAACTGAAGGAGTGGGGGTGGTGGAGGCATGTCGGGGGACACTTTACCATCACTACCAGACCGACCCTGAAGGCATCATCACCAAGGTCAACCTCATTGTAGCCACCGTGAACAACAACGCCGCCATATGCATGTCTATCAAGAAAGCCGCGCAGGGAGTCATCAAGAAGGGGAAAGTGGACGATGGGATACTGAATATGGTGGAGATGGCCTTCCGGGCTTACGATCCCTGCTTCGCCTGCGGCACCCACACCCTGCCGGGACAAATGCCCCTGGAGGTCAACATATACAATCATCACAAGGAGATGGTCCAGACTTTCAGGAGATGAAGATACTTGTCCTCGGATTGGGAAACCCCATCCTGACGGATGATGGGGTGGGAATTTATGTAGCCAGAGAACTCCAAGGACGGTCTCTCCCCGAAGGGGTGGTTGTCGAGGAGTCATCACTGAGTGGGTTCTTGTTGCTGGACCTGCTGGTCGATTACCAGAAAGCTGTTATCATTGATTCCATCAAGACCAGACAAGGCAAGGTGGGCGAGATATATCGGCTCACCCAAGAGGCTCTGAAAGAGACCGTGCACCTCACTTCAGTCCATCAATTAAACCTCGCCACTGTCCTCAAATTAGGGGATTCTATGGGTTTGAGCATCCCTGAAGAAGTGGTCATTTACGCTATTGAAGTGGCCGATAATCAGACCTTCTCCGAAGGGTGCACCCCCCTGGTTCAGAAAGCCATCCCCAGAGCGGTGCGTTTGGTGGAGAAAGAACTCCTTCGCATGGCAAAGGGCTGAAAAGGGATTCGCCCTTACTCATCAAATCTTACCACTACGTCTGAATCTGGGCGAACAAATAGTTGCTTCTCAGGCGATGGGTTGCTTTCAAAGACGGCTTTAGCTGTGGTAAGCCCTCTGGATGAGAGAAGCTCAAAATACGAGAAGGCTTCAGGGCGAATCTTCCAAAAGGAGCACCCCGCTCATCACGAAGGCAGCGGTGGTTATTACCGTTTGCAAGAGAATCGCCACATTGGACAGGGTATTCATCTGAAGGGCGAAGAAGAGGAAGGTAAGCACCACCATTGCAGCCTGTAGGAGAAAGATGCTGCCCACCCACCTTTCCGCCACATTCCCTCGTCGGAAAGCCAGCCCCCAGAGGATGAAAAAGAGAACCCCCATCCCCAGGAGAGGATAGAAGATGGATTCACCGACCAGGTTCAGAAGGGTCACCTTGGCCTGTAAGGCTTCGTCAACCATCCTGCCGGGGTCGGAAACCATATTAATAATCCCACCTGTCATGGCACTGAGCAGGAAGACGCCTATCAAGTATATTAAGCCGAACCCCAATCCCACCATTGCTCTCCCGGGAGACTTCTCCTTCAGGAAGAGAGCTATACCTATCAGGGCGGGGAGCAAGAAGAAGAGTGAGATGTATTCAAGCAGGTGCCCCGCCCGAATTCCCCCTCTGGCGTAAATCTCAATGAATCCTTCGGGGATTGAAGGAGTTCCCGAAGAAAATCCCAGAGCAGCGCTGTGGGTTATATATGCAGCTAATCCCAGGACACCAAAGATTATGGCACACCAACCCGCCCAGCGGAAAAGGGCTTTATTGACCATCGTCACTCATACCTCCATTTTTTAATCTGCACAGCTTTTTGAAATTCTATGATATTCTCACTCCTATCAGAATTGCCAGGATAAGGACTACACCACTACCCAATAGACAGCCACTCATCTTTCCCAGCGCCGAGCTGAGGGGGATGCGGGATTCCTCTATCCCCTTGCTCCGCAACCACTCGGCGATGCTCCCCTCAAAAAATCCCGCTATCCCATCGGTGATGGCATCCCCGATCACACTCCCTACTATCGCTCCCAGCACTCCGAACATTGTCCCCCCGGCTATAGCCGGGATGGTGAGTAGCCCGGTATCCATAGCGCCGAAGACCATATCGGGAATCATACGTGTCAGGCTGAGGCGGCAAAGCTTGGCGGCAATTAAAGGCAGAGAGCCTAAAGCCAGAACCACGCCTCCCACATACCATCCTCTTTCCAGGGTATGATAGGCTACTCCGCCAAACAGAATACAGAGAATCGTAACCACAACTACCTCTTTTAACTTCTTCATAACTGCCTCCTATAGCTGTTCAACAATTTAGTGCTCGCTTTGTTAAAGGTTATGTTGCCATGGGCTGACGGACCTGATAACAACAGAATCCTCTCGTGGAGATTTTCTCTTTCAGCTTTATTATAATATAGCAAAGGAGGGCGGTCACCTCTTCAAGGAATAGAGAACTCTATCAGGCGTCTCTCCCGATCCACCCGTGCTACGACCACCGTGAGGTGTTCGCCCAGTTGAATCACCTTCCTTGTGCGCTCCCCTTTCAGCCGGTAGTGGCTCTCGTCGTAGTGGTATCGGTCGTCATGTAGAGCCGAAATCGGCAGGAACCCTTCCACAAAGTACTCTTCCAGCTCGAGATGGAGGCCACTGCGGTCGATTCCCTTGATAAAGGCGGAGTATTCCTCGCCGACTCTATGGGACATAAATTTCACCTTTTTCCACTCTACCAGTTCCCGCTCCGCTTCAAAGCCTGCTCGCTCCCGGTCTGATGACTGGCGAGCAATTTCGCCGAGCTTATGGGATGAATATCCTCTCTTCCCAACCTCCCCCTCCGAGCCCTGAAGAAGGTTTTTAAGTAGTCGGTGCACCACCAGGTCGGGGTACCTCCTTATGGGCGAGGTAAACTGGGTGTAGATGGGCATGGCTAATCCATAATGCCCACTGTTTTTTTCCGAATAGTGTGCCAGCTTAAGGGAGCGGAGGAGTGAATACACCACAATCGACTCCTCGGGCTTCCCCTCCACCTTCCTCACGATATCCTGGAGAGATTGGACAGGTGTCGGCGAGAGGGAGGAGGGGAGATGATAACCAAAGCAGGTGATAAACATGCTAAATTTGGCTATTTTTTCCGGGTCGGGCTCATCGTGCACCCGGTATAAAGCGATGGGGCTGTGGTGGAAGAGATAAACGGCTAACGTCTCGTTGGCGGCTATCATAAACTCCTCGATTATCCGATGAGCGATATTCCTGCGGGTTTTTACAATGCCGGTCATCTCCCCCTTGTGGTCGACGATTATGTCTGGCTCTGGCAGCTCAAAATCGAGGCTTCCCCTTTTCTGCTTTTGCTCCAGCAGAAGGTGGCAGAGCTCCTCCATTAGCTCAAGGTTCTCCAGCAGATGAGCGTATCGCTGCCGCAGAAAAGTGTCTTTATCAACCAGCATCTTTTTCACCGCGGTGTAGGTCATACGCTCCTTGCTGGTGATGACCGAGGGGTGGAAATTATAGCCCACCCGGTTGCCATGCGAGTCAAATTCTATCATCACCGAAAGGGTGAGGCGGTCAGCCAGGGGATTGAGGCTGCAGATGCCGCTGGAGAGCTGCCGGGGGAGCATAGGGATGCTCTTATCGGGGAAATAAACGCTGGTTCCCCGCCGGAATGCCTCAATGTCGATAGGGCTTCCCTCTGCTACATAATGCGAGACATCGGCGATATGGACTCCCAACTGATAGTTTCCGTTGGGAAGCTTTTCCACGGAGATGGCATCGTCAAAATCCTGAGCGCGCTCCCCATCAATAGTGATGGTGGGCAGATGGCGAAGGTCTATTCTGCCGGCAATTTCCTCCTTATCAACTTCCGAAGGGAGGGCATCTGCCTCCTCAATAATATCCTCCGGAAACTGGTAGGGGATATCGTACTTCCTTATTATCACCTCCACATCAATACCGGGCTCCTCCGGGTAGCCCAGCACTTCCTTCACTGCTCCTTCAGGCGGGCGGGCTGAGGAGGGATATTTTATTATATCAGCAATTACATAAACTCCCTCCCGGGCATCCCCTTTTTTATCCGGAGGAACAAAGACCTGTGGGAGCTCCCCCGCGTCGATGGGAATAATCCAACCATGGTTTCCCTGGGGCTTGTACAACCCGGTTATCTTATGCGGAGCCCGCTCGATGATTCTTACTACTGAACCCTCGGGCTTATAGCCCTTTCTTGCGCCTCTCTCTATTTTCACCAGCACGCGGTCACCGCGGAGCGCTCCCTTGAACCTATGGGAGCTGATGTGAATGTCGGATTGCCC
>CABWKN010000104.1 GCA_902505605.1 Candidatus Guanabacterium sedimentis
TTAAGATGCTTGTAAAATATCACCCTAAGCATAGAAATGTCAAGAAAAAAAATCATTTTTCCAAAAATAAAGAAGAAAATAAGGTAAGGCCTGATAGAAGGAAGATTATTTGATTAATAAGGCCGTATAGAGACGCATTACTGATATCGCCTCTCGGGGCAAAATTTTTATAAGCACCTACCTTAATGCTGGTTAATATCTTTTCCTCTATTTCCCTAAGGGAAAATGCTTTACCAATTTAGCTCGGCGCCAAATAGCTTTTAAGATAATGATTGTTTCAATCCTAACCTATAGGTTAATATTTTTAGGTTATCTATCAATCTCCCCTAACATTCTTCCCTAATATGTAACTTATGCCTAACGTTAGCGTACAATTTTGTGTGTAAATTTTAAAAGGAAGATGGTCAAAAGGGAAAAAATAGGGTATCCTCTTAGTTTGAAAAAGCAAACACGCTGTGTTATACTTACTCTTCAAAAAGTAAGCTTCATCAAGGGAATTTCCTCCGATATGCTCTATTATGAGTCCACACTCTGTGTAAACTGGTAACAATCCTTTCAGCAGAAGGAGAGGGAATAATGAGCTTTTTCATACATTTAGAGTGCTCTCAGTGTGGTCAGAATTACTTTCCCCGAGAAATTCATAATCTCTGCACATGCGGTAGCTCCCTGATGGCGGTGTACGACCTTGCCGGGGCGGCAAAGAGGCTGTCCAGAGAAGCTCTGGCAGAGAGACCCCCCAACCTGTGGCGGTACAAGGAGCTTCTGCCCGTCTTCCATGAAGAGAACATAGTCACCCTGGGGGAGGGATTCACCCCGCTGATGAAAGCCGAGGGGCTGGGGCGTTCGCTCGGTTTCCGTCGTCTCTACATCAAGGATGAATCCCTTAACCCCACCGCCTCCTTTAAAGCCCGGGGGCTGGCGGTAGCTATCTCCAAAGCAAAAGAGCTGGGAGTGAAAAAAGGGACTCTGCCCTCTGCGGGTAATGCTGCCGGTGCCCTGGCTGCCTATGCCGCCAGAGCGGGGATAAAGACCTTTGTGGCTATGCCTGCCGATACCCCGGAACTCTTCTCCTTTGAGTGCCGAGCCTACGGGGCGGAGGTCAGATTGGTGGATGGATTGATCTCCGATGCCGGGCGCCTCTGCCGGGAGAAAATAGAGCAAGGGTGGTTCGATTTCTCCACCCTCAAGGAGCCATACCGTGCAGAAGGTAAGAAGACCATGGGCTACGAGCTGGCAGAGCAAATGGGCTGGGAGCTTCCGGAAGTGATAATCTACCCCACCGGAGGGGGTACTGGGATAATAGGAATGTGGAAAGCCTTTGCCGAGATGGAGGAGCTCGGCTGGACGGGAAAGAGGAAACCTCGCATGGTAGCCGTCCAATCCGAGGGGTGTGCGCCCATAGTGAAAGCCTTCCACTCCCGTCAGGAGGTCTCCGAAGCGTGGAAAGAAGCCCGTACCTTAGCTCTGGGAATCAGGGTTCCCCATGCCTTCGCCGACAGGCTTATCCTCAAAGCCCTCTATGAGAGCGAAGGGACGGCTGTCGCCGTCAGCGAGGAAGAGATAGTCCGCAGCTTCTACGAAATCTCCCAGAAAGAGGGCATCCTCCCTGCTCCCGAGGGAGCGGCTACCTGGGCAGGGCTGAAGCGCCTGCGGGAGATGAAGCTGGTAGACCCGGATGAGAGGGTGGTGCTGTTCAACACCGGGAGCGGTTTGAAATATGTGGAGGTGATGCGAGATTACTGATAGGCTCCATCCTTAGCCCCTGGTTGAGCTCATTGCCCTAAAAGTAGCTGCAGGAAAAAATTGTTTTTTTGATGAATAAATGCGGAATTTTTGCATAATATTACATAGAGGCAAGTAGATGATTTTCAGGGGACGAAAGACGATATTATGGGTACTTGGTACGCTGCTTCTCGTCTCTTCTCTCGCCGCCCCGCAGGAGCGGACAACCATAGAGGAGTTCTGGAGCATCGGGGAGGAGAGAGCACACAGCTTCGCCATCAACCAGGTGGAAATCGGCTCCCAGTGGAATAAGCTGGTGGAGAAGACCACCTATCAGGGTCAGCCAGCCTATCGTTTTGAGCACCGTCTCTCGCTCGATTTCAGTCCCATCGGAGGGGAGCTCAGGGTGGAATCCAGCGCTGAGCTCCTGGTCACTCCCCAGGGGTTTCCCCTTTACTACCGAGCAGAAGGGGAGGCTCGTGAGGTAAGGCAGTCGGTAGAGATGGAGTTCACCCCCGAGGGCGTGAAAGCAACTACTGAGCGAGATGGTCAAAAATCCCCCCTCACCGGTAAGCTCACCCCCGGCTCATACTTCCTGGAGAACAACATCATGGGACAGCTCAACATCATCCTCGGAATGGAACGCCCTTCTCCGGGAGAGACGGCAGAGACCAGATTCTTCTCCCTCAATGCCTTTCAGGAAATCGATTATCAGCTCACAGGTCTCCCTCAGGAGACCATCACTACACCATGGGGGGAAGAAAGCTGCCTGGTGATGGAGGACTCGCTGGGCTCAAAGCTCTGGCTCAGCCAGGATGGGAAGCTGGTGCGGCTGGAGACGCCCGCCCAGAAGCTCGTCATCAAGCTGGTAGAGGAGGAGCCTAAACCTCCTCCCGCCCGAATTGCTCGCCCTGGGTTATCTTTGACTACCTTTATCCGCTGGATAGAGCTGGGGGCAATATTCCTGCTGATGGGTCTCCCCTGGCTGCTCCTGCTGGGGAGGGATGGGCTGAGGCGATGGTACTTCTGGTTTATTTTGCTGGTGGTGACCTGCGGCATGCTACCCCTGACCCTCGAGGTGCAGCCCTTTCTGCAGGCTAAATACAGCCAGGGGATAGCCCATCCTCTTATGGACCGGGGGCTTACCATCTATATCGCCATGGTGGGAACATTCGCCCTGTCGGGGATCGTGCAGGAGTTCCTGAAGTGGCTCCCCATCTACGCCTATCGGCTGATTGCCAGAACTAAGGCTAACTACCGAAAGATTATCGCCGTGGGGCTGGCAGCCGGGCTGGGATTCGGCTGGTGGGAGGCATGGTGGCTGTTCAAGAGTGGTTTCGGGATTATCCCCTTTTCTTTCTGGGCATATTTCGAGCGCTTCTTCGCCATAATGTTCCACAGCGCATCGGCAGTCATCCTCGCCCACGGAGTAGCCACCCACCGCAGTGGAAGGTTTTACGCCCTGGCTGCTTTTCTCCATGGGCTGGGGAACTACACCATCCTCCTCACCCGGCAGAACCTCATCTCCACCACCCAGCTGGAGATTCTAATAGCCATCTACGATGGGTTAATTCTCACCGCCATCCTGTGGCTCATCAACCGACATAAAAAGCTACACACCGCAAAACCTGGCACCGCTTAATCCAGGGCTCATCATGACGATAATCAAGCTGCCTCAAATTCTGTAGGGCGTGCCAGAGAAATTTAGCCCTTGCCTTGATTTTCATTGTTTCTGGCCTTTAGCCTGAGTCTCGCAACAGGAGCTAAAAGGAATGATTTCGACCGTATATTATTGTCCAGATGATTTTTTGAGAGGAAATTTAGCTATAACCAAAATAGTTGACACCTGAAGAATTTTTACATATTATAGAATTAAAAGTAATGAGAAAGTATCAATCCTAGCTAAAAGAATATTAACACATCCTTAGGCGGAGTGAGAATGTCCTGCTTAAACGGGATAAAAAACGAGCCTTGAATATGAACAAGTTAGGCGAAACAGCGGGCTTATTAAACTGTAAGTCAACAGGATTTTTATATGCAAACTAAAATTGACAAACAAAAATTAACTTGGAAAGCTGTTGTAAGAGACGCTTTATTAGAATTGGGCGGGCAAGGCCATCTATCCGAGATTAATAAAATAGTAGAAGGTCATCCTAAAACTAAGACTAATCCAACCTGGCGGGATACTATCAGAAGAGTTGTAAGGCAATATAAAATATTCGAACCAATGCCACCTGAAAGAAGCGGCATTTATAAAGTTTTAGAAGAGGTTACAATAAGACCAGAAGCACAAGGTTTTACTCAAGAACCAGAGATTGATCACGCAATTGCTCAAGGCATGTTAGTTATGCTTGGAAAAATTTATGGATATGAAACTTATGCACCCCCACATGACCAGACTATTAGAAGTTTTCAAGGTAAACCATTGAAGGATTATGTAACCGTCTCTGAGTGCACTGACATTCTTGCTTTTAAAGGCCCTAACTTGAAGAAAATTAGAGAAATAGATGCTATATGGCTTGACGAAGATGACCATGGTCTATTTCCTAGATATGCTTTTGAAGTTGAAGAAACTACAAGGATTAAAAGCGGGTTGGATAGACTTTTAAAAATTCCAAGGAGATTCTGGGTTAAATTTTATATTATTAGTCCAACTGAAAAAGAAAAAAGTTTATTTGATCAGTATATAAACCAGACTCCTTTTAGAGAATATAAAGGCAGATTCATGTTTAGGTTATATAAAGAGCTCGAAGAACTTTATAATTCAGCATTGATTCATAATGATCGACGTAAACAATTTGGAATAGCTGAGAGAGAAATTTAATTATGCAAAACTCATTAAGATTCAAATATTTATTTGCAAAAGAAGTAATCTTTAAAGTTTTGGCCGTTCAATGTAAAGATAATAATCAAAGTTCTCTTATTGAGTGTCAGTTAGAGATCGGGGATTCGAATCCCCTTAGTTCTAATATAACAATTCAATCACTGCCTTACTTTTCCCTGCTTTTGGCTTTTAGCCCTGATAACTTAAATTAATCCAAATTGGGTCATAGTTTGTCCACACAATGTCTACGTGTATTTTAATGATGCAGTCAATTTCAGCATTGTAATTTGAATCATATTAGATGATTTGGTGTAACATTACATCTCACGCTATTCTGGATTTGCCCTCCTTACGAATAGTCTTATGTGGTCAATAAAAAGAAAAATGTTTCCGATTTTTTGTTTGGAATTTTTAGTCTCGGATGGTATGATTAGTAAGTTCTCTGAGGCATTGACGAAGTTATCCATACGATTGGTAGTAGGCACAGAGCGATGGAGAAGTTAACCAGGGTTCTCGGGCTGCGGGATTTAATCCTCTTCAACATCGTCGCCATACCCGGGCTGCGGTGGATTGCCATTGCTGCGGCGGCGGGTTTCAGCTCTCTTGGTCTGTGGGTGTTTGCTTTTCTCCTTTTTTTCGTCCCCCAGGGATTGATGGTCATTGAGCTCTCCACACGCTACCCTGAGGAAGGTGGTCTGTATGTGTGGACCAAGAAAGCCTTCGGAGACTTCCACGGTTTTCTCAGCGGATGGTGTTACTGGTCCAACAACTTAGTCTACTACCCCTCGCTGCTGATTTATATCGGTGGGATGTCAGCCTTTGCCCTCGGGGCTCCCCAGCTGGAGAACAACAAGCTGTATATGATCCTGTTCACCATCGCCGTGCTGTGGATTGCCCTGCTGCTCAACGCCATCGGGATGAAGGTTGGCAGGTGGGTGCAGAACATAGGCTCCTTTGGGATATGGATACCCATCACGCTGCTCATTATCCTGGCGGCGGTTTCGGTAGCCTATTACGGGCAGGCTAATGAGTTCAGCCCGGGCGAGGTCATCCCCCATCTCGGCGAGCTGAAGACCATAGCCTTCTTCTCGGTGCTTTGCTTTGGCTTTGCCGGGCTGGAGTTAGCCCCCATTATGGGCGAGGAGATTAAAAATCCTCGCAAGAACATCCCCCGGGCTATCATCATCTCCGGGATACTCGTCACCCTCATCTACCTGGTGGGAACCTACGCCCTGTTAGCCGCTCTGCCCCGCAAGGATATTAGCATCATCACCGGCGTGGTGCAGGCCATTGCTCAGGTGGGTGAGAGACTGGGCTTTGCCTTCACCGGCAACCTGGTAGCCATTCTGGTTGTGCTCAGCGGTCTGGGGGCAGCGGGGGCCTGGCTGGGGGGAACCGCCCGCATCCTTTTCGTAGCCGGACTCGACAAGCATCTCCCCGCTCCTCTGGCAAAAGTGCATCCCCGCTGGGGGACTCCTCACATTGCCATCCTGCTGCAAGGAGTGCTCTCCACCATTTTTATCATTATGAGCTTCGCCGGCTCCTCCATCAAAGATGCCTATATGATATTGCTCGATATGGTCATCGTCATATACTTCATACCCTACCTCTATATGTTCGCCTCCCTGTTAGCCTTTCGCCGCAAAAAGGTGGAATCATCGGAGGCAATACTCATCCCCGGCGGTAAGGCGGGTGCCTGGCTTACCAGCCTGGTGGGGTTCGGGGCTACCCTGCTGGCTATTATAATGGCCACTGTCCCCACGGAAGCGATTAAGAATGTGTGGCTCTACGAAGCCAAAGTGCTGGGGGGATGCGCTGCCTTCCTGCTTACCGGAGCTCTGATTTATTTAGCTTCCAGGGCGAGGCGAAAAAAACCTTAAAATATGCTCCGAGGTAAAGGGGCGTAAGGGAGGGGAGCAATGTGCGTACCGCCTGCCGTCACTCTGCTTAGCTGATAGAAAGAAAGGAAACCTCCATCATTGGCGAGTTGAAGGGGATTTGCTCCTCTTTACCGCCTGCATACGCACCTTGCCGCAGAGGGGACAGACCCACTTCCGCTGTCGGTGATAGACCCGTTTCTCCTCCTTCATCTTGACCTTACACCGCGGGCAATACACCGAGAATCTCCTGTCATTATTTTTGCGGCGAGAGTCCCAAATCGCTGCTGTAAGCAAACAGAGCAGGAGTCCCTCCAGTATGGAGGAAGACCACCGTCTCGCCCTTTTTCACCTTCCCCTGCCGTATGTGGTCGATAAGACACGCCATGGCTTTTCCCGTATACACGGGATCGAGGAGAATTCCCTCTACCTCTGCCAGCAGTTTGATAGCCTCCACTCCTTCCGAGGTGGGGACCCCGTATTTCTCCCCCACATAGATGTCATAGTTGATAATTTCTTCCGGCTTGAAGCTCACCTCCAGCCCCAGCAAACGGGCGGTGGAGTTGGCAATGCGGGCGATGTCTGTGGGGCGGTCTTCTGGTAGTTTGGCCGGGGTTATTCCCACAATCTTGATATCTGAATCCAGAAACCTGGCAGCCAGGGCAAGCCCAGCCGGGGTGATATTGAAGGCGCTGAGATAGAGATAGTCCGCTCGCAGTCCCTTTTCCTCCAGCTGATTGGTCAACTCCAGAAAGGCGTCCACATACGCCACCGCCGCCAGAGAAGTGGTATCGTTGAAAAGGTTGAAGATATAAGGCTTACGCCCCTGGCGCCGCAGCTCATCCGCCTTCTGCTGGAACAGGGGCGGCAAAATAGCGAAATCATCCCCCTCTACTATGGTGACCTCTGCATCCAAGAGGTGGTCGAGCAGGAGGTTCCCCTGCATGAGGGGACCTTTTACCCCGTGAACGAGAATCAGGTAGGGTTTCATTCCCAGCCTCCGGGCGGCAGCCACTGTTTGCCGGCAGAGGTTGGACTGAGTAGCCGCCCCGGTGATGATGGAATCGGCACCCTTCTGCTGAGCGTCTGCCATGACAAACTCTAACTGGCGGGTTTTGTTTCCTCCGAAGGCTAATCCGGTGCAGTCGTCCCGCTTGAGGTAAATATGCGGTCCGCCAAGTTGTTTGCTCAGCCGGGGGCAGTGGTCGAGCGGGGTGGGAAGATGTGCCAGAGGGATTCGCGGTATCCGGTCGATCACTTCCTTTAGATAGACTCGTGCTTCTTTATCGCTTCTCACCTCTTATCACCTCCATTCTGACTTAAGCTGAAGCCACAAGGGAGCCTCAAGTGCCAAATCATCTCCCCAAAAAAGAGATTCATGCCCTGTGCTTGGCCAGAGTGTAGAGTCCCTCCAGAAGCATGTCAATATGCTTAAAGGAGACAAAGATGTTGGTAGAGACCCGAATACCGTAAGTATTGTTCTCCTCCCTGCCGATGGTCCGGATGACAATATTGTATTTCTCCCGCACATAGTTGACCATCTTTCGGGGGTCTACCCCTTTGATGGAGAGAGCGGTCAGCCCGCCGCTCAGATAGGGGTCCATAGGGACATGAACCCTGGCTCCGGGGATTTCCATAGCCTTCTGCTTCAGGTAAGCGGCTAAGGTCTTTATCCTTCGCTCAATGCGACTCTTTCCAATTATGTTCTGAAAATCTACCGCCTCCCCCAGAGCGAAGGTCAGGGGGGTGGCTCGTTGCCCCACAGTCTCGTACTTCCTCGCACCTTCCAGTCTGTCCCAGCCACCGGAGCCGATGGTCGGCAGGATGCGGTCCTGAACATCTTTTCTAATATAAAGGACACCCACACCGGTGGGAGCCCCCATCCCTGTCCCCTATACACATCTGACCCTGCCG
>CABWKN010000105.1 GCA_902505605.1 Candidatus Guanabacterium sedimentis
AGGGTCGAATACTTTGAAGGGAGCTAATTAGCAGGAGCGTTTGTTTATGGGTATAGTAAAATATAAGCCGACCTCATCCGGTAGGAGGTTTCAGACCATCTCCGACTTCAGCGATATTACCGCCACCTCTGACTTCACCTCGAGTTTTGGTAGAGGCACTCCCTTTACGCTGGCAAGCCTGGTAGTGCTTGACGGCCTCATAGAGGAGGTTTGGGTTCACCGGAGCAGTAAAAACTGCATCCATCAGCTCCACCTCGCCAACCTTTCGGTTCTTCAGATTTCTTACCTCCGCCACAGGCATTGACTACTCCCTCTTCTTTGCTTTACCATTTGGTAAAAGTCGCCTGATCAATAGATAGCCCCCCCTTGTACCTGGAGTAGCTCCTCTTACAATCAAAAGGTCTTTATCCCCTTCTATATTTGCTATTTCCAAATTCTTAACCGTAACCCGTCGCCCCCCCATTCTTCCTGGAAGGCGAGTGCCCTTTAAGACTCGTGAGGGGAAAGCGGAGGCACCGATAGAGCCGGGAGCCCTATGGAACATTGAACCACGGGTTGCTTTGCCACCTCGGAAGCCCCATCTCTTGACTACCCCGGCAAAACCACGCCCCTTGCTGATGCCCGTGATACGAACCCTCTTTTCATCAGACAGAAGATCCACAGTCACCTTCTACCCCAGGCCGGGGGGGTTCTCCGAGGATAATAGCTTGAACTCCTGGATTACGCGAACAGGCGGGGCAGAAGCCTTTTTCAGATGCCCCAGAAGAGGTTTGCTCAGTCTCTTCTCCTTGATTTCATCCTCGATCAGGCCAAGCTGGACTGCCTCGTAGCCGTCCTTCTCCTTGGTTTTAATCTGCAGAACTATACAGGGACCAGCTTTGATTACGGTAACCGGCACCACTTCTCCATTGGTAGAGAAGAGCTGGGTCATCCCTATTTTCTTGCCTATAAGACCCTCGATCACTTTTTTCACTCACCTCTGAGATTTGCGCAGCATTGTCGGGGTTTAATACTCTTTTCCGATGACCTTAATCTCCACATCTACCCCTGCTGGCAGGTCTAGTTTCATCAACTCGTCCACGGTCTGAGGGTTCGGCTCCAGAATGTCCATCATCCTCTTATGGGTTCTGATCTCAAACTCCTCTCTCGATTTTTTATCCACATGAGGTGAACGGAGCACACAGAATTTGTTTTTCACTGTAGGGAGAGGTATGGGACCCGCCACCTGCGCACCGGTCTTCTTGGCGGTTTTGACTATCTCAACGGTAGACTGGTCAAGTATTCTATGGTCGTAAGCTCTGAGCCGGATCCTTATCCTTTCCTCTTTCATAACTAATCATCCCCCGAGCATAAGCCTATTTTTCTATATAATATAGTCCTCTCAGCAAAACTGACAAACCTGAGAAGCCAATTCATTCCTTGCCTGCCAATAAGATCCTCGGAATGCATTACTTATAGCCCCCTTATACGGGATACAATCTCTTGAGAGATATGCCGTGGGGTTTCCTGGTAGAGGAGGAACTCCATAGAGTAATTGGCTCTGCCCTGACTGAGTGAGCGCAAGTCTGTGGCATAGCCGAACATCTCGGACAGAGGGACAATGGCCCTGATCACCTGGGTTCCATCCCGCACTTCAATCTGCTCTATCTTAGCCCGTCGGGCATTCAGGTCGTTTAACACATCCCCTAAATGCTCCTTGGGAACCACCACCTCTAATTTCATTATCGGCTCCAGAAGAACCGGTTTAGCTTTCTTGGCCGCCTTTTTAAAAGCCAAGGAAGCGGCAATTTTAAACGCTATCTCGGAGGAGTCCACTGGATGATAAGAGCCGTCAATGAGGATGATCTTAATCCCCTCCATCTCGTAACCTGCCAGAATTCCGTAAGACATTGCTTCCTGGATGCCTTTTTTTATCGGCTCAATGAACTCTTTGGGAATGGTATTTCCGGAAGCTTTATTTACAAACTCAAATCGCTTCTTTGAGAGGTGAGGTTCAATCCTTACCTTTACATGTCCGTATTGACCCCGACCTCCGGTCTGCTTTATATACCTTCCTTCCCCTTCTGCTGGAACTTTGATAGTTTCCTTGTAGGCTACCTGAGGTTTACCCGCCTTGACATAGACACCGAATTCTCTCACCAGGCGCTCCATAATGATGTCCAGATGAAGCTCCCCCATGCCCGAGATTATCCTCTGTCCCGTCTCCGGGTCAAGGTGGACTTTGAAAGTGGGGTCCTCATCCATCAGCCGGCTTAAAGCCTGTCCCAACTTCTCCTGGTCGGCTGTAGTCTTTGGCTCTATGGCTGCTGAGATGACCGGTGGAGGGAACTGCATCGATTCCAAAACAATGGGGGCGCTCTTATCGCAGATGGTGTCTCCGGTGTTTATCTTCTTCAGCCCAACTACTGCCGCTATCTCCCCGGCATAGATATTCTTGATGTCCTCCCGTTTATCAGCATGCATCTTCAGCAGACGGTTAATTCGCTCGTGAGATAATCTGTTGCTATTAAGAACCGTAGAGCCCACTTGCAAGGAGCCCGAGTAAACCCTTATGAAAGTAAGTTGCCCCACATAGGAATCGCTCATTATTTTGAATACCAAAGCGCAAAAGGGGGCATCATCCGAAGGGGGACGATTCTCAATTCTCTTACCATCGAGGGAAACTCCCCTGATGGGAGGCATATCAACCGGTGAGGGGAGAAAATCAACTACTGCATCCAGAAGAGGTTGTACTCCTTTATTTTTAAAGGCAGCTCCGCACAGTACAGGAACCAGGGAACCCTGTATAGTAGCCTGGCGAAGGACTCTCTTTATCTCCGGCGGATTGATCTCATCGCCTTTAATATATTTCTCCAGTAGCTTCTCATCATGCTCGACCACAGTCTCGATTAGTTTAGAGCGGTATTTTTCAATCTCCGGGATATATTCCGGTGGCGGATCGCTAATAATATATCGGGCTCCTAAGCTCTCATTCTCGTAAGTGATAGCCTTTCTGGTAATCAGGTCGATAACCCCAATGAAACTCTCTTCCTTACCCAAAGGAATCTGGATGGGCATAGGGTTAGCTCCTAATTTCTCTCTGATCATAGTGATAACACGGGGGAAATTCGCCCCAATCCGGTCCATCTTGTTTACAAAGGCTATTCTGGGAACCAGGTAGCGGTCTGCCTGACGCCACACTGTCTCTGACTGGGGTTCCACCCCTCCTACTGCACAGAATATGATTATCGCCCCGTCAAGCACCCTTAGAGAGCGCTCCACCTCGGCAGTGAAATCGACATGCCCGGGAGTATCTATGATATTAATCCGACGACTCTTCCAGAAGCAGGTGGTAGCAGCTGAGGTTATGGTGATTCCCCTTTCCTGTTCCTGCTCCATCCAGTCCATGGTGGCAGTGCCTTCGTCGACCTCTCCCGGCCGGTGCACTATTCCGGTATAGTAGAGGATGCGCTCGGTGGTAGTGGTCTTGCCGGCGTCTATATGCGCCATAAGACCAATATTCCTTATCTTATCCAACGAAAATAATCTCGGCACTGCAGTTCCTCACTTCCTTGTAAGGCGTTGTAAAACAAGCGATTATGAGCTCTCTCACCATCTGTAGTGGGCGAAGGCCTTGTTAGCTTCAGCCATACGATGGGTATCCTCCCTCTTCTTAATTGCTTCACCCCGATTTTTAGCAGCATCGAGTAGCTCGGCAGCTAATCTTTCCTGCATGGTATGGTCTTTTCGCTTCCGGGCGTAGGTCAATATCCACCGGATGCTCAGCGAACTTCTCCGTCTGACTCTCACTTCCACAGGGACTTGATAGGTAGAACCCCCTACCCTTCTGGCTTTCACCTCCAGCACAGGCTTAACATTCTCGTAGGCCTGCTGGAGTATCTTCATGGGGTCATCCTTTGTCCTCTCTTCAATTATCTCCATCACCTGGTAAAATAATCTCTGGGCAAGGCTCTTCTTTCCTGTCTGCATCAAAGAGTTGATAAACTTGGAGACCAGCGTGCTGTGGTACACAGGATCTGGCTCTACCTCTCGGGGAATAATCATCTTTCTTCTGGGCATAATCTTTATTCCCTTTAAACCAAATAGCCTTTTATGCCTTAGGGGGCTCTGCTTTGGCTCTCTTGGAGCCATATTTAGAGCGTCCCTGTTTTCTCTCTTCCACCCCCATGGAATCCAGAGCTCCCCGTATCACATGGTAACGTACCCCGGGCAGGTCCTTAACCCTGCCCCCCCTGATTAACACGATGGAGTGCTCCTGCAGATTATGACCGATGCCGGGGATATAGGTAGTGACCTCTATCCCATTTGTCAGGCGTACACGAGCTACCTTCCTCAGCGCCGAATTGGGCTTTTTGGGGGTGGTGGTATACACCCGAACACATACCCCTCTTTTGTGCGGGGAGCTTTGCAAAGCAGGGCTTTTGGTTTTTACCTTGATCTTCGCTCTCCCCTTTCTTACCAGTTGGCTAACCGTAGGCACCTTTGTCCATCCTTTTTATAATGGAAAAAGGAAAAAATGCTAATCCTTCAGTGAAGGATTATTTTCCCCTTCTTCTTTCACTATTCAAAATTCATAATATATATCAGCAACCACAAACCAATGTCAAGCAAAATATTAAATCTTCTATGGAATTTCTTCGGCTAAGGGAACCTCCTTCTTTTCCACCTTCTTCTCCTCCTCTGCTTCTACCAGTTTTATATCGCGATAAGGAGCAAACCCGGTCCCCGCTGGGATCAGCCGACCTATGATCACATTCTCCTTTAATCCCTGCAGTCTATCCACTTTTCCGCTAATGCTGGCTTCGGTAAGCACGCGGGTGGTCTCCTGGAAAGAAGCAGCGGATATGAAGCTGTCGGTGCTTAAGGATGCTTTGGTGATTCCCAACAATAGAGGTCTTCCGGTCGCTGGATTTCCACTGCTCTTCATCACTTTCTCGTTCTCCTCCTGGAATCTGAACTTATCTACCTGCTCTCCCACCAGGAAATCGGTATCGCCTACTTTCTCCACCTCAACCCATCTCATCATCTGACGGACGATAATCTCTATATGCTTATCGTTGATATTGACCCCCTGCAGCCGATATACCTCCTGAATCTCGTTAACCAGATAGTTCTGCAAGGCGCTCTCGCCCAGGACGTTAAGGATGTCGTGGGGATTTATGGGTCCATCAATAAGAGGTTCCCCTGCTCTAACTCTGTCGTTTTCTCGCACATTGATGTGCACTCCCTTGGGGAGCGAGTACTCCTTCCTATCGCCGTTCTCGTTGATTACAAATATCTTACGCTGCCCCTTCTTTATCCCCCCATACTTGACTACCCCATCAATCTCGGTGATGACTGCCGGCTCTTTGGGTCTCCTCGCCTCAAAGAGTTCCACCACCCGGGGTAGACCACCGGTTATATCCTTGGTCTTGGTGGTCTCCCGGGGAATCTTGGCCAGCACATCGCCGGGATAGACCACATCTTCTCCTCTCACCATGAGGTGAGCTCTGGAGGGGAGGAGATAGCTCTTTTCCTCAGCTGTTTGAGCATCCTTTATAATGATGCGTGGTTGTTTTTTCTCGTCAGCTGACTCGGTAATCACCTGGGCAGCCAGGCCGGTTATCTCGTCGACCTCCTCCCGCATGGTCTCTGCTTCTATCACATCTTTGAAGGAGACCATACCTCCAAACTCAGTGAGTATGGAGAAGGTGTAAGGGTCCCACTCCACCAGGGTGACACCTGGATTCACATCTTGGTTTTCTTCCACTTTGAGCTTTGCTCCATAGACAATGCTGTAACGCTCCCTATCCCTCCCCTGCTTGTCCTGGACGATGATAGAGCCGTTGCGATTCATAGCCACCAAGTTGCCCTCTTTGTTCCTGACGGTAAGTAAATTGGAAAACCTGACCGTCCCTTCACTTTTTGCCTCTAGCCGCGATTGCTCTGCCACCCGACTTGCAGCTCCTCCGATGTGGAAGGTTCTCATAGTAAGCTGAGTGCCTGGCTCGCCGATGGATTGAGCGGCGATAATCCCCACTGCTTCTCCTAACTCCACCAGTCTTCCGCTCGATAGGTCTCTCCCATAGCATTTGGCACAGACCCCTCTTTTAGCTTCACAGGTTAGCAAAGAGCGGATTTTCACCTTTTCGATACCGGCGTTCAATATTTTCTGGACATACTCTTCAGTGATCTCCCTGTCTTTCTCCAGAATGAGACTTCCGGTAAAGGGGTCTTTGATATCCTCCAGGGTTACCCTTCCCATGATGCGATCTCTCAAAGGCTCGATTATCTCCCCTCCTACGACGATGGCTCCCACAGTAATTCCGGAAAGGGTATGACAGTCATCTTCGGAGACAACCACATCCTGGGCTACATCCACCAGGCGACGGGTGAGGTAGCCGGAATCAGCAGTCTTCAGAGCGGTATCAGCCAGCCCCTTCCTCGCTCCATGGGTGGAGATAAAATATTGCAGCACGGTCAGCCCTTCTCGGAAATTGGAGGTGATGGGAGTTTCAATAATCTCTCCGGAGGGCTTAGCCATTAGCCCTCTCATCCCTGCCAGCTGGCGGATCTGAAGGGAAGTGCCCCGGGCGCCGGAATCGGCCATAATGTAAATAGGATTGAATTCGCCGGAGTCCTGGTCTATCTTCTCCATCTCGCCAAACATGGCGTCGGATACCCTCTCGGTAACATTCGACCATATGGCAATAATCTTGTTATAGCGCTCTCGGTTGGTAATAGCCCCCAGTCGGTACTGTTTTTCCACTGCGATGACCTCTTCTCGAGCTCTCCTCACTAATGTTTCCTTCTCCCTGGGGATAATCATATCGTCCATTCCGATGGAGACACCAGCTTTGGTAGCGTAAAGGAAGCCGAGCTCTTTCATTCTATCCAGCATTTCCACCGTCTTTTTCTTGTCAAATCTCAAGTAGCAAAAGCTTACCAGCTGGATAAGCCCTTGTTTCTTCAGCAGGCCGTTAACGAAGGGTATCCCCTCAGGCAAGGCATCGTTGAAGATAACTCTTCCCACCGAGGTTTTTATGACCTGGTTCTCCAGGCGCTGGATCTCGGTGTTGAAAACATCCTGCGGGTCGTAGGCGGTGGTGAGGTCAATGATGTCACCGGAATACATAAGCATGATGGGAGTGTTGGTCTCTACCTCTCCAGCCTCCAGAGCAAGCAGTACCTCCTCCACCGAGCTGAATATCCTCCCCTGCCCTTTGGTGCCGGGTTTGGCTTTAGTGAGATAATATACCCCTAAGACGATGTCCTGGCTGGCTATGGTGATTGGCTGACCATTGGCGGGGGAGAGGAGATTGACAGCGGAGAGCATCAGCTCCGAAGCTTCAATCTGGGAGATGGGGGAGAGGGGGATGTGAACTGCCATCTGGTCGCCATCGAAATCGGCATTGAAGGCGATGCATACGAGCGGGTGAATTTTGATAGCCTTGCCCTCCACCAGAACCGGCTGAAACGCCTGAATTCCCAGGCGGTGCAGGGTGGGAGCTCGGTTAAGTAGCACCGGATGCTCTCGGATGACTTCTTCCAGACAGTCCCAGACTTCCGTCTTTTCTTGCTCTACCATTTCCTTGGCAGCTTTCACCGTAGAGACCAGACCCGCTTTCTCCAGCTTGTTATATACGAAGGGTTTGAACAGCTCCAGAGCCATTTTCTTGGGGAGTCCGCATTGATTGAGCTTCAGTTCAGGACCTATCACAATGACCGAGCGACCAGAATAATCGACCCTCTTGCCCAGCAAGTTCTGCCGGAACCTCCCCTGCTTCCCCTTAAGGGCGTCGCTCAGGGACTTGAGCGGTCGGTTGTTGGCACCCCTCAAGATGCGACCCCGTCTCCCATTGTCAAACAGGGCATCGACTGCCTCTTGAAGCATCCTCTTCTCATTGCGAATGATAACCTCGGGGGCTTTTAGTTCTATCAGCTTCTTCAATCTGTTGTTTCGGTTTATTACTCGACGGTAGAGGTCGTTGAGGTCTGAGGTGGCAAACCTTCCCCCATCCAAAGGAACCAGTGGTCTGAGTTCCGGGGGGATGACAGGTATCACTTCCAGAACCATCCATTTAGGCTGATTTACCGACTGGCGGAAAGCCTCCACCACTTTTAATCTCTTGGCATACTTCATCCTCTTTTGCGCCGAGTTGGAGGTTTTCATCTTTTGACGAAGCGTTTTAGCAAGTTCGTTTATATCGACCCGCTCCAGCAGCTCCCTTATGGCTTCAGCTCCCATCTTGGCTACAAAGCTGTCTCCATACTTCTCTTTATACTCCCGGCATTTGGCTTCTGAAAGGATATCCTTCTCCTTTAGTGGGGTGTCTCCCGGATCAATAACTACATAGGCTTCGAAATAGAGTATTCTCTCTAATTGACGAATAGGGATATCTAATAGCTGCCCGATGCGACTGGGCACTCCTTTGAAGAACCAGACATGGGAGACCGGTGCTGCCAGCTCTATATGACCCATTCGCTCCCGCCTGACCTTGGACTGGGTTACCTCCACACCACATTTATCGCAGATCACACCCCGGTGTTTCATTCGCTTGTATTTGCCACACAGACACTCCCAATCGTTGACCGGACCGAAAATTTTGGCACAAAACAAGCCATCCCTCTCAGGCTTAAATGTGCGATAGTTTATTGTCTCCGGCTTGGTCACCTCTCCGTGAGACCATGAGCGAATCTGCTCGGGAGAGGCTAAGCTGATGCGGATACTATTAAAATCTCTAATTATGTTAGTCTTGGAAGATGTCTCAAAAGGTCCGTTCAAGGTTCCCCTCCTATATATTTAAATAGCTCACCTTGGAAAAAAGAGGCTCCCTTTGCTGATTTGTTTCTTCTCCTTTTATGAGACTTTCTGTTCATATTAATAAACCTAAGGTAATTCTATTTTTTCTCCTTTAAAAGCTCTACATTCAGGCAGAGGCTTTGCAGCTCTCGCACAAGGACGTTAAAGGATTCCGGTATCCCCGGCTCCATGGCACTTTCTCCTTTGACTATGGCCTCGTAAATCTTCGACCTTCCGTACACATCGTCCGACTTGACGGTTAACAGCTCCTGAAGGGTATGGGCGGCACCATAGGCCTCCAGAGCCCACACCTCCATCTCTCCGAGCCTCTGCCCTCCAAACTGAGCCTTTCCCCGGTGTTCGACGGGGCTACCGAGGAAGATATCAAAGAGTTCCTTAAAAAAGCCGGACTTCCCCATACAGGG
>CABWKN010000106.1 GCA_902505605.1 Candidatus Guanabacterium sedimentis
TAGACAAAACAGCCAAGCATTGACGAATTATTTATGCTAAACATCAATCTTGCCCATCCTCTTTTCCAATCTCCTAAGTCTTTGAGTAATTTGACAACGAACCATCCCTGATATATACTTAATTTTGCTCTGAAGCTCTGAACAGAGGGGGTTTTTAATGGATAATTTTACCCTGGAGCATCTTATAGGTGAAATCAGCCAAGAGCTTGCTGGTCGGTCTATAGCCGATGTGCAAAAGCGGGGGGAGACCACCTTTCTCATACTTGCCAGCAAAAAGAGGCTTGTCATCCGATTAGAGCCTCAATGCCCGGGGCTCTATCTGACCGACCGCACCCCGGATGCTCCGGAAAAACCTAATCTATTTTCCAGCTTACTGAGGGAATACCTGAGAGGCAGCAAGGTAGATATGATAGAAAAGGTGCCCCTTGACAGGGTGGTCAAGATAAGTTGTCTTTCCACCCCTTCTGTCCCCTGCTCCCCTTCCTGCCAGCTTATTGTGGAGCTTATTCCCAGAGTTCCCAACTTAGTGCTGGTCGATTCCGAAGGGGCAATTCTTGCCTCTTTTCGCCATCGGACAAAGGGCAGCCGCCCTCTGCTTCCCGGAGGGGTATATGAGGAGCCTCAACCAGCCGGCAGGCTTAATCCTTTTCACATTAGCGAAGCAGAATATGAGCAACTTATAGCCGAAGGAGTAAGACAGAAAATACCAATAGCAAAGCTATTAGCCAGCAGGCTCCTGGGGTGGAGCATCATTCTTGGGAAAGAGGTTGAACATCTCATCCACCAGGAGCACCTCATCCCCTGGCAAGCCTTTCGGCAGGTAAGGGAAAGACTGAAGCAGGAAGAGCCAGCACCCTTGCTCTATTCAGAGCCACGGGCAAAAAGGCGTGATATGCCCTCCTCATTGCCCCGCGAGGTCATACTTGTTTCCATACCCCTCTCCAGCAAGCTGAAGTGGCAGGTGAAACAGTTTTCCACCATGAGCCAGGCAGCCGAGGAGTTTTACGCCATTCTGGAAGAGAATAGGCTCCTGGCGAGGGTGAGAGGGAGTGCGGAGTCAGCCCTCAGAAAGGGAATTGCCAGAGCCGAAGCCCTCATCGCCCACTTCAAAGACGACCTCCAGCGAATGGAACAATCTGAACAGCTCCAGCGTTACGGAGAGCTTCTGGTGGCTAACCTCCACCGAGCACACAAAGAGGGAGCTACCGTTCGTCTGCTCAATTACTATGACCCCCAGCAGCCAGAGATTACCATCACTATCAACCCTCGGCTATCCCTTTACCAGAATGCTCAGAGGTTTTTCCGCCAGGCATCAAAAGCCAAGAGGGGGAGAGCCATCATACCTGCTCTGCTTAAAGAGGCGGAGAAGAGATTAGCCCATCTGAAAGAATACCAGAAAAGCCTGGGCAGCATCGGTGACCTGGCCACCCTTCTCGCCTTCTATCAACAACTGGAGAAGGAGCACATAGCTCCTCCTTTAGAAAAGAAGAAAAAGCCTTCCACATCTCTGGAAGCGAGAAAGAGGTTCCGCACATACCTCTCTTCAGATGGTCTGAAAATTCTGGTGGGGAAAAGCAGTCGGGACAACGACTTTCTCACCTTCAAGGTGGCTTCTCCAGAAGACTTCTGGCTTCATGTGGTCGGTTATACGGGCTCCCATGTGATAGTGCGTAATCCTGACCATCGGCATAAGCTGCCCCCCGCAAGCCTGAGGGAAGCTGCCCAGATTGCTGGATACTACAGCAAGGCCCGGCATTCATCCAATGTCGCTGTCCACTATACCCGACGCAAATGGGTTAAGAAACCGAAGGGATTGAGTCCGGGGAAGGTTCTGCTGAAGGCATATAGTTCCGTCGTAGTTACCGCCGATCTCCCTCTGATAAAGGAAATAGAGGACTGAATATGTTAAGGAAGCACATCTATCCTTCACAAATGCTGCTAACTCCCTATGAGGACAACAAGCAATAGGCGCACTTAAAAAGAGGAGAAGGGAATGAAAAATATCAGCTTAATAGTTACCCTGGTGGCGCTGGTTATCTTCGGACTGTTTATTATTCTTTATTATGCTACTATTCACATAGCCCCTGAAAGGGTGCCCACCTTCGAGCAAGCCTGGGTGGTTAGCCAGGCGGCAGGGGAGAAAGTCGCCTCTAATGAGCCTAAGCTTGTGCATAAAGGGGAAACGATAAAACTCTACACAGCTATTGCGGGGAAAAAGTACAAGCAGGAGGAGCTGACCTACTTTAGTAATGCTCCGGGGCTGAAGCTTGATGGGAAAATCATTCCTCCTGACAAGATAGAGAATTGGCAGAGGCGATGGGGGGTGGTCAAGGTATTATGGTTTAAGATAGACACTATAAAGGACACCAACATTCCCGTAAAGGACGAGGATGTATTAAACATCGCTTACAATGATGACTATTGCTCCGATTGGGGATTCTCTTGGGATAAAATCGTTGAGGTTGCCCCCGAAAAGGATATCAACCTATTTACCCAGGAGCTTAAGATTCCTCAGGAGTACGGAACCACGCGCTTCAAAATCCAGGCTCTTATATACACTAAGGACAATCCTGTCGTCCCTTTGCGCAAGGTAGACTCGCCGGGAAAAGAGGCGATAGACCAATTTGGCATTGGTGATAATGTAACCCGGCTCTCTATTAGCGATGGGGCTTCCTTGCTCGGTTATTATCGGGCTTTCTATAACCTTCCCTATATCAACTTCAATGAGTCACCCGAGGTTGAGGAATACCGCATAGAGCACTTCATTGGAGGAAATAGCCTTAACTATCTCTTGGGTGCGCTCAAATTGATGGGCTATAAGGAATTAAAGTTCGGCAGCTTGGAAGAATTATATAGGCTCACAGATAATCTCTTTTCCGAAGTGGTGCTCGACCCCCAGAGCTTCTACTACCAAATTTCCCGGCCTAACCAACGGATACTGTTCGGTCCCACCGGGGTGCAGGTTGGTGACATCATCATTTCGGGCACCCATGGAGGAGTGATAAGTGCTGACAAAAGCCCGGAGGGAACTCCCAATGGCTATCTGGACTCCTCCGACCTGGTAACCCACTGCTGGCAGGGCAGGCTGACCGAGGAGCCGCTCTCGGACGCCTTCGTCCCCGGCTTTGATGTGCTGAGGGTGGAGAGATAGGTAACCTATTTTAGAACGAAGAAAAAAGTAATGGGAAAGATAAAACCCTTTATCCCCGTGAAGCTCATCTTCGGCATAATAAGCGGCTTTCAGGGATTAATAGAGGAGATAGAGGAGCCCCTCGTCCGGCGCTATGGTCCTATAGACTACCGTTCCCCATTTATACCTTTCACCTTCACCGATTACTATACCCCTCAAATGGGTGAAAATCTCCTCCGTCGGTTTATCAGCTTTCAGCAACTTATTGAGCCAGACCTCCTCCCGGAGATAAAAGCTCACAGCAACCACCTGGAAGAGGAATATGCTCTTCGCTCTTCTCGATCAAAGCGTCCCATCAACCTTGACCCCGGGTATCTAACCGTCACCAGCCTTATCTTGGCCTCAACCAAAAACTTCGCCCACCGCATCCCCCTGCAAAAAGGAATCTACGCTGAGCTGGAATACATATTTAAAAAAAGGGAGGCTCAAAGCCTCCCCTGGACCTATCCTGATTACCGCATCGAAGAATACCAGAAGATATTCCTCGAGGTGCGGAGAATCTACTCAGCGCAGATTAAAAAATGACTCCTCCTTTCTTAGCTTCAGACCTTTGTACTTTAAACAAATAGTAATTTTTATCGTGCAACACCATAGTATAGGGAATTGAACAGCAGCTTGAATGTCCCGTGGGGCTGAGCTCTGCTCTGAACACCAAAGCCTAACAGTATCACCTTCCCCTTACCCAGAGGAACCTCCACCGCTGAGACCTTGTTCTTAAGATATTGTTCTCCCATGAGATAACCGCTCATAAGGAGGTTTCCTTTAGGATACCTGGCGATGACCCCGGGCGCCTCCTTCCCCTCAAACGAGGGAAGTATGTTAAAAGCCGGGCTGTAAGTAAACACAGCCGGAGCTTCCTCAGGCATACCGAAGGCAACCGGATGTTCGGAGTCGAACTCCATCCGCAGCAGGGAACCGGGACAGGCGAACTTCGGCGGTTTGGCATCTTCCGCAGCCTCACGGCGTCCGCGTGCCCGAACATCCTTCAGAGCATCGCTCACGGGTATATCCAGCTTATCTATGGCGAAAAGGCAGCCGGAATTCAGCAGCACCAGGGTGCCCCCCTCCTCAACAAACTCCTTGATGTTATTCACTCCGGCGGTGGTTATCCCTCCCACATACTGCGGGGGGATGGTGCCTTGTCTGTTCCCATCGACGATGGCATTGGTGGACATGGAGGGAATGACCAGCACATCGAACCGCTTGCCCAGCTCACCCGCTCTCACCTCGGCATCGTGGATGTTGGTGAAGGGGAACTCGAACTGCTCGAAGAGCCATCGGGTCCACCCTTCATCCATACTGGCTGTCCAGGATTTGTAGAGGGCAACCCTGGGAGCTTTTAGCGTATAGGTCTTCGCCGCCACACGATTCCCGGTGCCACCTATGATAAGGGAGAGCTCTTTGGCCAGGGAGTCCATAAAGGAGCGCGAGACATTTCTGGCAGGGACAACCAGAGTGCCCGGGGGATAGGTCTTCCCTCCCACGCTGAAAGACTCCCGTGCCCAGAGAACCTCTCCACCCTTGGCCAGTATGCGGTTTGCCGCAATGAAGCTGTTGTTGGTCTTAGGGGATATCAGATAAGCGTATCCCGCACCTCGTTCCACCTTTCCGGCAGAGGGCACTGCCTTCTCCACCGGAGCCAGAGCCACCTGCAACGGGGTGTTGGCAGTGGCAACCTTAACCCCCATCTGGTAGGGGAGAGTCCATCCCGCCATATCGTAAGGGGGGAGGTAGACATCGGGAACCTCCTGCGGACGGACCAGACCCTGCCACAAGTCGGGATATTCGGCTAAGTCAGGATACTTCTGCTCCTCAAAAACAGCTTTGACAAAAAAGGCAAAGGGCTGGCTCATGGGGATGACCCAGGTTCCCGCCGGGTAGGAGATGCCATCGGAGACGAAGCCCTCCTTAGCCTGGTAGACATCTATTCCTAAAAGTATCATCTTGTTGAGCAGAAGCGCTGCAGTAGGTGCGTCCCACTGTTCCTGAGGTATTATCCAAGCGTAGGGAGGCTCCTTTTTAAAGCGAGCGATAACATCCCTCCCCATTTGGTATTTGTCATAAAGGAGCTCTGCAGGGTACTTGGCAGCTGTATGTAAAACAGCTTTGGAAGCCGTGAGACAATAATCCACCGCATCCTTCAGCCTCCACCAGCCGCCCTTCCAGGGGCTGGGATAGAAAACAGAAGGAGTGAAATCCCGATACTCCTCAGGGAAGTCACTTAGGGTGTAAAAGTGGGGGGTGGCATAGCGGTAGAGGGCAGTCTCGGTGAGCAGGGAGATTATGTTGTGGAAGTCAACCACCTGGGTTACATAGCCAGGATACCATGTGTCAAAGACAATGCGGGAGATGGCCCCATCTTTCCCTTCTCGGTCAAAAGCTGCCCCCATGGCACAGCCGATCAGGTTCTGCCAGCGGATTAACAGTGGATGAACATTGGGGTTGGCAGGCTCCGAAGCGGGGTGAACCCAGATTCGCGCCGGGAAGGGCGCGGTCTGGTGATGATTATACAGAACCTGAGGATACCACTCGTGGTTTACAATGCGGGTGAGGTGCTGGGTCTCAAGCTGATTTGCCATATAGGAGTCGCGGTTGTTATCATGCCCCACATAGATGTGATACAACCATGGCATGGAGCTTACCTCATAAGAGGTGCCCACATTGGGATGATACCACTCAGCCAGTAAATCCATCCCGTCGGGATTGGCGAAAACGAGAACAAGTATGGTTTGGTCAAGGATGAGGCGGGTGTCAGAGTCCTCAGAAGTCAGCAGGTCGTACGCCAGCTGGATGTTATGCTGTGCCGGAGCACACTCCGAGGCGTGGAGTCCACCATCAATATAGACCACCGCC
This sequence comes from Candidatus Guanabacterium sedimentis, assembly GCA_902505605.1. GTDB lineage: Bacteria > Acidobacteriota > B3-B38 > Guanabaribacteriales > B3-B38 > Guanabaribacterium > Guanabaribacterium sedimentis. The sequence goes on from CABWKN010000106.1 coordinate 6,044, forward strand.
CTCCCCTCGGCAGCCAGACGACGGGCTTCCTCGTCGGTCAGCCCCTCAACCAGAGCCAGCTTTCTGGAGATGTTCTTAAAATGATCCAGCCGGGACATGTTCTCGGCCGAGGTGATCACTGCATAGATCATCGGTTTCCCCATGGAGGTCTTCCCTATCTCGAACAGTCTTATCATGGGGGAAGCTTTCTCCAGGGCTCTGAAATACTCAATGGCCTGCTGGTAGGTTGCCAGATGAAAATCGGCTCCTACTTTGAAGCCGAGGATTTCCTCGGGAGGGGGAATCCTCTGAGCAAAGGAAACTACCCCACCTGCAAGCAAAATCATGATAGCTGTAACTATAAGCCTAAACGAGAAAAAAGTCCTTCTCAACATGGTCTTCCTCCTTTGTTAAATGGGATTCTTTCTTAGAAGTGGCATTACACTACCCTATCCCTCTTTTACGTATACGCATCACCCCCTTATGAGAGAGGAATATATTTCTCTCTCATTTATCACTATCCTCTCATTTTCAAAGGAGCCGATATACAGTATAGCACCTAAAAGGAAAATTTGCATCAGCTCACCAAATGGTTATAGTTGATCAGTATGTTAAAGATGAGCATGAAGTTGCCCTGGGTCAGGAAGCGGTGGAGGGGGTTGAAGCTGAACATCACTACTCGCCCCTTGCCCACCGGATAATCGACCACCGCTGCTTTTCCTTTTAACGCTCTGGCTCCTCTCACCAGTCCGCTGAGGCAGAGGTCATCTGTGTCGGCATACTTTACCACGATAAACCGCTCCTCCTTCTTGGGGACGCTGAAAAGGAAGCTATGTCGATAAAATATGGGCAAATCCTTCTGATAACCATAGGCGATGGGGCTTTTATCGTTCACCACCTCACCCTTAATAATGGAGCCGGGGACAAAGAGAGCCTCGCCTCCTTGCGCTCCACCCATTCCTGCGCGGGAGATACCGATGTTTCCCACCAGCCCAAAGCTCAAGGGGACGGTACTGGCACTTCCCAGAGTAACGAGCACCCCTCCTTCATGGACAAACCTCTGCAGGTTAAGAAGACCTTCCAGCCCCATTCCTCCGGTCATATCCTCGGTGCTGTCGATAATGCCGTGGAATTTAAACTGCTCGGTCCTGGTGTAGGGCATGGGACCCTGCTCGGGGTCGATGCCGTGCACTATCCGCCTAGCATCAACATAGCCGCCCTGGGAGGGGAAAACTATGACATCAAAATCGTCGTTAAGACCTCCTGCTCTCAGCCGATCCTTTGATATGAGTGTGTACGGTATTTTGTAGGTATCAAAGGTGTACCTCACCCAGCCCGAATCCTGAGTGTAAGACCAGGTGTGATAGACGGCAATGTGGGGAAGGTTCATGGCGTGGTTTTTGACCTCCACCTCTTCATCAATGGCGTAGATGGTAAGTCCCAGCTCTCTAGCAACATCCCGCAGCTTTGATAACTGCTCCTCTGTTTTTTCGACCGTGGGGACGAGCCAGGAACCTGGCGGGAAGACCCTCTCTCCTGATTTAAACTCCTCTTCTACGGCGAAAACCTGATAGGGCTGCAACATGAAGCGAGCAGTGATCATATTATTAATCCCCTGATGAGGGATGGCGTAATATCTTTTCGCCTTACCTCCGACTACTGTTCCGGTAGCTCTGAGCTCCTCTTTCAGTAAGGTCATGGGAGCTTCCAGAATACCGGGGTCATCAATGCGAATGGTTTCCACCCCTCTCAGGTAGCCTGCTGTCCAGGCGATATCGTCGTAAGAGCGTCCAGCATCAGCGGGATACCTCTGAACTTCAAGGTAAGTTTTGGCGCACACCCGATAGGGCTGGTCCATACGGACAACAAAAGAACCCGCCGGGTAAGCTTTTTCCTCTATAGTAAATTCCTTATCTAATCGATGGACCTCCACCCCTTGTCGGCGGAAGAGGTTCATTAAATTCACCGTCTCCACCGGATGACGCTGGTCGGTGGGGATAATCCATGCGTAAGGAGGTTCACTTTTCCCCTTCTCAATGGCGTTTTTGCCCTTCTTCCAGAAGTTGTAGAGGATGGTGTCTTTTTGAGTGGCTACCAGCTTCAGCACGGAGAGGAGCGCAGTCTGCTGATAATTTATGTTATTCCTTATAGACCAGGTCACCTTGTCATCAGGGGGTAGAGGGCGATACCACTCTTGCTTGGTGGCACCCAATCTGCCTCGCTCCCTATCTGCCAGCTTCCTCTCCATGGTGGTGGCTCCAGCGTTACCGAATGTCTCGTAAAACCTCCCGATGGCATTGTGGATGTTAGCCAGAAAGGAGAGGTAACCCGGATACCAGCCGGTAAAGAAGGCGTGAGTCCACACTCCGGGCATGCCCATCCTGGTGAGCTCTTCTACCTCCCAATGGGACAGCAATTGCCACTCGCTCATCACGATGGGGTCCAGGGTCGGATAATAGGGACCGGTGCCCGTGGAGACATAGAGCAGTGCGATGGACTCGTGGAGGTCGTGCCACACCTGAGGGTGCCATTGCAGAAAAGCTCGCAGAAAAGCTTTGGTGATGAGCTGGGAAATTTGGAGCCCGTCACGATTGTTATCGTGGAAGACATACTTTCCCCAGTAAGGGGGTCCGGGAATACGCTCCTCTTCGTCGGTTATCCCTTTGGTGTAGCGATAATACCAATCGGTGTAACGGTCGTGCCCATCCGGTTCGGCGCAGGGGGTAAGCATAACAATGCAGTTTTGACGAATGGCTTTGATTATGGGCTCTTCGGAGACCGCTAATCTGTAAGCGAGTTCCATCGACATCTCGGCACTGCCGTTCTCCGAGGAATGCAAGTTGCAGGTTATCCAGTACATGGGCTTTGCCTGGGCGATTATCCTCTGTGCTTCTCCTTCAGCAGGGGTGAGGCGAGGGTCTGCTAATGCTGCGGTAAGCCCCTTGTATCGCTCAAGATCATTAATGGTTTGGGAGTCTGAGATGGCCACTATGTAAAGGGTGCGTCCCTCATCGGTTAGTCCGATGGGAAAAAGCTCCACCGCCGGGGACTTCTCGGATAAGGTCTTCATATAATTGATTATATCCTCATAGTAGGTGAGCTTTTCTGGGGTGCCCACCACATAGCCTAAAACCTCGCGCGGGGAGGGAACTTCGTCAGAATCCGGAAGGTGGTCCACAAGCGGACTGAGGAACTTCTCGGATGTGGTATATTCCCTTATCAGCTTGGTGCTCTCTTCATCTATAGCCTGCTGAGCATAAGTCGCAACATTGCAGATGGAAGCAATGGCTAAAATTATTAAAACAGCAAGCCATAATTTCGGTTTAAAATTTTTTACGCTCATCACATCCCCTTTTATATTTTTTTATAGGAATATATGAATAAATAACGCTCACCGAACACCTCCTTTTTGAAAATCAAAACTTCTCCTTATGGTCGAGGGAGCGGCTTCTCATACCTCAGTGCTTCCGGGGGAGATCTCTTCCATGAGCCGCTTAGCTCTCTCGAAGTCGCCCTCTCTTACCATTATCTTCACTTCCCCCAGACCGTCGACTGTGAAAGGGTGCACCGAATGTACCACCTGGGATTGAAAAATGCATTCTATCCCATTGCTCTCCAGATATCCCTTTATCACCTCAGCCTCCGCTCTTCCCATGGCAGTGCTTAGGTGCTTGAATTTGACTCCCTTTTGGTCCATTTTAGATAACCTTATATCTTTTCCCTGTGGCAACCATCAGAAGATTGACTTCCCTGAGCTATTTCTTGCTCTCTCCCAGACAGACTTTTACACAGAGACCGCAAATATACAGTCCCAGGTTCCTTTGCTTGCAGAAGAAAGTGAGCTTCTGGAAGCATTTGTCAAAGTTATAGCTCTCCTGGGTCTCCCCCAGAGCACCCACCGGGCACGCGTTAATACACTCTCGACAGCTCCCGCATTGAAACTCCATCTTCTCTCCCACCGGCAGCGGGAGATCGGTTAATATTGTAGCATACCTGACGGCAGAACCATAAAGGGGATTGACCAGAAGGTTGTTCCTCCCCAGCCAGCCATGACCCGCTAACACGCCAATATGCTTATGGGAGAGGTGACCCTCTTGCTTTTTCCAGTCTATTGTCTGTGAGGCGGCTACGGGGAGAGCCTGACCGCCCCACGATTGAATTATATTGGCAAGCTGGAAAGCTACTTTGTCCAGCTGGTTATTCGCCTGTCGATAATGCCATGAATACAGACGGGTTGGCTCCGTCTCTATATCCTCCAGCACCCTTGCCGAAAGGCGAATCCCGATAGAGATGGCATAATGGAGACCCTTCACTGCGCTGGTCGACAGATGGAGCTGTTTGTCGTAGCGCCGAAAGTCAGCTGCACCAAAAAGGCTGATTCCGTTGTCGTAGGCAAATCTCTGCAGCTTTGAAAAGGCTTCCTCCCTCTGTACCATTAACTGCCCTTTTGCTATTTCCACTTTTTTGCCAAAGGAATTATAACAAAATAACTAATTCATATACAAGATAAAGATCAAATTATTCACCTCCCCTGGGAGGCGTAGTCGATAACCTACCTTGATGAAGACAAATTCCATTATTAATTGTAATCCTGGCAAGATTAAGGTAAAATATGCCTCAATGCAAAACGAAGTAGGAAGTAGGGCAAAGTGAGAAAGCTTTCCCCAGCATTTTGTTCAATGCAACACAGGATGAGGAGGTTTTTATGAAAAGTGATAGAATACCTTTTGTGGTGACTATCGGATTTGCGGCGGTTTCCACGCTATTGTTTCTCCTTTTCTCCCTCTCCAAACAGCCAGATGTTGCTCGCTCGGGAGAACTTCGCATGGAGTACCTCCCCCTCAGAGAGAATCCGGAGAATACTCCTCACCATGTTATGGTCAAGGTCACCTCTCCCGCCGGAATAAAACCAGGCGGAGTCATCCTCAGGTATTTTACCTCTGATGATAAAAAAACCCGCAAGGTGACCCTTAGACGCATAAGAAGAGGAAACTACTTCGGAGGATATATCCCCGGCCTCACTAAGCCGGCTAACGTCCTCTATCAACTGCAGGCTACCGACCTGTCTGGGAGTAGGGTCACCCTGAAAAAAGGAACCCCTGAAAAGGGCAACTGGTATATTCTCATATTCACCGCCCCGGCTAACCCCTGGCTGAGAATGCTGCACCTGGGGCTGATCGCTGGCTCTTTCATTTTCTTCCTTCATTCATTTTATTTCGCTCAGCGCTACCTTCTGCTGGGTAAGGATTTTGGTCGTTGCTTCTGGTCGGCTGCGGCAGGAGCGGGGAGCTTCTTCATCACCGGCTTCCCTGTAGGGATTGTCTTAGCTTATCAGACATTCGGAGTAGGATGGTCTGGGATACCACTGGGCTGGGATATAACCGACAATAAGTCCGTCCTTATTTTTCTGTATTATGCCGTGATTATCGCTCTGGCAAAGGGTCATCTCTATAAAAAGGCGAAGAAACCGAACCGAATAAGCGACCGCACCTTTGCTCGACTTTCTCTCTGGGGGATGCTCTTTACCCTGGTGATATTCCTTCTGCCGCACGGTATATCCAATGCAGAAATGGCAAGCTACTTGCGGGTGCATCTTCCTCTGTTCATTCCCATCATAATTGCAGCTGTCCTCTTCTTAATTATCAGATATACCCGGCGGAGGAGGGCTGCTTAAGGGAGCGATGCTGGATTCTAAAACGAGAGCACTATCCCTCCGCTTATCTCCAGGAGGTTATTAAAAAAGGGAGAGACTCCTCCCTCTTCATCCTGCAGACGGAAGAAATGAGTTCGGAAATCGACCCGGAATCCAAACCTCTCGGACATGAAATACTTGACCCCTCCTCCTAAGTTGAAAGTGGTATTATCCTGGGAGATGGGGAACTGAGATTCATCTTCGAGTTGAAACCGGATGCGCCCTATCCCCATGGTAATAAAGGGGACAACTTCCAGCTCTCCTAAATCATAGATAATATTCACCTGATAGTGTAAGGCACTATAATCAGCTCCCTCGCCATCTTCGCCGTCCGGAGGGATTAATAAAGCAGAGGCTTTATTATAAACCACCGTTCCCTCAACACCCACCTTCCGGGAAAGAAACAGCGCCATCCGAGCTCCTACTATATAATTGCTCTTGTATAATACCTGACCAAGACCTTCCACGGAGAAATCACTCTTCATTAATGCTCCCCCCATTGGGCTGAACTGGAATCTTATCTTATAGCCCTCCTCTTCCTCCCCTTTTTCTTCCTGCGCCTCTAACGGCAGGGAGAGTGCCATCAGAAGCAAAACTGTTGCCCAGCAAAATATCTTTCTCATCATCTTCCTCAACGGTAAAAAACTTACTTAAAATCTCTTTTTCTCTATTATAAGGGTGCTAAAAGAGCCTTTCATTTTTTAAATACCCTTTGCCTCCTGCCATAGCTCTTCCATCTCCTCCAGAGTTGTTTCGGCAATATCCTTCCCCTCGGCCTGTAGCTTCTGTTCGATATACTTAAAGCGCTCGATAAACTTGCGGTTTGTTCTCTGGAGGGCAATCTCGGGGTTAACTCCTAAGTGCCGGGCGATGTTTACCAGAACAAAGAGAATATCGCCTATCTCCTGTTCTATCTTATCTGAAATACCCCTCTGGCAAGCCTCTTTGAATTCTCCTAACTCTTCCTCAAGCTTTGATAATATATCAACTCCTTCCTCCCAATCAAATCCCACCCGGGCTACCCTGGCAGAAATGAGATAAGCCTTCAATAGAGCGGGAAGTTCTATGGATAAATTATCCAGCAGAGACTTTGATGCCTCGCCTCCTCCTTCCTCCTTTTTAAGAGACTCCCATTTTTTCCATACCTCCCTTGCTGAGGAGAGCTTCTCCGCTCCAAATACATGGGGATGACGGCGCATCATCTTCTCCTTTACTCCTTGTAACACATCATCAAGGGTAAAATCACCCTTCTCTTTGCATATCTGACAGAGAAAAAGGAGCTGAAAGAGAAGGTCGCCCACCTCCTCTTTTAGCCTCTCGGCAGAGCGCTGACTGATCGCTTCTATTACCTCATAGGCTTCTTCAATAAGAAAGGACTTAAGGCTCTCCTTGGTCTGCTCACGGTCCCAGGGACAACCAGCCTCCCCTCTTAAGACCTCTATTAATCGCACCAAGGCATCAAATCTCTCTTCCATAAACAAATTCCCTTTTATTTAAGTTTACATTATAATCTAACTTCTCTCAAAAGACAACAACCGCCCTCTTTACCTCTTGCATTTTACCTGCATTAATGATAATATTTCTAAAAAGAATTATCACAAATCGGTGGGAGAATTTGAAACAGGGTAAAGAGGGAAAATCCCTTACTGATAGAAACTATGGAAAAGAAAAAAGGCACATCCAAAAAGAGGGAAAGAATAAGCAAAAAGGAGGAAAAGGTAAAGGTAACCGACCGCAGAATATTTGACCGTGAGGGTAAGTTAAAGAAGGAGTTCCAAAAAGCGAAAAAAGAGAAGCCGCCGGCAGAAGCTAAGCAGAAGCAACAGAAAACCGAAAAGACCACCACCGAGGAAATGCCCCCAAAAGAGCAGAAAGAGAGAACCACCCTTCCCCCGGTCGACTTTGGCTCCTTTATCCTCTCGTTGAGCACCACCGCCTTCATCCACCTGGGCGAAGTCTCCGACCCCACTGGCAAGCAGAAGATGGTAAACCTGGAGGCCGCCAAACAAATGGTCGATATCATTCAAATGCTAAAAGAGAAAACCGAAGGAAATCTCACCCAAGAAGAAAGTAGCCTGATTGACAACCTCCTTTATGAGTTGAAGTTGAAATATATGGCTAAGGCGAAGCTGATAAAGCTGTAGCCTCGACCCATAATTGTTCTATAGTAAGATGAAAAGGGTCATTATAAAAATATCGTTAGTTACCATTTTGATACCCTTTGTTCTGGGCGCATTCCCTCTCCACGCAAAAAGTGAGAGCAGAGCTTTTAGAGAACAATCAAGTCCCCAGAGTTCCCTTGCTAATGAGAATGTGAGGATGCTCTGGTTCCAACGAAAGGTTTACCTTGAGCAAGCACTCTTCACTGAAGCAGCGGGAGAGATGGAAAAGCTATTAGAGCAGAAGGATGAGCTCAGCCTTTCGGAGCGTAGGGAGTTCGCTGCCTCCCTCGTCATGGAAGGGGACCTTCATATCGCCCGAGGCAATCTACCGAGGGCACGGGTGAGCTACCAGACCGCACTGGAACTGGAGCCTATTCTCCCCGCCGCCTATTATGGCTTAGCCCGCTCTTACTGGCAAAAGGGGAGCCGATCCCTCTTCGAAGCTCTTAATGAGTTTGTAAAAGGAGGCTTCTCGACCTTTAAGGACTTGAAGAACCTTTATGTCATTATTATAAACTCAACCTCTCTTTTGTGGTTCACCGCTATCATAGCGGCTTTTCTCTTTGTGGTCAGTAAACTGCTGAAATATCAAAAATCCCTCCGCCATGACCTCTGTGAATATCTGTCTTCCCGCCTACCTCTCACTATAGCTCATCCTCTCTCCTGGGGGCTCCTCCTCCTCCCCATATTTCTCTGGCTGGGAGTAGCCTGGATCATGGCTTACTGGCTTATCCTCCTGTGGCTCTATTTTCAAAAATCAGAAAAAGTGCTGGGGATTATATCCCTCATTATCCTTATCCTCGCCATCCCTGCGGGGAATCTGCTGGTTTCTCTCTATTCCTCTGTCCATTCTCCCTACATCCTTTCCAGCCTTTATTCCATAGAGGGAGTTTACAACCTTAACAACATCGAAAACCTTCGCCAGGTTCTTTCAGAAAATCCCAACGACCTGGAAGCACGCTTCCTCTTGGCACGACAATATGGCAAAGGGAGAAGATTAGAGCTCGCCTTCGAAGAATACCAGAAAATTATCAACCGTCAATCCGGCTTTACCAAAGCCTACACCAATGTAGCTAATATATTCTTCGCCCTGGGTGAATATAACCTGGCTATTGAAAACTACAAGAGATCGATCACCCTCCAAAAAGAGCAGGTCATCCCCCACTATAACATGGCGCTTGCTTATGCGGAGAACCTGCAGTTTAAATATGCCCAAGAAACTATGGAGAAAGCTCGCGGAATTGACCTTGAGTTTGTCGACCAGCATCAGGAGGACCCCGCCACAGCCCGCCTCATAGTCGAAGAAGAGCTTCCCCGCAGAGCACTCTGGCGGCGTCTTCTTAAAGGGATTTTCTTCATTCCAATTCCTTCTGAGGCCACATCTGCGGTGGGTCACTCAGCTATAAGCTTCTTAGGAAGCACTCTGCTAAATCCCACCACCCTGTTAGGGCTCCTATCACTTGCAGTCATTATCCTTCTTCAGCTCGCCTGGAAGGAAAAGAGACTCGCCCGGCTCTGCCAATATTGTGGACGCCCCTTCTGCTATAGATGCAAAACAAGCATAGAAGCCCCTGCCTACTGCTCCCAATGTCACCATATCTTTATCAAGCAGAAAGGGGTTTCCCAGGATATTAAGCTAAAAAAGTCGATAGAGGTTCACAGGCATCAATTCTGGGAGAAACTGAAAAAGTATCTTCTTACCATCCTTTTCCCTGGAATAGGACATCAATACGGGTCACAGCCAATTGTAGGCGTTTTCATCTTCTTTGTCTGGCTCTTTGGGTTGACTCTGACTATCCTCCTCCCCAGGCTCGTCCCTATCACCATTCAATTACAAGATCCGAGCTGGGGGTTGGGGAGAATTATTGGGTTAATCATCTGTCTGTTAACTTATCCTCTTGCGCTGGGAACTTTGCGAAAGGATTAGTATTGCTGATATATTATAAAGGAAGGAATGGATAACGATGGCTCTGAAAGGTACCCTCAAGGACTTCGGGCTTCCTGATATCTTCCAGCTTCTCTCCCTGCAGAAAAAAACTGGCAAATTGACTGTGCGCAGCAACCAGAACGAGGTAAGCATCACCTTCAGGAATGGATATATCGTTTCCGCCGACTCGCTGCAGGACCCGTTGGAGCACAGACTTGGCTACCTGCTGGTACGCCGCAAGGTCATCACTATGGAACAGCTCAAGAAAGCCCTCGAAGTCCAGAAGGAAACCCTCCAGCATCTTGGTCATATTCTGGTAAGCCTGCGTTTTCTCACCGCGGAAAAATTGCAGAAATACCTTCAGCTGGTTATCACCCAAAAAATCTACCGCCTCTTCCGCTGGAAGGAGGGGGAATATTACTTTGAACCCCGGGAAGAGAAGGCTTTCCAAGACGATTACTTTGTCCCCCTCTCTACCCAGGCTATCTTAATGGAGGCGGTTAGACTTCTTGACGAGTGGCCTCTTATCAAGAAAAAAATCCCCTCTCTTGAGCTGGTATTTGAAAAAAGTAGAAGGATTGATCCCTCTTCCATAGTGGTCAGTGAGGCTGCAGAAGAAGAGGTGAAGGAAGAAAAGAATAAAGCACTCGCTCCTTCCATAGGGAGGCCTCTCATTATATCCCCTCAAGCACATTTGCTTTACCAGGCCATAGACGGCACCCGCACCGTTAAAGACTTAATGGATAGCTGTGGATTTAATGACTTCGAAACCTGCCGCCTCTTGAGCCAGCTCATGGATAAACAGCTAATACGAATAAAATCCGAAGAGGCTAAACCATCAGAAGCAAAAAGAGTAAGATTGCAGATAGGCGCTCTGACTTCCAGATTCCTTTACTTGCTCATCATCGCTCTGCTCGTGGTCGGGGTGCTAAATATCTTCCGCAACCCTCTCAACACCTTGACCCCCTTCTCTCCTAACACATCACACATGGTCTCCACCATGAAGGAATCTATAAGCCGCGGCAGAATGCAGCAAATAGCACAGAGCCTTACCATATATTTCCTGACCCACGTAAGATATCCCACCGACCTCTCCACCCTTGTCAGAGAAGAGTTTCTCCAATCCCATAACCTGAGAGACCCCTGGGGTAGAGACTACCACTATCAGCTATTCTCTGATAGGTATCTTCTTATAGGCTTTGATTCCCAGGGAAGAAGGTCCGCCCAATTGACAATAGAAAAACCTCTCATTCTGGCACTACCATCAGAAAAGTGAATCTCATAGTCATAAAAAGCTTGACAAAAGAAGACTCAAATATTATATTATAAGTTGACTAATATTTAGGAGGTAAACCATGAGCAAAGTTATTGGTATTGACCTTGGAACCACAAACTCGGTGGTAGCCGTCATGGAGGGAGGTGAGCCTAAGGTTATCATCAATCCAGAAGGGGGGCGCACTACCCCGTCGGTGGTTGCGTTTACTGGAAAAGGCGAGACTTTAGTGGGTCAGGTTGCCAAGCGCCAGGCGATAACTAACCCGGACAACACCATTTCCTCCATCAAGCGCTTTATGGGAAGAAGGTATGATGAAATTCCCGAGGAGATAAAGATTGTCCCCTTCAAGGTGGTAAGGGGAAAGAATGACGATGCCCGCATAGTAGCCGAGGGGAAGGAGTACCCCCCTCCAGAGCTCTCGGCTATGGTCTTGCGGAAGATGCGTGAGGCGGCTGAGGATTACCTGGGAGAGAAGGTTACCAAAGCGGTAATTACCACCCCCGCCTATTTCAACGACAGCCAGAGACAGGCCACCAAAGATGCGGGTCAGATAGCTGGTCTGGAGGTTTTGCGAATTATAAACGAGCCCACCGCCGCAGCGTTAGCCTATGGATTGGACAAGAAAAAGGATGAGACCATCGCTGTATATGACTTCGGAGGGGGCACTTTCGACATCTCCATTCTGGAAGTAGGGGAAGGAGTGGTAGAGGTCAAGTCGACCAATGGGGACACTCACCTCGGGGGGGACAATATCGACCAGCGAGTCATCGACTGGATAGTAGAGGAGTTCAAAAAAGACCAGGGGATCGACCTCAGCAAGGACAAGATGGCTCTTCAGCGTCTTAAAGAAGCAGCCGAGAAGGCAAAGATCGAACTCTCCACCACCCTGGAGACCGACATCAACCTCCCCTTCATCACCGCCGATGCCTCGGGACCCAAGCACCTGCAAATGAAACTCACCAGAGCCAAATTCGAGCAATTGGCCATGGACCTCTTTGAGAAAACCATCGGTCCATGCAAGCAAGCCCTTGAGGATGCTGGAAAGAAGCCCGGGGATATTGATGAGGTGGTGTTAGTAGGTGGTTCTACCCGTATTCCAAAAGTGCAAGAGATAGTCAAAAACCTCTTCGGAAAGGAGCCCTCTAAGGGAGTAAATCCCGACGAGGTGGTCGCCGTAGGGGCAGCCATTCAGGCAGGAGTGCTCGGCGGAGAAGTAAAGGATATACTGCTTCTCGATGTCACCCCTCTATCTCTGGGAATAGAGACCCTGGGAGCAGTATTCACCAAGTTAATTGAGAGAAACACCACCATCCCCACTCGCAAGAGCGAAATCTTCTCCACCGCGGCGGATAATCAGACCAGCGTGGAAATCCATGTTCTCCAGGGAGAGCGAGAGATGGCCAGAGACAACCGCACCCTGGGTCGATTTCATCTGGTCGGTATCCCTCCAGCACCCAGAGGGATTCCTCAGATAGAGGTGGCTTTTGATATAGATGCCAATGGGATTCTAAATGTCTCGGCGAAAGACCTGGCTACGAACAGGGAGCAGAAAATCACCATTACCTCCTCCAGCGGCCTGGTCAAAGATGAGATTGAAAAAATGGTGAAAGAAGCCGAAGCTCATGCCGAGGAAGACCGCAGGCAGAGGGAGGAAGTAGACCTTAGGAACCAGGCAGATGCCATGGCCTATAACACTGAGAAAATCCTCCGCGAGAACCGTGACAAGATACCTGACTCCGATGCCAAAGAGATCGAAGCAGCTATTGAGGAGACCAAAAAGGCGATAAACTCCGGGAGCAAAGAGCAGATTCAAGCTGCCCTTGACCGGCTCACCAAATCTTCCCATAAGCTGGCAGAGGTGATGTATCAAAAAACTACCGCCCAACAGCAGGCTTCCGCTCAATCGGCAGAAGGGGCGGCTGATACTGGTGCCAAAAAGGAAGGTAAACCCGAAGAGGAGGTAATCGACGCCGAGTATACCGATGTCGATGAACAGAAGGAGAACTAAACTCCTCTATCCCTTACATCATGGGGTATAAAAGTCACCAAATAGAATAGAACCCTGCGCAACAGAAACGCTCATGCGCCGATGATGGGAGCAGGTAGCTTAGCCGAGGAGCTACATTTCCCCATCACAGAGAAAGAGACTTCTGGTGAAAGAGGTGAAAAGGACTCACAGAATCCCCCGCTGAACTGGGAAAGGGGAATATATGCTTAGTAACGAGGTATCAAAAAATCAATGGTAAAGGAGGATTTTTATCACATATTAGGGATCGATAGGAATGCCTCCTTGTCAGAGATAAAAAAAGCTTATCGGAAGTTAGCCCGCAAATATCACCCGGACATCAACCCCGGTGACAGGGAAGCTGAAAGAAAGTTCAAAGAGATATCAGAGGCTTATAATATTCTCAGCAACCCGGAAAAACGGAGGCAATATGACCAATATGGCTCCCTGAGGGAGGAGTTTGTTCCCAGGGAGGAGTTCTCGGGATTCGGTTTTGAGGATTTTGAATCCAATCGTTTCAAAGAGGGAAACCTGCGAGATATCCTTTCTGACCTCTTCAGACAGAGGAGTGCCGAGCCCACCATCCAGCCCAAGAGGGGAGCAGACTTACAGTATCCCCTGACCATAAGCTTTATGGAATCTATAAAAGGTCTGACCACCACCATAAGCATACTCAGAAGAGTTCACTGCTCCCGTTGCGCCGGGAAAGGAATACTGGAAAGCATTAAAGAGCGGGTATGCCCTCAATGTGAAGGCACAGGGGAGTCATCTTTCATGAGGCGACTAATGAAGCTCTCCTTTGTCTGCTCCCTTTGTGGAGGGACAGGTCGGGTGAAGGGCGAAGCCTGTGCTCAATGCCAGGGACAGGGATTGGTTAATAAGCGAGAAACCATCAAGGTGAAAATACCTCTGGGGGTGGATAATGGCTCCAAAATACGAGTGGCGGGCAAAGGAAATGATGGCGCAGCGGGAGGACCACCTGGCGACCTATACATTGTCATCAATGTCACCCCCCATCCCCTCTTCACCAGAAAGGGAGATAACATATACACTCAAATCCCTATTACCGTGGCAGAGGCTGCTCTGGGGGCGAAGGTCGAGGTGGAAACCGTCGATGGTCGGGCGAGCATGCGTATACCTCCCGGCACTCAGAGTGGCCAGAAGTTCCGGCTGCGGGGAAAGGGTGCTCCCTCTTTGAGAGGTGGTGCCAGGGGAGACCATTTCGTAGAGGTTAATATAGTTCTCCCCAGGGCGCTCGATGAGCGTTCCAAAGAACTCCTGAGAGAGTTCGTTCGATTGAACCCTGATGACCCCCGGATAAGCCCTTGAAGGAGCGTCACATGAAAGAGAAAAGAGAAGCCTTCTATATGATAAGCGCAGTCTCGCGCTTTTACAAAATTCATCCCCAGACTCTGAGGCTGTATGAGCGAGAGGGATTGCTCAAGCCCTCTCGCAGTGATGGAAACACCCGCCTTTATTCCGAGGAAGACCTTCGACAGTTGGATCTTATCCTCAACCTGACCCGGGAGCTGGGGGTGAATCTTGCCGGGGTAGAGGTAATCTTAAATATGAGGAAGAAGATTGAAGAGATGCGGCGCGAGGTCAACAAATTCATTAAGCTGCTGCGGGAGACTTTTAGCGAGCAGATGGAATCCTCTACCGAGCCGGACACCCTGGTAAAGGTTACTCCTCCCAAGGTAATTAAGGTCGAAATCGAACCAGAGGAGGACTAATGCCTCTGAAAAAATACTATCAGGGGGAGTTATCATCTAACTCCCTTAGGCTCTACCTGAAGGAGATCTCCAAAATACCGGAGATTAATCCTGAGGAGGAGAAAGCCCTGGGCAAACGGATTAGACAGGGCAACGAGCAAGCCCTCCGAAAGCTGGTAGAAGCCAACCTGCGGTTTGTAGTCAGCTTTGCCAAAAAATATCGGGGCACAGGTCTCTCATTTCTCGACCTCATCAACGAGGGGAACCTCGGTCTCATTGAGGCAGCCAAGCGGTTTGACCCTAAAAAGAATGTCAGGTTCATAACTTACGCTGTGTGGTGGATTCGCCAGGCTATCATCCACGCCATTGCCGAACAGAGCCACACGGTGAGGCTGCCCCAGAAGCAGGCTAATTTACTCCATCGCTTCGGAAAGAATATTGCCCAGCTAACCATTAAGCTTCAGCGAAAACCTTCCACCGAAGAGATTGCTGAATATATGAAAATCTCTCTAGGCGATGCCACCACTTTATCGCAGTTGAGAAGCGAGGACATCTCCCTTGATGATAAGCTGTCCGAGGAGCAAGACTTCGAGCTGAGGGACACCGTCCCTCAAAAGAGTATTCCCCCGGTCGATGAGGAGCTCATCAAAAAATCAGTGCAGAGAGAGCTGCGGGAGATGGTGGAGACTAAGCTCCACCCCAAGGAGAGGGAGGTTATCACCCTCCGGTTCGGATTAGAAGGCAAAGAAGGAATGACCCTGAAGGAGATTGGTGATATAATGAATCTATCCCGCGAGAGGGTTCGTCAGATCGAAAGTGCGGCTCTGGAGAAGCTGAAAAGGTCAAGCAAGCAGAGGAAACTGGCTGGCACCCTTAACTGATAGCCTTATAAAAATCGAGGCTGAGACTCAAGGAAGGGGGAATAGATGAACCAAGATGCAGCCTGCCCCATATGTAATGATAGCGGGTGGCAGATAATTGGAGAGGGTGAGCAACAAAGAGCTGTCAGGTGCCAGTGCTTCCTGAAGAAGCGAACCGAAAGGCTGCTGCAAGAAGCCCGCATCCCCCGACGCTATCAACACTGCATCCTTAAAAACTTTAAAACTCCCAAGCAGGACGACCTATGGGTAGCCAAAGGAAAAGCAAAGGAGTTTGTGAAAGACTATCCCAATGTTGATATGGGGATTCTCTTCATAGGTCCCTGCGGAGTAGGAAAAACCCATCTGGCGGTGGCGATTATCAGGGAACTGATGGAGAAAAAGGGGATGCCCTGCCTTTTCTACGATTTCCGGGACCTATTGCTGTACATACAGGACAGCTACAACCCCGTCTCCGAGAGCTCTGAGATGAGCGTGTTAGCCCCCGTGCTGAAGACTGAGGTTCTGCTGCTGGACGAACTGGGGGCACGACGACCAACCGAATGGATAAAAGAAACCATCGACCATATCCTCAATTCACGATACAACGATAATAAAATCACCATCATAACCTCTAACTTTCTGGATAAGCCAAAGGAGAAAGACCAGTACTCTCTGGCGCAGCGCATCGGCAACCGCCTCCGCTCTCGCCTCTATGAGATGTGCCGCACGGTGGAGATGAATGCCGATGATTATCGCAAGAAATTTAAGCCCCAGGGATTCAACATTATAAAGTAAGCGAAGAGCCGAGGTCCCCCCTTTCATACTGAACAAGAGCAACCCCTATAATCCCCGCAGTCTCGGTGCGGAGGATTCTCCTCCCCAGCCCGGCACGAATAAAGCCCCGCTGAAGACTCAACTCAACCTCCCTCGGCGACCATCCCCCTTCGGGTCCTACCATCAGAGCTACCTTATCCCCTGCCGCCCCTCTCAGGGCGTCCTTGAGACCCTTTTCTGCCCTTTCGCACAGAATTATCTTCAAACCCGAGAGCAATGAGAGGTCGAGCTCCTCCAGGGGAGTAATAGGGCTGACCAGAGGTATAGAGCGCCGCTCCGATTGCCTGCATGATTCCAGGGCGATTCGGTTCCAGCGAGCCACCCTGTCCGGCCTGGGGATGCGTACAATGGTCCTTTCGGTTATCAGAGGTATAATCTTCCATACTCCCAGCTCTGTGGCCTTCTGTATTATGAGGTCCATCTTCCTTCCTTTAGGGAGCGCTTGCAGCAGGGTTATCTCCATTGATGGAGAAGCATAAGGGAGGCACTCTGCCATGAGCCGTACGACAGCCCTATCCTTTCGGATTTCGGAGACCTTACCTTCAAACTCCCTTCCCTGTTCATCAAAAACTCTCACTCTGTCTCCTACTCTGCCCCGCCGCACCTTGACAAGATGATGAAACTGCTCGCCGGACAGAACTGCAACCCCCCTTTTGAGCTCATTACTGGTTAGGTAAAAGCGGGGTGTAGACATATGGCAAACGCTCCTTCCTCACCCTGGGTTAGCTTATTGCTCATGGGGATAGAATCTCTTTGTCAACCATTTACCCTATGAGAATCGACAACAGGGGAAATTTCAGGGAAAGCCAAAGGTAAGATAGAAGAGAAATTTTATCTTTAACCCTTAAGAAACTCCTTTACCTTTTGAAAGAAGTCCTTATTATCGGGGCTGGGAAGCTTCTCCTCGGTGGCCGCTAATTTCCGGAAAAGCTCCCTCTGCTCCCTGGTCAGACGAGCGGGGGTACGGAGAACAACTTTCACAAACTGGTCCCCTTTCCCATAGCTATGGATGTCTTTTATCCCTTTACCTTTCAGTTTAAATAAAGTGCCCGATTGGGTTCCAGCTGGTAGGTTGAGCTTGACTCTTCCGTTCAAGGTGGGAACCTCAACCTCTCCGCCCAAAGCTGCCTGGCTGAAGGTGATAGGAATCTCGCAGTAGATGTCCTTTCCCTCCCGGCTGAAGAATTGATGCGGCCTCACATGGATGACCACATATAAGTCTCCCGGCTGACCGCCACGCATTCCCGCTTCCCCTTCTCCCTGAATGCGAAGGTAAGTGCCGTTATCCACTCCCGCTGGAATTTTAATAGAGAGGCTCTTCTCCTTGCGCAACCTGCCGGTGCCCCTGCAGTAAGAGCAGGGATTCCTTATCACCTGCCCGCTCCCCTGACACTGGCTGCATGTACGACCAATGCGAAAGAAGCCCTGCTGATAAAAGAGCTGACCACTCCCCTGGCACAAAGGACAAGTAGTAGGCCCCTTACCCGAGGCATCACCAGTCCCCCGGCAATGCTGGCACCTATCCATTTGGGGAATTTTTATTTTTGTCTCCACCCCCTGGGTGGCTTCCTCGAAGGAAATCTCCAGATTATATCTCAGATCAGCCCCCGGCTCAGCAACAGGGCGCCGTCGTGCACGGCTGCGGGTGCCGAAAATATCTCCCAGACCAAAGAAATCCCCCAGGATGTCGCTGAAATCGGCAAAAATAGACTCATCAAATCCGGTGAAGCGATCCCCCGGACCCAATCCGCCATGACCGTAGCGGTCGTAGAGAGCTCTTTTTTTCTGGTCACACAACACACTGTAAGCCTCGGCAGCCTCTTTAAACTTCTCTTCCGCTTCCTTATTTTCGGGGTTCTTATCGGGATGGTATTTTAGTGCCAGACGCCGGTAGGCTTTCTTAATCTCCTGCTCGGTGGCGTTGCGGTCTACTCCGAGCACCTCGTAATAATCTCTCTTGAAACCGGGCACTCTAATCTAACCTCACCAATGGCAAAAAATTATAACCATAAATCCTTTAATCTCCAGAAGATGAAAATGGTGGGCTTTGCCCCTCAATTACTGACCTTTCTCCGGGAACTCATCCTCTTCTTGTTCCGGCTCTGGTTCCTGAGGCTGTTTCTTTTTTACCGCTACTTTGACCACCGCTGGTCGCAACAGCCTGTCTTTCAGCATATAGCCCTTCTGATACTCCTCTAATATTTGATTTTCCTGGTATTGGTCGGTCTCCTCCAGAAAGAGTGCCTCGTGATAGTGAGGGTCGAAGACCTGCTCCTTGGTCTTGATAGGCTGAAGACCGATTTTTTCTAATGTCTCCCGAAGGTTGTTGTAAATAAGCTCAATTCCTTGTTGATAGCTCTCGATATCCTTGGAATCACTTTTTTCAAGTGCCCTTTCGAGGTCGTCGATAGTAGGCAATATCTCCCGGATGACCTCACTCAGTGCGTAAAGGTAAAATTCCTGCCTCTCCTTGTCAATCCTCTTCTTATAATTCTCAAAGTCAGCCTGCAGGCGGATGAGCCGATCGTAGAACTCCTCCTTCTCTTGGGTCAGTTTTTCTATCAGCTTCTTTCTTGCCGCAGGGGTGGGCTTCTCTTTAACTGCCGCCTTTGAGGCCAACTCCTCCGGTGAACTCTCTTTCTCCTTCTGTTCCCCCTTTGCCTGAGGAGCTTCTTTCTCTTCGCCCTCTCCTCTCTCTATCTTGGGCATAACACCAACCTTTCTTTGGTCTTTATGTTACATAGCATATTGTGTAATAACCTTGCTTAAAGACCTGGAGACATAATCGACCAGCGATATACTCCTTGCGTAGTCCATACGGGTAGGACCCAAAATACCCACCAGACCCAGAGGAATATTCCCAAACTTGTAAATGGAGGTTATCAAGCTGAAGTCCCTTAATCCCTTACAAATATTCTCAGAACCTATGATAACCCGCACTCCCTCAGCATTCAGACACTTGGTCAATATCTTGACCAGCATCTCCTTTTCTTCAATAGCTTTGAGCAGTTCGCGGGCTCTCTTGAGGTCATAAAACTCTGGCTGCTCCAAAAGCTTGGAAGCGCCGCTGAAATACAGAGCATCGGCGCTTGTCTCCTCAGAGAGCCTTTTTTCAGTAATGAATATGATCCCTTTTAGCAATTCCTTGTAAAACTCCCTCTCTTGAGATAGCATACGCATCAAACTTTTCTTAACCGCTATTAGCGTGAGCCCGGAGAATTGCTCCACCAGGTAATTGGCGATTTGGTCTAACTCTGATTGTGGTATCTCCTTTTCAACTGTGATTACCTTGTTGAAGACAAAGCCCCCCTGGGAGACTAAAATCACCAATATCAAGGAGTGGTTGAGCTTGATAAATCTGACATTTTTAAACTTTGTCCGGTGGAATTTGGGCTGCAGAACCATCCCCACATTCTCAGAAAAGTGAGCTAGCAAACCGGAGGCAACCTCCACCAGGTCTTCTATATCCCCTGCAAAACTATCAAAGCTTGTATTTATAAGATGCTCTTCTCTGGAAGAGAGCTCACGGGATTTCATCAAGCTATCTACATAGAATCGGTAGCCCAAGTCTGTAGGGATTCTCCCCGCTGAGGTATGGGGTTGAAACACCAGACCCTTTCTCTCCAGCTCGGCCATAATATTGCGAATGGTCGCCGGGCTATAGCCTACTTTGTCTTTTTTGGAAATAGCCTTTGAGCCCACGGGCATACCGCTGGAAATAAACCTGATTATGATTGAATCCAGTACTTCTTTGCTTCTGCTATCTAACTCTATATCCATTTTTCCCTCAGATATACAATATTGCCCTACTCCCTGAGGGGCTTCTTGAAAATTATAGCAAACCGCCGGAAAAAATGTCAAACAAGAGGTGCGGAGTCACCTTACTGACCTGTCGAGGGTGGCTCCGCCTGAATTTTACTACTTAGTACATTCCACCTCCGGGGGGCATTGCGGGGGTGGGCATCTCCTTCTCCTTTTCCGGTATCTCGGAGACCAGGGCTTCGGTGGTAAGCATCAGCGCGGCAATGCTGGATGCGTTGAGCAGTGCTAACCTGACCACCTTGGTGGGGTCGACAATCCCCGCTTTGAACATATCGGCGTACTCCTCCTTCTGCGCATCAAACCCGCTATCATGCTCCATCTCCTTGACCTTCTCCACTACCACCGAACCCTCATGACCGGCATTGTTGACAATTTGACGAATGGGCTCCTCCAGCGCACGCCTGATTATCTGAGCGCCCACCTTCTCATCCCCCTCCAGCTTCAGCTTATCCAGGGCAGCGATGGCTCGCAACAGGGCTACCCCACCGCCGGGAACTATCCCCTCTTCCACCGCCGCCTTGGTGGCATTCAGCGCATCCTCCACCCGGGCTTTCTTCTCCTTCATCTCGGTCTCGGTGGCTGCTCCCACCTTGACCACCGCTACCCCACCTACCAGCTTGGCCAACCGCTCCTGCAGCTTCTCCCGGTCGTAATCGGAGGTGGTCTCCTCTATCTCCGCCCGGATCTGCTTGACCCGACCCTCAATCGACTCCGTACCTCCCGCACCCTCCATGATGGTGGTCTTCTCCTTGTCAATGACCACCTTCTTGGCTTGCCCCAGGTCCTCCAGCTTGATGCTCTCCAGCTTGATGCCCAGATCCTCGGTCAGCACCTTGCCGCCGGTGAGAATGCCAATGTCCTGCAGCATGGCCTTCCGCCGGTCGCCAAACCCGGGAGCTTTCACCGCCGCACAGCTCAAAGTCCCCCGCAGCTTGTTCACCACCAGCGTAGCTAACGCCTCGCCCTCCACCTCCTCGGAGATAATCAGCAGCGGCTTGCCACCTCTGGCTACCTGCTCCAGAACGGGCAGCAGATCCTTCATGGAGCTGATCTTCTTCTCATGCAGCAGCAGATGGCAGTCCTCCAGCACCACCTCCATCCGCTCGGCATCGGTCACAAAGTAGGGAGACAGATACCCCCGGTCAAACTGCATCCCCTCTACCACCTCCAGGGTGGTCTCAATCCCCTTGGCTTCCTCTACGGTGACCACCCCGTCCTTGCCCACCTTCTCCATGGCCTCGGCAATGATCTTGCCGATGGTCTCGTCGTTGTTGGCAGAAACCGTGGCCACCTGGGCAATGGACTCTCCCTTCACCGGTCGGCTCATCCGCTTCAGCTCCTCCACCACACCGTCCACCCCCCTCTCAATACCTCGCTTCAGGTCCATGGGATTGCTGCCCGCAGCTACATTCCTGTACCCATCCCGAAAGATGGACAGTGCCAGCAAAGTGGCGGTGGTGGTCCCATCACCAGCAGTGTCCGAGGTCTTGCTGGCTACCTCACGCACCATCTGCGCTCCCATGTTCTCCAGCGGGTCCTCCAGCTCAATCTCCTTGGCTACGGTCACCCCGTCCTTGGTGATGACCGGGGAGCCAAACTTCTTCTCCAGAATCACATTCCTCCCCTTGGGACCCAGGGTCACCCGCACCGCCTCGGCCAGCTTCTGCACCCCCTCCAGCACCGCCCGACGGGCATCCTCACTATAGGTTATGTTCTTGGCCATAGCTTACTCCCTCCTTACTTCTCTATAATCCCTAATATCTCCTCCTCACGCACTACCACATGCTCCACCCCTTCTATCTCGAACTCCGTGCCCGCATACTTGCCCACCAGCACCCGATTGCCAACCTTCACCCTCAAAGGACGCACACTGCCATCCTCCAGCAACCTCCCCTCTCCTACCGCTACTACCTCTCCCTCCATCGGCTTCTCACGGGCAGTGTCGGGAATGATGATGCCTCCCTTCACCTGCTCGGCTGGCTCGTACCGCTTGACTAATACCCTGTCGTATAAAGGCTTTACCTTCATACTAACTTCACCTCCTTACAGAATGTTTTCCCGTCAGTCATGCATTAGCACTCTCTATTAAAGAGTGCTGATAATAGCATACCCCTCCACCTTTTGTCAAGAGGAAAAATGATATTTTATTTGCCTTTCTCGTGAGCTGTGCTATAATTTTTTTGTGGATAAGCGTTCAAGGCGAACAAAAGAGTTATGGGAAAAAGTGAGGAGGCTCATATGCCTCCCCTTTAATTGGAGGCTTTTCTTAGCCGTCATCCTTGGAACAGCTATCCTCGGAATACTGATTGGATACTTCCTAAGCGCCTATAAGAATGTTGCTCGCATCACCGCGCTGGAGAACTACCAGCCCAACATCATGACCACCATCTACGCCGCTTCGGGAGAGATACTGGACGAATTTTCTATAGAGAAGAGGATAACCGTAAAATATCAAGACATTCCCCCGAAGCTCATAGAAGCCTTTATTGCTGTGGAAGACAGGCGATTTTACCGCCATGTCGGTTTTGACCCCCTTCGCATCGCTAAGGTTGCTCTGGTGAACCTCATGGCGTGGAGGAGTGTCCAGGGAGCAAGCACTATCACTCAACAATTGACCCGCTCCCTTTTCCTCACCCCTGAGGTCTCATATAAACGGAAGATAAAAGAAGCCCTCTATGCCATACAGGTGGAAAACCACTATACCAAAGAGAGGATACTGGAGCTTTACTGTAACCAGATAGGCCTGGGTCACAACAGATATGGTGTGGAGGCAGCATCGCAGTTCTACTTTAACAAACATGCCTGGGAGCTGACTCTGGAAGAGTGTGCCCTGTTAGCGAGCATCCCCAAATCTCCCAGCAATTACTCCCCCATCAACCATCCGGACAAAGCGCTCCGAAGGAGAAATTTGGTGCTCGACCTTATGGTAAGAGAGAGCTTCATCTCCAGGGAGGAGGCAGAGGAGGCTAAACGAAAGCCGATTGCGCTTCTCCAGGAAAAGAGCCATCGTTCTATGGCGCCTTATTTTGTTGAGGAGGTGCGCAAGTATCTGGAAAATAACTATGGGAGAAAGGAGACCTATCAGAACGGCTTAAAGGTATATACTACCATAGACCTCCGGATGCAAAAAGCAGCTCAGGATGCCCTGAGGAAGGGGCTGCGGGAACTGGACAAAAGGGAGGGCTTCCGGGGAATCAAGGAGAAAGTAGTAGAGGAGGAAGGCTCTTCCCTGGAGACATTTCAGCACCCAGACTGGGAGAAGCAATTACAGGTGGGAGACATAGTCACCGGTCTTATTGTTGAGGTAAATCGCCAGGGAGCGGTAGCCAGATTTGGTGAATATACAGCTAAGGTGGGGAACTATGAAACCCGCTGGAGCGGAAAAAGGCCCTCCCAGATCTTTAAGGTAGGCGATTTAGCCCCCTTCCAGATTTTAAGCATAAATGAAAAGGGCAAGGAGCTTAAAGTCTCCCTGGAACAGGAGCCGCTGGTCAATGGGGCGCTAATCGCCATAGAGGTGGGGACAGGGGCGATAAAGACCATGGTGGGAGGCTATGATTTCAACTTGAGCAAATTCAATCGGTCAATGCAAGCAAAGCGGCAAACCGGCTCAGCCTTTAAGCCCTTCGTCTATACGGCGGCGCTGGAAAAGGGATTTACCGCCTCCACCACCATCTTTGACGAACCGACCACCTTCTACGACCCCTACACCGAGCTGCCCTACGAGCCCGAAAACTATTACCGAGAATACTATGGGGTCACTACCCTGCGAGGAGCTATAGAGCAGTCACTGAATGTCTCCACTGTCAAGCTCCAGCAGACCATCGGAGTTGATGAAGTATTAAAATATGCCAGAAGGATGGGGATTAAAAGCAAACTCTACCCCTATCTTTCTCTGGCGCTGGGTTCCTGTGAGGCGACCCTAACGGAGATGACCACCGCCTTCTCGGTGTTTCCCAATCAAGGGGTATTGGTGGAGCCCTTTTTCATAAGTAAGATTACCGACCGCGAGGGAAAGGTCATCTACGAGCACCAGCCTGCTGCCCAGGAGGTGCTCTCGCCAGAGACCTCATTCCTGATGGTAAACTTGATGCAAGGGATCACCGAGAGGGGAACCGCCGCCAAGGCAAAAAGCTTAGGACGTCCGATAGCGGGGAAAACCGGTACCACCGATAAGCACACCGATGCTTGGTTTGTCGGATTTAATCCCTCGTTAGCCTGTGGGGTGTGGGTCGGCTTTAATGTGAAAAAGAGCCTGGGAGCCGGGGAGACCGGAGCCAGAGCAGCACTGCCCATCTGGATGGACTTCTTCAATGAGGTTCTGAAGGATAAGCCGGTGGAGTATTTTCCCATTCCCAGCAACATAGTGTTCCGCAGAATTGACCGAAAAACCGGCCTGTTAGCCACCCCCATCTGCCCACCGGAGGATGTAATCCTCGAAGCTTTTCTTCAGGGGAGCGAGCCGGTGAATTTCTGCTCGGAGGAGATTCACCGCAACCTTATGCTCCCCTACCACTTTCAGCAGAAATGGACTGACATCCAGTAGCCCTCCGCAAGAGCGACACCAAAAATAATAATCTCAAGCGAGAAGTGTATTAAGCTCTTAAGGGGCGAGACTGAGCAGAAAATCATCTTTTGTTAAAAGCTTAGTTGAAAATTAGCTGCCTTGTAGCATTCAAAAATATTATAATCACCTTCCTAAAAAAGAGAAGCATCCTTCTCAGCTCGAATAAAGTTATAAAAAAGCACCTGTGAGCTATTGTTGAGGTGCCAATAAATTTCTGAAAAATACGAATAACTTTGATTTTTTCTTGAAATATTCAAAATGATGTGATATATTTTCTGTAAAATTAAAC
>CABWKN010000107.1 GCA_902505605.1 Candidatus Guanabacterium sedimentis
TGCTGGAGCGGATAATGGCTGGCGGGGTGGAGAAGTTGAAAGAGGCTGGGGTCCACCTCCTGGGGGGTCATACCATCAAGGATAAGGAAATGAAGTTCGGCTATGCCATTACCGGCACCATCCATCCCCAGCGCATCATAACCAACTCAGCAGCCAGGGAGGGCGAGCTTCTGATATTGACAAAGCCATTGGGGATAGGTATCATTACCACGGGAATCAAGTTCCAGAAGGTCTCGCCCGGAGCAGTAAACAGGGTCTCCGAGGTGATGATGGCGCTCAACCGTCGGGCTTCGGAAATTATGCTCCGCTATGGGGTATCGGCAGCTACCGACATCACCGGCTACGGACTCCTGGGGCATTGCTGTGAGTTAGCCTCTGCCAGTAAGGTCTCTATGGAGCTCTACTTCCCGGAGATACCGGTCTTACCCGAGGCGCTGGAGCTGGTGGGGGAGGTTGTCTCCTCCCCCGGGCTGTTAGGTAACCGCAGCTTCTGCAGCGGGAGGGTTGAGCTGGCGCCCACCCTAAAGGAAGGAGAAGTTGCTCTTCTGTTTGATCCTCAAACATCAGGAGGATTGCTTATTGCCTCCCCCGCCAAAGCGGCTGGCAAGATGGTAGCGGAGATGAAAGGGTCGGGGATAGAGGCTCACATAATAGGAAAAGTAGTTGAGAAGAAAAAAAAGGAGGTCTATGTAAGGAACGAACGCTTAACTTGATGAGCAAGGGTTCAGGGGTGAAGTCCGCTTGAGAAGAGGAAGGGGATTATTCCTAAGCTTTTCAGAAGTTCACCATGAGACTGATTGAGCAAGAGGAGGTGTGAAAGTGGAACACGGGATCATGGAGATTATAACCCACCTGGTGTTTCAATTGGCGGTCATCCTGCTATTAGCAAGGGTTGCCGGGGAGGTATGCGAGAGGTGGCTTAAACAACCCGCTGTCTTGGGAGAGCTGATAATGGGGATGATTATCGGACCCTACGCCCTAGGGGGGTATCTTAAGGTCCCCGGGCTGGGGGCTCTTTTTCCCCCGCCGGAGCCCGGTGTGATAACCAACATTCCGGTCTCCAGCGAGCTGTATGCCTTCGCCCAGGTAGCGGTGGTAATCCTTCTTTTTATGGCGGGGTTGGAGACGGACCTCCCCTCCTTTTTCCGTTACGCCTTTCCAGCCACCATGGTAGCGTTAGGAGGGGTGGTATTTCCATTCTTATTCGGGGCGTATACCACCGTATTGTTCGGCTATGATACATCTATCTTTGGAGGAAAAGCCCTCTTTATGGGAGCCATAATGACCGCTACCTCGGTGGGCATTACCGCCCGTATCCTCAGCGATATAAGAAAGCTGGACACCCCCGAGGGAGTGACCATTATGGGGGGAGCGGTAGTGGACGATGTGCTGGGGATTCTGATCTTAGCTGTGGTGGTGAGCCTGACCGCCCGGGGAGTGGGACAGAAGTTCAGCGGCGGAGAGGTGGCGGTGATAGCCGCTAAGGCCATAGGAGTATGGCTGGGAATTATGGCCGTGGGTCTCATCTTTCGCAAGAAGATCTCTCGTTTCATGGAGTGGTTCAAATCTGCCGGAGCCGCCCTGGTCATCGCCTTATCTCTCTGTTATTTTGCCGCTGCCATTGCCGAGATGTTCGGCTTAGCTATGATTATTGGGGCGTATGCCATCGGCTTAGCCATATCGGATACTTCCATAGCCAAGCTCCTGGTAGAGCGGCTCCATTCGGTGTACTATGCGCTGGTTCCCATCTTCTTTGTCATTATGGGGATGCTGGTGGATTTCCGCTCATTTAAGGGAGCGCTGGCATTCGGGCTGGTGATAACCGTGCTGGCTATCATTGGAAAGGTATTCGGATGTGCCTTCCCTGCCCTGGCGGTAGGGTTTAATATGAGGGGTGGCAGTCGCATAGGCATCGGTATGCTCCCTCGAGGTGAGGTTGCCCTTATCATCGCCGGAGTGGGTTTAGCCAGAAATGTCCTGGTGGGGGATGTAGGGAAGACCATCTTCGGGTGTGCGGTGCTGATGACCATGGTCACTACCCTTATGGCTCCCATTATCCTAGTTCCCCTCTTTCAGAAAGGGGGCTCGGGGAGGCGGCATCACGAGGAGAAAGCGCCAGAACAAAGCCCACCTCCCACTGCCCCGTCAGGGGATACGAATGTGTAAACAGCATACTAATTCAAGAGGGAATTATGCCAAGAAGTTATGAATTATTAGCCGAAAAACAGGTCGTGGGAATACTTGCCGATTTTTTGAAGGGGTCTCTTAAAGAATACAGGTTTGAAGAGAGGCTCCATGTTTCCCCATCCGAGGGACCCGAGGTGTGGGAGTACATCCGGGAGGATGAGATCATATCTCTGAGCCTTGACGATAGTGCAGGCAGTCAAACGGAGACCAGGCTCAACCTGGAGTCGGAGACCGACATTGCCGATTTCTATGATGTCCTTTCCAGAGCTATTGTCAGTTTCCATTCCGCCTACATCAAGAAGATGCTCCTCTCCATCCCGGATGATGCCGAGAGACGGAGGATTATGGATCAACTGAAATGATAAAGCTCGACATCTCGATTATCTATATATTAGGGCTGTTCCTGCTGCTGGTGTTCATCCTGAACCGCTATTTTTTCGGGCCGCTGCTTAAAATACTGCAGGAGCGGAAAGCCATGGTCGTTAATCCACGAGAGGAGGCACAGCGGTCCCTGAAAGAGGCGGAGGAGTTCACCCAGCAGCGAGAGAAAGCTCTGGCCTCTACCACAGCCGAGGCACAGCAGCTCAAGGATGAGCGGGTGCAGAAAGGGCGTCGGGAGGGGGATAAGATTATTGCTTCCACCCGCACTGAGGCAGAGAGGCTCCTCTCCTCCGCAGAGAGGGACATCAAGGGCATGGTGCGAGAGGTGGAAAGGGACCTGGAAGGGTTGAGCGATACATTTGCCCATAAGATAGCAGAAAACCTTCTGGGAAGGAGGCTCACGGTTTCTCCGCCAGACAGAAAGGGGACCAAAAGAAACAGACCCCGCCAGAGGTAAACACATGCACTGGAGCACTTCCTGCATTATAGCAACTGGTCTGGTGAGAGGGATGACTTTCTGTCACCGTCTCCTTCCGCCGGCAGAAGCCCATTCCCTGTGGAAGGATACCCTGTGGCAGACGGCTAACTTTGTTATCCTGCTGGCTGTGCTGGTCTATTTCTTGAGGAAGCCGGTAGGCAGATACCTCCATCGGAGGTCGCAAAAGATTAAACAGGATATAGACCTGGCAAGGCAGGACCGGAAGGAAGCCCAGGCCAGGCTGGAGGAGATTAAGGGGAAGTTATCCAGGCTCGATGAGGAGCTTTCCGCCTTCAAGAAGGGGATACTCCAGGAAGCCCAGAGGGAGCGCAGGCGGATTTTAGCCGAAGCCAAACACGAGGCGGAGGAACTGTTGAAAGCCACTAACAAGAAAATTGACAGCGAGGTAAAGTTAGCCAGGCGAAGGCTTCGGGAGTACATAGCCGGGCTGTCGGTTGAACAGGCGGAGAAGGTGCTGAAAGGCAGCCTTACCGATAAGGACCAGGAAGCCCTTATCAAAAAATATCTGGCAAAATTGGAGGAACTCCAGTGATTGGACGCTCGCTTTTCAGGCGATATGCCAAAGTTCTTATCGAAGTTGCCAGAAAGGATAAGCTCCTCCCACGCGTGCAGAAGGATTTGCGTTCCTTCATGAAGCTGCTGAAAACCCATCCCCAATTACAGGATTTCTTCTCCGACCCCAAAGTCAGCCCCTTGCGAAAAGAGGAGCTGTTAGAGGAGTTGCTCTCCGTCGCCGATTATGAGGAAATTACCAGAAATTTCCTCCGCCTGCTGTCGTCCCGAAGGCGACTCCCCAATTTGCAGGAGGTATGGGAGGCTTTTCAAAGGGAGGTGCGCAGACTGGAAGGGGTAGAGGTGGCAGAAGTCGTCTCACCGCTACCCCTCTCCGAGGGACAGACCAGGAGCATCGCCCGGCGAGTATCGAAGTTCCTCGGCAAGAAAGTGGAGATAAAAAGCAGTGTGGACCCCTCCCTTATCGGAGGGGTAGTAATAAAAATTGGGGATACCGTTTATGACGGAAGCCTCAAGAAGCAACTTCAGTTGTTAAAAGAAAAGTTTGTGCAGGGTTAAGGTATGAAGATAAAGTCAGATGAGATAAGTCGGATTATCCGTCAGCAGATTGATAAATTTCACCCCGAGATAGAGGTAAGCGAGGAGGGGACGGTCATCTCTGCGGGGGATGGCATCGCTCGCATATTTGGGCTGGAAAAGGTGATGGCCGGTGAGCTGCTGGAGTTCCCCGACGAGGTGTATGGATTGGCTTTGAATCTGGAAGAGGACGATGTGGGAGTGGTGGTACTGGGTGAGTCGGAACACATAAAAGAGGGAGTCGTAGTGCGCCGCACCGGGAAGATCCTGCAGGTCCCCGTGGGAGAGGAACTGCTCGGGAGGGTGGTCGACCCCCTGGGGCATCCGCTGGACGGCAAAGGTGCCATCAAAGCCAAGCATTTCGGTCCGCTGGAGAGGTTAGCTCCCGGGGTGGTCGACCGCATCCCGGTCAAAGAGCCTCTGCAGACCGGCATCAAGTCCATTGACTCTATGATTCCCATCGGCCGCGGTCAGCGGGAGCTCATTATCGGCGACCGCCAGCTCGGGAAGTCAGCCCTGGCCATTGATACCATCATCAACCAGAGGGACACCGATGTCCACTGCATATATGTAGCCTCCGGTCAGAAGCAGTCTACCATCGCCCAGGTGGTGAAGACCTTTGAGGAATACGGGGCTATGAAATATACCACCGTGGTAGCCACCTCCGCCTATGAGCCGGCTCCGCTGCAATATATCGCCCCTTATAGTGGCTGCGCTATGGGGGAGTATTTCCGAGACAAGGGGGAGCATTCCCTGGTGGTCTACGACGACCTGTCCAAGCAAGCCGCCTCCTACCGCGAGATCTCACTCCTCCTGCGGCGTCCTCCGGGTCGGGAAGCCTACCCCGGTGACATATTCTACCTCCACTCCCGCTTATTAGAGAGAGCGTGCAAGCTCAACGAGGAGAACGGCGGCGGCTCCTTGACCGCCCTCCCCATAGTGGAGACCCAGGCGGGGGATATCGCCGCATACATCCCCACCAATGTCATCTCCATCACCGATGGGCAGATTTACCTGGAAGCAGACCTGTTCTACTCCGGCATGCGTCCCGCCATCAATGTGGGCTTATCGGTATCCCGCGTGGGGGGGAATGCCCAGATAAAAGCCATGAAGCAGGTCGCCGGCACCTTGAGATTGGACCTTGCCCAATATCGCGAGATAGCTACCTTTGCTCAGTTTGGCAGCGACCTCGACAAAGCTACCCAGGACCAACTGGAGAGAGGAAAGCGATTGATGGAAATTCTCAAGCAAGGTCAATATAGCCCGCTGCCGGTGGAGAAGCAAATTTTGCTGATTTACTCCGGCACCCATGGCTTTCTGGACGACCTCCCGGTAGACTCTCTCCGCCGCTTTGAGAAGGAGCTGTATGAGTTTCTGGATAATAACCACGCCAAACTCCTCAAGGAACTAAAGACCAAAAAGGAGCTCGACGAGCCTTTAACAGCCGAGATAGAGAAAGCTTTGCATAAGTTTAAAGAAAAATTCACCGCAGATAAGAAGGAAAAGGAATAGGCTGTGCAGAGCATTAGAGACATCCGGCGAAGGATAAAAAGCGTCAACAACATTCAGCAGCTCACCAGGGCTATGAAGATGGTCTCGGTAGCTCGCTTGCGCCGGGCACAGCTGCGGATAATTAAAGCACGTCCCTATGCCCGGAAGATGACCGAAGTGCTGAACAGCCTGGCCGCCCGCACCGACCCCGCTCTCCACCGCTTATTGGCTGAGAGGGAGGAGAAGAAGATAGCCCTCATGGTGGTGACCTCTGATAAGGGTCTATGCGCAAGCTTTAACACCAACATATTGAGAAGGGCAGCCGAGTTTCTCGAGGAGAAGCGAGACAGAGAAACACTTCTCTATGTCATAGGACGGAAGGGGAGGGATTACTTCCGGCGTCGGGGCTACCCTATAACGCAGGAACTGGTGGACATTTTCCGCGACATCTCTTTCGGCTATGCCACCACCCTGGGAAGGGAGATTACCGAAAGCTATAGCCGAGAAGAGCTTGATGCGGTCTATCTGCTCTACAATGAGTTTAAATCAGCCCTGCAGCAGCGAGTGACGGTAGAGAAGCTCCTCCCCATTCAGAGGCTGCAGGTGGAGGGACCAATTTCCCCCATCGACTATATCTATGAGCCCTCAGCCAGGGTGATTTTTGAGCAACTCCTCCCCCTGCATATAAACATTCAGATTTACAAGGTATTGTTAGAGTCGACTACCTCAGAGCATGCGGCACGGATGACGGCTATGGACAACGCCACCAGCAACGCCCTGGAGATGATTGGTCACCTGACACTGGTGATGAATAAGGTCAGGCAAGCTGCCATCACCAAAGAGCTTATCGAGGTGGTCACTGCCGCCGATGCCCTTACCGCAGAGACAGAGATATAAAAGGGAGCCAGAGATGAAGGAAGGAAAAGTAGTTCAGGTGATGGGACCGGTAGTGGATATCGAATTTGAAGATGCCAATTTGCCTCCCATCCACAACGCCATACGAATAACCGATAAAAAGAAGCTAAGCTCAAGGAACATAGATGCCATCGTAGAGGTGCAGCAGCACCTCGGTGAGAACCGCGTGCGAGCCATATCCATGGATTCCACCGACGGGATGGTCCGCGGAATGAAAGCCGTGGATACCGGAGGTCCCATCACAGTGCCGGTGGGCAAGGAGACCCTGGGAAGGTTGATTAATGTGGTCGGGGAGCCCATCGATAATCTGGGACCGCTAAAGACCAAGCAGCGCTTCCCCATCCACCGCGACCCACCATCCTTTGAGGAGCAGGAGACCACCACCGAGATGTTTGAGAGCGGCATCAAGGTCATCGACCTGCTGGAGCCTTATGCCAAAGGAGGGAAGACCGGTCTGTTTGGCGGAGCCGGAGTGGGAAAGACGGTGCTGATAATGGAGATGATCCACAACATAGCCACCGTGCACGGCGGGGTATCCGTATTCGCCGGGGTAGGAGAACGCACCCGTGAAGGCAACGACCTCTGGATGGAGCTGAAGAGGTCGGGCGTGATAAGCAAAACCGCGCTCATCTTCGGTCAGATGACCGAGCCTCCCGGGGCACGCCTGCGAGTGGGTCTGGCGGGTCTGGCGGTAGCCGAGTATTTCCGCGATGTCCAGGGGCAGGATGTCCTCCTGTTTATAGATAATATCTTCCGCTTTGTTCAGGCTGGCTCCGAGGTCTCCGCCCTGCTGGGGCGCATGCCCTCGGCAGTCGGCTATCAGCCGACGCTGGCTACCGAGATGGGCGAGCTGCAGGAGCGGATTACCTCCACCAAGAAGGGCTCCATCACCTCGGTGCAGGCTATCTATGTCCCCGCCGACGACCTCACCGACCCCGCTCCCGCAACCACCTTCGCCCACCTGGATGCTACCACCATCCTTGCCCGCTCTATCATGGAGCTGGGCATCTACCCCGCGGTGGACCCCCTGGCTTCCACCTCGCGCATCCTCGACCCCAAAATCATAGGGGAGGAGCACTATGGTGTAGCCCGCTCGGTGCAGGAAATCCTCCAGAGATATAAAGACCTGCAGGACCTCATCGCCATTCTGGGAATCGACGAGCTTTCCGAGGAGGATAAGGTCGTCGTTGCCCGGGCGCGCAAGATACAGCGCTTCCTCTCCCAGCCCTTCTTTGTGGCTGAGGAGTTCACCGGAAGACCGGGAAAATATGTAAAGCTCAAGGATACCATCAAGGGATTCCAGAAGATAATCAGCGGTGAGCTGGACGAACTCCCCGAGCAGGCTTTCTATATGGTGGGGACCATTGAGGAAGCTATGGAACAAGCCGCCAGCATGAAAGAGAAATAACCAATGGAGAAAGAGAAGATCACCCTGGAGGTGGTAACCCCCGAAAAGCTGGTGGTGGCAGAGGAAGTGGACGAGATTACCGCTCCGGGCTATTATGGCTATTTCGGAGTGCTGCCTCACCATCACCCCTACCTGACCCTGATAGGAATCGGTGTGCTTATGTATCGCATTGTCGAAAAGAGGCATTATCTGGCGGTCAGCAAGGGCTTTGCCGAGGTGCTGGGGAATAAGGTCACCTTCCTGGTGGAGAGCTGCGAGAAGCCCCAGGAGATAGATGTGGACCGCGCAGAGAAGGCTAAGGAGAGAGCTGAGGCACGCCTGCAAGAGCCCACCCCGGAGGTGAATGTGGACCGGGCCAGGGACAGCCTCCAGCGCGCGCTCACCCGGCTGAAGGTAGCTAAAAGGAAGGGCGAGGCTTAGAAATAAATATATTTATTATATGTTATCATATCAATATTAATTGTTTATAAATTGAGCTACTTCCTCTCCTATTTCGTTCCATAAGGTGGGCGAGATGAATGACATAACCGTCGATACCCTCCTCTACGGGGAGATAAAGCTGGCTCAGAGGAAAAAGGGCTACCGCTTCTCCCTGGATGCCATTCTGCTGGCTGATTTTGTTCGCACCGAGCCGGCTGACCGCATAATAGAGCTGGGCAGCGGCTGTGGGGTTATTCCCCTGTGGCTGAGTCGGAGGAGGGAATTCACCTCCATCCTGGGCGTGGAGATTCAGCCCGAGCTGGCCCGCTTAGCCCGCCAGAATGTCTCCCTCAATGGGGAGGAGGGGAGGATTAAGATACTGGAGGAGGATTTGCGGGAGCTGCCCCAGCGGATGGACAAGGGGAGCTTTGATGTGGTCGTTTGCAATCCCCCGTATCGGAAACTCGCCGCGGGGAGGCTTAACCCCGACCAAGAACGAGCCATAGCCCGGCACGAGATATGCTGCACTCTGGAGGATATGGTGCGGGTCACCTCGCATCTTCTCCATTCCCGGGGGAAGCTATTCACCATCTGTCTAAATGAGCGGTATGCCGAGCTTTTGAAAGAACTCTTCCAATGGCGCATGAGCCCGGTGATGGTTCGTTTTGTTCACCCCCGCCCGGAGGAGAAGGCTTCTCATTTTTTGCTGGAGGCAAAGAAAGGCTCCCGGAAGGGATTAGTGTTTCTTCCCCCTCTGTTCGTCTATCAGCAGGGGGGAGAATATACCCATACCATGCGGGAGATTTTTCGAGGGAGGATATAGCCCCGCCTTCTTGCGCCTTGCGGTCTTAAAGCCGCAGAGGTAGCTCGCTTGACAACCGATGGGGAGTTTGGTATTATCTTAACGGAGTGATGATGACCAATTTGATGGTCGGAGTGCAAGCAGAGGTTTTCTCACCTCTGCTTTTCTTAGTTAGGTGTTCCGCCAAGGGGAGCAGTTTTTTGTTTTTTGAGATTTGAGGGTTTACACACGAAATGTGGAGGAGTCTAAAAAGCCTCTTACAATATCGGGGGCTCATTCAGGCGCTGGTCAGTCGGGAGCTGAAGGCACGGTATCGGGGTTCGGTGTTAGGCTTTTTCTGGTCTTTTGTGAACCCCTTGCTCCTGCTGCTGGTGTATACTTTTGTCTTCACGGTGATTTTCCGACCCGCCCGCATTGAGGGGCTTACTCCCTATGCCCTGTTCCTTTTTTGTGGGCTGCTGCCCTGGACATGGTTCTCCTCCTCTTTGCTCGAGTCTTCGGCGGTGCTGAGCAATAATGCCAACCTCATTCAGAAAGTGCTGTTTCCGGCAGATGTGCTCCCCTGCGTCAATGTATTCTCCAATTTCATCCACTTCCTGCTGGGGTTACCGATATTATTCGCATTTCTGATTTACTATCGCCGTCCGCTGAACATTTATTTGCTGTTCTTTCCCGCGGTAATTCTTATACAGATAATCTTCACCCTGGGGTTTGCTATGTTCATCTCCTCGTTGAGCGTCCACTTCCGAGATATACGAGACCTGCTGGCAAACCTGCTCACCTTCTGGTTTTTTGCCACCCCCATCATCTATCCTAACACCATGATACCGGAGAGGTTTCGTTGGGTATTAGACCTCAACCCCATGACGCATATTATGATGGGCTACCAGGATACCCTCTTCAGGGGGCAGCTCCCCCATTGGAAAAAGCTGTCGGTCACCTTTCTGGTCGCCCTGGCGCTCTTTTATGTTGGTTATTTCCTCTTTGACAGGTTGAGGGACAGCTTTGCAGAGGAGGTATAACAGTGGCATCAGCGGTAGTTGTGGAGAACCTCACTAAGCTCTATCGGAAATACTCTCAGAAGAGGCGTTTCCAGACCATGAAGTCCGCCTTGATAAGGGGCGACCTGTTTCGACAATTAAGACCGGAGGAGGTCTTCCTGGCTCTGGAGAAGGTCTCCTTTGCGGTGGACAAGGGGGAGACATTTGGCATTATCGGCAGCAACGGGGCGGGCAAAAGCACCTTGCTCAAGATAATTGCCGGCACCCTGAGGTCGACCTACGGCAAGGTGGTGGTGGACGGCAGGATCTCCGCCCTCATTGAGCTGGGAGCGGGTTTTCATCCCGAGATAAGTGGGCGGGAGAATATCTATATCAATGGCATCATGCTGGGCTTATCCAAGAGGGAGATCCAGCGCAGATACGACGACATTGTTCAGTTCGCCGAGCTGGAGGAGTTCATAGAGAGCCCCATAAAGACCTATTCCACCGGTATGTATCTCAGGCTTGGCTTTGCCATCGCCATCAATGTAGACCCTGACATCCTGTTAATAGACGAGATCATTGCGGTAGGGGATGAGGCTTTTGCCCGAAAATGCCTTGATAAGATAAAAGAGTTTCAGTGGAAAAAGAAGACCATCTTGATCGTCTCTCATTCTCTGGGTATGATAAATACTCTTTGCAATCGGGCTGTTTGGCTGAAGCAGGGGAAAATTGAGCAGATGGGCGACCCGCGCAGGGTGGTCGATGCCTACCTGTCCCATGTAGCTGAGAAGGAGGAGCGAAAGCTGAGCCGCCTCCACAGCCAGACCCTGGAGAAATTCGCCTTGGCAGAGGAGGCCAAGCTCTCGGAAGAAGCCCCTCCACCTGCCACCGAGTACGAGAAGAAACGCTGGGGCTCGAGGGAGATTGAGATCAGGGAGGTGAAGCTGCTGGATAAAGAAGGGCAGGAGAGGCATATATTCACCAGCGGGGAGCCCATGGAAGTCCGCATGACCATCTATGCCAGGAATAAGATAAAGGACTTTGTCTTCGGAGTGGGTATCTTCAACAGTGCCGGGATATCCTGCTATGGCACCAACACCCACCTTGAGAAGTTAGTCCCCCGGGAGATTTCCGGAGAAGCGACGGTCTCCTTTAACATAAAGAGATTGGATTTAATACAAGGGACCTATTTCTTAGATGTAGCCGCCCACCAGATTGACGGCACCCCCTACGACTACCACCGCCAGCTTTATACCTTCCGAGTGCAATCCCTCATTCCCGATGTGGGGGTCTTTCGCCCCCAGCACAAATGGAGCTTCTCTCCCAACATCAGCTTCAAGAAGAAGCAAAATAAAAATAAAGTATAGCTGAGGGGGCGAAGCCTCTAAAAAGAAGGGAAATTCTGGTAAAAATGAATAAATTGGCTGAGCCTGTTTCTATTATCCGGGGTCTGCGGCGGGAGGCGGTCGTCAGTAGCGTTATCCTGTCATCCTGCGGGGACTATTTCATCATCGAGCTGAACGAGCTGGTGATGCAGGAAAACTCCTCACCAGAGAACCACTGAGAAGAGGTGAGCGGTGTGTTATTAAAAAAGATACTGGAACTCCCCAGGAAAGGGGAGGAGTTCGGCAGCATCAGGGAGATTGCCACAGGCGAAGCCTTCTCCCTCACCCTCAGCGGGCTTAACGAAGGGGCAAAGGTCTATTTCATCTCCCTGCTGCTGAGCGAGATAGGGAAGAATCTTGTCTATGTGGTCCCCTCCAATGCCGAGATAGAACGCCTCTCTCCCAGCTTCGCCTACTGGATTGAGCAACTTGGTCCATCCGAAAGAGAGGGGGATTCCTGCCAGCTTCTCACCTTCCCCCATGTGGATACCGAAGCCTATTCCTCCGCCCTCCCTCATCTGGACATCATCAGACAGCGGGTCGAGGCTCTGTGGACCCTGACCACCGGTAAGCGGTGGCTCCTCCTGGTCTCCGCCCCATCCCTGGCGTATCCCACCATCTCGCCTCAAGCCTTCGCCTCCCGGGCAGTCTCCTTGCAAGCGGGGAGCGATTACCCCCTCTATCAGCTCAAAGAGAAGCTGGTGGCATTGGGTTATCAGCGTGAGGATATGGTGGAGCAGGTGGGCGACTTCTCCTGTCGGGGAGGGATTGTAGACCTCTTTTCCCCCCAGCATATCAATCCTCTGCGGGTGGAGTTCTTCGCCGACCGCATAGAGTCCATCCGCGAATTTGATATCATCTCCCAGCGCTCCATCAGAGAGGTGCACCGCATTGATATTTTGCCCATGGAAGAGCTCACCTCTCCCTGCATCACCGGCGAATCTGTGCCACTGGGCAATGGTGCGGTCGCTGAGAAACCTTTGGCAAGGGTCAGCGGGTCATTAGCCGGGTATCTCACAGATTGTCTCTTCGTGTTAGATGAGCCCTCCCTCATCGTGAAGGGATTCGACAACCTGTATCAGCACTTTCTCCAGCGATATCAACTCCTCCTCTCAGAGGGAAAATCCCCCGTTCCGCCCGAAAAGCTCCTGACCCCCAGAGAGGCAATTGACAAAGAGGTCC
>CABWKN010000108.1 GCA_902505605.1 Candidatus Guanabacterium sedimentis
AAGGGGAATTTTCTAAGGATAGAAAATAAGGAGGGCGAGATGTTTAAGAAAACACTCTTATTCAGTATCCTGATTACCCTCATTGGGCTCTGGTTCCTCATCCCAGATATTGCACTTCTGCAGATTGAAGCTGGGGAAGGGATGAGGAAGGTGGAATCAAAGGCGATACCGACCGATATGTACCCCCAACAGCGGTCGAAGGAAACCGAGTATCCTATCGGCACAAACATTTTACTAAAAAAGAACTTTGTGATTTCCAAGGCAGATGACCACCAAACTTATCCAGCAATGGCTTACGGTTCTGGTAACTATTTGTTTGTATGGGATGACGAACGCTTTTATCAGAGCCTGGGATACTACTGTGTTTATGGGCAACTAGTCAACAGCCAGGGAGGTATGGTAGGAGAAGATTTTCCCATCTCGGTTGCTCTGAGCTGGTGGGGTAAGGGGCGTCCGGCGGTAGCCTACAATTCATACAATGGCGACTTTCTTGTCGTATTTCAACTGTTCAACGACATTTATGGTCAACTGGTCAGTACAACCGGGAGCCTCATAGGGACCCCATTCGCCATTTCAATTGCCATTAATGACCAAACATCGCCTTTGGTAGCTCATAACCCTGCGGATAACAATTATCTGGTGGTCTGGGAAGATAGAAGAGATTTTGCTTTGACAGATGCAGATATTTACGGACAACTGGTGAGTAGCAGCGGCGCCTTGGTGGGGAGCAACTTCCCCATATGCACTGCCGACAGAAACCAATATCATCCTGCACTTGCCTATAATTCTACTGCTAATAACTACTTAGTTGTCTGGGATGACTATCGCAATCCGGCTAATAGTCATGATGTTTACGGCCAATTAGTTACCCACGATGGCTATCTGACTCCCGTGGCAGACCCCACTGTTAACTTCCCTATAGCTACCAGTAATGGTTTAGAGAGGGATCCCTTTGTGTCTTACAACCCTTCTCATAACGACTATCTGGTCGTTTGGGAGGACTCATCCTATGATGGTATAGGAGCACGGGTTGTTGCTGCTGATGGGACTCTGTCAGGAACAAAATTCTCCATAATATCTGCCTTAAACTATCAAAGACAACCTTCGGTAGCCTACAATTCTAAAGTTGACGCTTACTTAGTTGTCTGGCATGACACGAGGATGGGGAATTACGATATCTATGGTCGATGGGTCAAGGCGGACGGTTCCCTTAGCGGGGAAAACTTCCCCATAAGCTCTACCGCCGAAGACCAGCAGTATCCGGTGGTTGCTTATAATTCAAGTTATTCTAATTTGCTGGTAGCCTGGCAGGATAAGAGAAATTATTCCACCAGTGGCTGGGACATCTATGGGCAAATGCTCAGCTTCGGACCTGGGGTGGTTGCAGCTCATGGGCTCAATGAAAAGTACAATGGTACCAGCCTTGTTAAGCTATTTGATACCTACGGAAATCTGAGCGAATCTTTTAAAGCTTTTGGAGCGGTCAATGCCCTGGGGGAAGTCAACATTGCTACCGGTGATGTAGATGGTGATGGTGTTGACGAGATTGTCTGCGGTCATGGAAAAGGAGGGAAATCTTGGATTAAGCTGTTCGAAGCTAATGGCGTGAAAATTCGGTCATTCAAAACTTTCGGAATTGCCAATGTCCAGGGGGAAGTTCAATTAGCTGTAGGAAATTTCGATATTGATACGAGCGATGTTGAGATTGCAGTAGGACAGGGACCAGAAGGGAAGTCGCTTATCAAAATCTTTGAATCAGATGGTACTTTTTTGCGCAGCTTTAAAGCCTTTGGAGCCCAAAACCCCAGCGGTGAAGTCCATTTAGCCGCTGGCGACCTGGACGGGGATGGCTATCATGAGATAATTGCCGGACATGGCGAAGGAGGGGGCTCCTGGGTTAAGGTATTTGATTACAATGGTTTATTTATCCGCTCCTTTAAGGCTTTTTCTGATGACTGGAATCCCAATGGTGAAGTACACTTGACAACCGGAAACTTTGACTCCGACGCCGATTTGGAGATAGCAGTGGCTACTGGAGATAGTTCTGATTCCAAGGTAAGAATATTTGATAATGACGGAACATTTAAACTGGAGTTTAAGGCATTTGGTTCCTCAGAAAATCCCAGTGGAGCTGTTCATATATGCGCGGAGGATATAGACGACGACGGCATCGATGAGCTATTCGGTGGCACTGGAGCAGGAGGTCGTAAGTCATTGGTGAGAATATTCGACAATTTAGGAAATAGACTTCGCACATTTACAGCCTTTGGACGTTCGTGTGTTCACGTGGCAAAGGTGAATTTCTGATTCTACAAGAGCGACTTGGCCGCCTGAATAGATAAAAGCCCTTGCGTCATGGATTAAAGCTGACGATATTCATATCAAAGATTATATTAGAAGGAAGGTATCCTTAATCTGGCATGCAATGTCTATTTTCTATATAATGCCTGCCACTTTTGTTTTTGCCCCTTCAGCGGCTCTGAAATTCAGGTAAAAGTATATTCATGCAGAAAATTCCAAATTATGAATATGAAGCAAATTGAGTAAAAGCTCACACCATTTGGAGTGGAAGCCAAAGTATATTTGTGGTATATTAATTGAGATTTGAACTGCAGTGCGAAAGGTATTTATCTTCCTATGAAAGGTTCAAAAAAGGGGGTACTCCCCAAGCATTACGACCTGGTGGAGAAGCAACGGCTCCTTTATTCAAAGGATATTTCCCCAGAAAGAAAGGTGAAGATTGCCGAGCTCCTCATCCAGCAGGGTAACTATTGCGAGGCGGTGGAGTTTCTGGAGCAGGAAAAGGACGAGGGCAAGATAAGGGAGATAATGGAGAAGGCGGTTGAGGAGGGGGACTACTTCTTGCTCGCCTATGTGGAGAAAATCTCCGGGCTTAAAGTAGAGTCGGAGCAGTGGAACCGGCTGGGGATTGCAGCAGAAAAGCTGGGCAAATACAGCTATGCCCTCAAGGCTTATCAGGCAGCAAATAATACCGGCAATTATAATAAGTTAAAGGAGAAACTTTCCCCTTCAGGGGAGGAGGCTCCTCAGCCAAGCCCATCGGAGAAGAAAGGAGCCCAAAATGAATAAAGAGCCTGAAAAGATAGCCTGCGAGGTATGCAAAAAGCTCATCCCCAGGGATGCGGCTATCACCTATGAAGGGATGGATTATACCCTTCACTTTTGCGACATTAAATGCCTCGATTATTGGAAGGAAGAGCAAAAAAAGAAGACAGAGGGCAAAGGAGATTAACTCTTCATCCTTAGTATAAATGAAGAGAAGATAAGCAAACCGTTACCTCACGATGACAGCCTCTTCAGGTGCTCCCGTCTCTCCCTCAAGAAGGCACCGGTATAAGAGTTTTTCGCTGCCATAATATCTTCCACCTTACCCTGAGCCACAATCTCTCCCCCTTCATCTCCCCCTTCGGGACCAAGGTCAATGATGTAGTCTGCCTGGCTGATGAAGTCGAGGTTATGCTCTATGGCGAGGATAGAATGCCCCTCGGATAACAGCCTGTCAAATACCCGCAGCAGAACCTCGACATCCGCCATGTGGAGCCCGGTGGTCGGCTCGTCAAAGAGAAAAAGATAGCGCTCTTTCTTTCCTTTGAGAGTCAGCATGGAAGCCAGCTTCAATCTCTGTGCTTCCCCACCGCTCAGAGTGGCTGTGCTCTGCCCCAGCTTGAGGTAGCCCAGACCGATTTCGGAGAGCACTTTTAGCTTCTTTACAATACGAGACTCCTCGCGGAAGAAGTCCATCGCCTCGGATACCGTCATATTGAGAATGTCCCAGATGTTCTTTCCTCGCCAGGTGACCTCCAGCACACTCGGCTTGAACCTCTTCCCCTCGCACCCCTCGCACACCATATTCACATCCTCGAGGAAGTGCATCTCCACCGTGAGAAACCCCACTCCCTGGCAGACCTCACAGCGTCCTCCGGGAACATTGAAGGAGAAGTGGGCGGGGGTTATCCCGTTGAGCCTCGCCCGCGGAGTACGGGACATGAAGCGGCGTATCTCGTCCCAGGCTTTTAGATAGGTGACCGGGTTTGACCTGATGGACCTCGCCAGTGGGCTCTGGTCCACCAGATTTATGTCAAATATCTGCTCCCTCCCCTCCAGCGAGTCGTACTCTCCCACCTCCATATTCCCCTCCCCACGAAGGTGCTTGAATCCGGCGTAGAGAATGTCGTTCACCAGGGTCGATTTCCCCGACCCGGAGACACCGGTCAGGCAAGTAAAGGTCCCCAGCGGAATGCGGACATCAATGTTTTTCAGGTTGTGCTGCCGCGCTCCCCGTATGGTGAGAAACCCCTCGGGCTTCCTACCCCTGCTCCTGTGAGGCACGAACCTCCCCTCCCGCAGGTAAGCCCCGGTGAGGGACTGGCGCGACCGCAGAAGCCGCTGAAAACTTCCGGAGAAAATAATCTCGCCCCCATGCTCACCCGCCCCCGGTCCCCTATCAATTATTCTTTCCGCCTGCCTTATCACTCCCGGGTCGTGCTCAATGACCACCACTGTATTCCCGCGTGACCTCAGGCTCTTGAGCACGCGAAGCAGCCGTGCGGTATCCCTCGCATGCAAGCCCACGGTGGGTTCGTCCAACACATACAGGGTATCGGTGAGCGAGCTCCCCAGAGCAGACGCCAGACTGATGCGCTGCGACTCCCCTCCGCTGAGGGTTCTGGTCTGGCGGTTAAGGGTGAGATAGCCCAGCCCCACCTCGTCCAGGTATTTAAGCCGGCTTTTAATTTCCTGAAGCAGCCGTTCGCTTTTGGCTGGCTGCTGACCGGTAAGGGTAAGGTGCTGGAAGAATTCCCTGAGCTGTCCGATGCTCATCAGGCACAGCTGATGGATGTTTTTCCCTCCAATAAAGACATTCAGCCCCTCGGGCTTCAGCCGGCTGCCGCCGCAATCGGGGCATAGGGTGTAACTCCGATAGCGGGAGAGGAAGACCCGCACATGGATCTTGTATCTTTTGGTCTGGAGCCAGTCAAAGAACCCTTTGATGCCCGGGTAGCCATCCACCCCGTTTATCACCATCTCCTTCTGCTGCGGGGTAAGCTCACGGAAAGGGATGTTAAGGGGAATATCGTATCTGCGGGCTACCTCCTCCAGCTCCCAGCGCATCTCCTCAGCGGCGGTGGTGTTCCACGGGGCGATAGCACCTTGCTCAAGGCTTAAATCGGGGTTGGGGATTACCTTATCCATATCTATGTTGATGGTCTTGCCAAACCCGTGACATGTGGGGCAGGCACCCAGCGGGCTGTTGAAGGAGAAGAGTTTCGGCTCGGGGACCTTAAAGGCTGTGCCGCAGCGGGAGCAGTTGAACTCGGCATCGAACTTTACCTGTTTACCTTTTCCGGTGAGCACCAGCACCTTGCCCTTGCCCAGGCGGAAGGCGGTCTCCAGCGCCTCGGTGAGGCGGGCGCGCTCTTCCGAGCTGAGGATGAGACGGTCTATCACCATTAACAGCGGCTCCTCGGGATTCAGCTCTCCTTCGGGTATCTGGCTCAGGTCTCTGACCTCTCCATCCATATAGGCACGGTAGAAGCCCGCCCTCAGCAGCTCTTCACGGGTCGCCCTCAGACCTCTGAGGCTGGTGAAGGAGAGCGGAGCCAGAACCATGAGCTTGCTCCCCCGGGGGAGCCTGAACAGCTCCTCAACGGCGGACTAGGGGGTGTCCTTGTTTACCTCTTTCTTGCATTGGGGACACATGGTCACCCCCGAGGTGGCAAAGAGCAGCCGCAGGTGGTCATGGGATCGACGACCACGCTGTAGAAATTGTAGTGGTCTATTGCCTGTCGGGAGGCCTTGTAGACGAATTCGTTGACTCCCTGCCACTGACCCATCTTGGGATCAAGGCACTCTCCCTTTTCCACAGGCTGGTTAGGGCCCGTCGGGTTGATCTCGAAGGAGGCCTTGCAGTCCATCCAGTTATAAGCGCCACAAAGCCCTGTCCTCTCCGGGCTGATCATGCAGACATGACTGGGGGCGAAGGACTGACAAAGGGTGCAGGAATAATAGGTCTCCACGCTCTCATCGGTCATCTTCTCCACCCGATCGTCCCTTCTCTTATACTCAGCTTTCGCCCTCTTTGTCATTTTGTCCACGTCTTGCTTTTTGGTATACAGTGTGACTTTTACCTTGT
>CABWKN010000109.1 GCA_902505605.1 Candidatus Guanabacterium sedimentis
TATTTTAGCCATTTTATGGAAACGTTTAATCCTTTAAGCAACAAAAGTAAAAAATCACTTGCATAAAAGAAAAATTATTGTTAAAATATCAAATGAAGCATGAAAGGAGTAAACGATTCCATAAAATGGCTAAAATAACCGATATTGCAAAAAGGGCTGGCGTATCAATAGCCACGGTTTCCCGGGTGATCAATCACAGCGGGAATGTGAAGAAGAGCACCAAAGAAAAAGTCCTTAAGGCGATCAAGGAGCTCAGCTATACCCCCAACTTTCCCGCCCGTTACTTGAAGACCAAAAGAACCCTCACCATTGGAATGGTCGTGCCGGACATCACCAATCCCTTCTTCCCCATGGTTTTCCGAGGAGCGGAAAGTGTGGTCAAGCAGGAGAACTATACCATAATACTATGCAATACCTTTGAGGACGAATACGAAGAGATGAGGTATCTAAGCATATTGGAGGCGAAAAAGGTGGATGGCATTCTGCTGATAAAGGCACCAGCAAGGTCTGGCAATGAGCAGTATATGC
Organism: Candidatus Guanabacterium sedimentis; assembly: GCA_902505605.1. Classification (GTDB taxonomy): domain Bacteria; phylum Acidobacteriota; class B3-B38; order Guanabaribacteriales; family B3-B38; genus Guanabaribacterium; species Guanabaribacterium sedimentis. The sequence goes on from CABWKN010000109.1 coordinate 529, forward strand.
AAAAGCTCAAGAACCTCTCTATTCCTATTGTGTATTTAGACCGTCTCCCCAAACTTCAAGACATCCCGGCGGTGGTAGCGGACAACGTTGGTGGCGGTTACGCAGCTACCTCTCATCTCCTAAAGCTTGGGCACAAGAGGATTGCCATAATAACAGTCCATTATCCTCTGACCGTTCACCGCGAAAGACTGCAGGGATATGTTAAAGCCCTTCGTGAGCATGACATACCTATAAGCAGGTTATATATTAAGAAGGGGGCTTCCACCATAGAGGAGGCTATCTCCTTAGCTCCTTCATTACTCAATATGAAAAACCGTCCTACGGCGATATTTGTGACCAATCATAAAATGACCATCGGCCTGATGAGGGCGTTGGAGATGGCTGGCTTACAATGCCCGGAGGACATCAGTGTGGTGGGCTACGATGATTTTGACTGGGAAAATGTTTTTCACCCGCGGCTAACCGTGGTGGCACAACCTACCTACCAGTTGGGACAAGCTGCTGCTGGGTTATTAATAGAGATATTAAGAGATAGAACGGACAGTATGCACCATAAGATAGTCATGCTTTCAACTGAACTTAAGATAAGGGAGTCGTGCGGAATCTACCGACAGAATAAACTTAGGAAGCCTTAAAGCGGCCAGCCCCTGTGATGACTAATGGTGTAGAGCAGGGGGTATCAGTCTAACAACCTTAAGTAATCTCACTGAGAACTGGAGCGAACCTGGCGATGGCATTCACAATTTTATTGAAATCCTTCTATTAAGCATATTATATTTAGTAAGGTATGGCAACCGGCATCAAGGAAGGGAGGGGTATAAAAATGGCTAATTACTCCATTGGTTTGGACTTTGGCACAGAGTCTTGTAGGGCGTTATTGGTAAACATCTCTACTGGCGAAGAGGTTGCTCAGGCGGTCTACATTTATGAAAACGGTGTCATAACCGAGAGTCTTCCCATAGATGGGGGCAAAGCTCTCCCCACCGAGTGGGCGTTGCAAGACCCCGAAGACTATCTTCGTGCTCTCCACAAGGTTATCAAGGAGGTATTGAAGCAAGGGGGGGCTGAGCCGCAGGAGGTCATAGGAGTGGGCATTGCTTTTACCGCCTGCACCATGCTTCCGGTCAAAAAGGATGGCACTCCTTTATGTATGCTGGAAGAACACCGAAACAACCCCCATTCCTGGGTGAAACTATGGAAGCATCATGCTGCTCAGAGGGAGGCTGATGACATCAATCGGGTAGCGCAAGAGCGGGAGGAGGAGTTACTGAAGTATTACGGGGGGCTCATTTCTTCGGAGTGGATGATACCGAAGTCTCTCCAGATAGCCAGAGAGGCAAAGGAGGTCTACGATGCGGCGGACATCCTCATTGATGCTGGCGATTGGGCTGTTTTGCAATTGACGGGAGAGAAGACAAGAAACTCCTGCGTAGCCGGGTATAAGGGAATGTGGATCGATACCCTGGGATTCCCCTCTAAGGATTTTTTACGGGCTGTTGACCCTCGGATTGAGAACATTGTTGAGGATAAATTCATCACCAATATTGTCCCTCCTGGCGTTATGTCGGGCAAAATAGATATGAAAGGAGCAGGGCTTTCCGGACTGCCGACGGGGACCCCTGTCTCAGCGGCTACCATTGACGCTCATTCCGGGGTTCCCGGGATGGGGGTGACCGGTGAAGGGGTAATGTCGTTGATAATGGGAACCTCCACCTGCCATATGGTGCTCAGCAAAAAACCGATACTGTTTGAGGGCTTCGCCGGGATGGTCAAAGATGGTATCATTCCCGGCTTCTACGGTTATGAATCAGGTCAAGCGGCAACCGGAGATATCCTGGCATGGTTTGTGAAAAACTTTGTTTCCGCCCCATACGCCGAGGAAGCCAAGAATAGGGGTATAAACCTCCACCAATTACTCACCGAAAAGTCCGCCACCCTGAGCCCGGGAGGCTCGGGACTGGTGGCTCTCGATTGGATGAACGGCAACCGCAGTGTCCTTATGAACGCCAATCTTTCGGGATTGATCGTGGGTCTTACCTTAGCTACCAAACCCGAGGAAGTTTATAGGTCACTTATTGAAGCTATCTCCTTTGGAACGAAGCGCATAATTGAGAGTTATCCCTCAGCCGGCATCAAGATAGACGAATTAGTGGGCTGCGGAACCCTATCCAGAAATTCCCTCATTATGCAGGTCACCGCCGATGTGACCGGCTTACCCATCAAAGCCGCCGCTTCTGAGCAGGCAGTTGCTCTGGGGGCTGCCATCTTTGGAGCGGTAGCCGCAGGCAAACAGAACGCTGGCTTTGATACCGTTGGGGAGGCTGTGGAGAGAATGGTTCGCCCACCAATTGCCGTATACAGACCCCAGGGGGAGAGCAAAAGAATCTATGACCAGCTCTATAGAGAATACTTAAAGCTCCACGACCACTTCGGTCTCCAAGAAGAGATGATGGTTCGCCTGAGAAGATTGAGCCAGGACTAAATTATTATCAGGTGGGCATACTTGTTCCAAAGCCCTGCTTAAGCAGAAAGGAGAACTTATGCTGAAATATAAACTTATTCACCCCGAGATCATAGAGTTTCTGGCGGGAGCAGGACACGGGGCGCGGGTGCTCATCGCCGACGCGAACTTTCCTGCCAGCACAAAGGTAGGTCCTAATACCAGCGTAGTCTATCTGAACCTATCTCCGGGAATCCCTTCAGCAACCCAGGTGCTGGAGGCAGTGCTATCCGCTATCAATGTGGAAGATGCCGCGGTTATGCAGCCGGAAAAAGGGGGCGACCCACCAATTTTTGCTGAGTTCCAGAAGTTGCTGCCCGCCGGGATGGAGCTGAAGAGATTGGAGAGGTTTGCCTTCTACGAGACGGTGATGGCACCTGATACCGCTCTTATTATTCAAACCGGGGAACAGAGGCTGTATGCTAATATTCTGCTGACCCTGGGAGTAGTGGCGCCGAAATAGCCTGGCTTAAAAGCAAGGAAAAGGAATTCATTGTATTCCTTTATTATAGGTTTTATTTTACATGTTGAGTTAGAAGGGTATAGGCAACTAATAAGCGATATCATCAGAGAGAGGAGGAAAAAATGGCAATTAAAATGAAAGTCGGTGTATTTTCGCCGAACGACCCCCGACCCTGGGTTCGTGCGGACAACTTAGATTTAATGCTCCAGCACGAGGCTTCGTTGATAAAAGCCCTCAGAGCGCAAGGTATTGAGGTGATTCGCGGCGGCGACGGATTCCCCCGGGAAGACCAGATAGCTTGGAACACCGCCCTGGTCAGAAAGCACATTAAGAATATTGCCGATGCCAGGCCCGAAGTGCTTATTATTAATCAGGGCTCCTGGACCTTCCCTTACGACTCCGTCGATGCCGCTACCGCCTTTCAACGCTATAGCGGGGATATTGCCAGGGTGGTAATGTTCTCTTATAAGGACACACAAGTTCCGGGGCTGGTAGCTGGCATGGCGGCTGGCGGTGGTCTGAAGAGAATTGGGATTCCTTTCTCCTCCTGCTACGGGATAATCGACCAAGACCCTAAGACGGTGGAATGGCTTATGTCCATCCTTAAATTCTACAAAGCAAGAGCTGATGCTGCCGCTAAGGTGAAAGAGGCAATTAGCAGACTTGGGGAGCAAAAGTTTTTATCTCTCGGCGGTATGTCCCTCAAGATGCCCACCACCACGGCTGATGTCGACCAGTGGCAGAAGCTCTACGGCATAAGCTACGAGACGCTTGACCAATCGGAGATGAAGGTTCGTGCTCTGCAGATGGTGGATTGGGAAGGAGTTCCCGGCGAAAGCGATTACACCATCAAGGATACCAGATTAAAGGACGCTGTTGACTTCCTATGGGGTAAAAAGCATGGCAAGTTTGACTTCTCTCGCCCCAAGTTCAAGAATATCAACAAGCTTGTCTACCAGCTCTCTTTCTATTATGCTACTTTAGACCTCTGCCAGGAATATAGCTCCACCTTCTGCGGGATTAAATGTCAAGATGAGATTTCAGCCCGAGATTGCACCGCCTGCATGGTCACCGCCTACCTCAATAACGATGTGGGACCCGATGGTAAAAAGAAGCCCATTATCCCTGTTGCTTGCGAAAATGATATGGACTCCGCCCTCACCCAGCTGTGGCTACATCTTCTCAGCGGCAAGCCTGCCGGCTTTGGCGACTTTCGGGATGTGGAAGACGGAATGCTGGCTATAGTCAACTGCGGTCAGCATCCACCCTACTTCTTTGGAAGACCTGATGAAGACCCCATCAAGAAGCTCGATTGTGTGGAATATCTGGGACAGGAGATCTTTTACGCCGCCGGTGGCAGTGCGGTCCGCGGGAGAACTCCCGGTGGAGAGACTATGACTGTTGCCAGATTGGGAAGAGAAAATCTCCGTTATACTATCGTGGCAACCGTGATTAAGACTGTGGAAGTTGACCCCAAGGAGCACGAAAGATACAATCCCTCCTGGCCCATAATCAAAGGGAAGATACCTATTCCCGACCAACTTCTGATTGATATCTGGCCGTGTAATCACCTGGGGTTTGCCTATGGGGACTACACACCTCATTTAGCCGAGATGGCTCAACGGCTGGACATCGGCTTCAGGATCTTTGATGAAAGGGGGCGTGAGTATTATAAAGCCTCCTGAGGGTGTAGCCAGCTTAAAGCTAAGGCAAAGAAGCAGGCTTTAAAAAGGACACGCCAGCGGCAGATTGAGCCTGCTTACAGGTAACATAATGCTCATTAGCCTATTTTAACTATCTATCACGGGGGGACCAAAAAATGAATGGTGCACCTTTCTTAGGTCTGATTATGGCGATGTTAGGCGGGGGGGTTCAGGGAGCATTTGTTCTTCCCATGAAGTATATGAGAAAGTGGAGGTGGGAGAACGGCTGGCTGACTTACACCATCATCTGCTGCCTGATTTTGCCCTGGATACTGGCCTTAGGGCTAACTCCTTCAATTGGCAAGATTTATTCCGAAGCTTCCTGGTCTGTATTAATGGCCACCATTGGTTTCGGTGCCGGCTGGGGAGTGGGTTCCATCCTCTTTGGACTGGGTGCCTCATACCTGGGAATGGCTATGGGGATTGCCATCATAACCGGTATAAACGCTTGCCTGGGAACACTTTTCCCCATCTTCTTTCTTCCCAGGGAGAAGGCGCTGTCCAGCAGCTCGATATGGACCATCATTTTGGGGATGGTTATTTTAATTGTCGGGGTAGCTATCGTCTCCTATGCAGGAAGACTCAGAGAATTAAGCCAAAAGAAAGCCACCGAACTGCCGGAGACCGCCGCCAGCACAACAAAGAAATCCCTGTTTCTGGGGCTTGTGATCTGCATTTTGGCTGGCATCTTCTGCCCCATGATGAACTTCAGCATCTTCTTCGGAAAACCGCTGCAGGATGCCGCTTCGGCTTTGGGAGCTGCCCAGTATAATGCCGGCTATGTCCTGCTGGCGTTAGCGGTAACCGGAGGGGCGGTGCCTCAGATAATTTACTGTTCCTATCTGCTTTCAAGGAATAAATCTTCCGGAAATTTCAGGCTCCCGGGGACAGGCATCAACTACTTCCATGGATTTATGATGGCTTTCTACTGGGTTCTGGGGATTGTGCTTTACGCCTTCGGCACCTTCGTAATGGGAGAGAAGGGAGCCATATGGGGTTGGCCTCTATTCCTGTCTTGGACCATAATTGTCGCCAATATCCTGGGGGTTATAACAAAGGAATGGAAGGGTGCCAGCAAGAAAGCCTTCTTGATGATGTATATCGGCATAGCCTGTCTGATAATCGCCATACTCATAGTGATCACCGCCTCCGGTAGATAACAAGAAAACCATGGGCTCCCTTATATTAGGGACCATCATCCTCTCCATGAGCAAAAGTAGAACTTCGGGGAGGAGAAGTAAAATTTATCCATCTTTTCAAAGGAGGTGTTTCCATGTTCAACAAAAAGGTTGGACGACGGGATTTTCTATCAAAGGTTTCCGCAGGAGCCCTCTTCGGAACCATGCTGGGCAGAAGTGGAGCTCCAGAGACTCCGATGCCGTCTCCTTCCGGAGGACTGCGATTAGGAGGAGGGTCTCTCGGAAACCTGGTCTATCCCAGAGAGGGGAAACGAAAGCGTTTTTCCAGCTGGGATAGAAAAGGTGGGAACTTTGACTGGTTTGTCGTCCCTGCAGGGGGGACGGCTACATTAGCCGACATCAAGGGTCCCGGATGCATCACCCATATATGGATAACCGGCAGAACAAAAGAGAAGTTCTTTCTTCGGAAATGTCTGCTGCAGATGACCTGGGATGATGAAACGGAGCCGAGTGTACAAAGCCCTCTGGGAGACTTCTTCGGGGTCGGTCATGCGCGGGTGGCTGATTTTTGGTCGCTTCCGTTATGCATGACTACCAGGGGAGGTGTTGGATACGAGCGAGCCGCCCTTAACTGCTTCTTCCCCATGCCCTTTTCCAAAGGAGCGCGGATTCAACTGGTGAACCAGGGAGAAATGCAGATCGATGCTCTATACTTCTATATAGACTATGAAGAGTATGCGACTCCCCCCGACGATTTCCTTCGCTTCCACGCCCAGTGGCGCCGGCAGAATCCCACACCTCCCAGTGTTGACCTCAAGGACCCCATCTACCGAAGAGACCTGGGGCATAGGGTTCCTGGCTCACCTTTCATGGTCACCAGCAGCATCCCCAATCTCACCGGAAAGGGGAATTATGTTATTCTGGACGCTAAGGGGAGAGGGCACTATGTGGGTTGTAACTTGAGCATCGATAATATCGGCGTCATTCACAACGAGCCCTGGTTCGGCGAAGGGGACGATATGATTTTCATAGACGGCGATAAAGAGCCCACCTTGCGCGGTACCGGAACAGAGGATTACTTCTGCGACGCCTGGGGCTTTACTGGTCGTTACAGCACACCCTTTTATGGGGTCTCTTTGAACGGGATGGATTCTGGCAGGGGAATGGTCCGCATAGCGGGCAAGTGGACCATGTTTCGGTTCCATATCGTGGACCCAATTATGTTCAACAGCTCTATCAAAGTCACCATAGAGCACGGTCAGGCAAATGTTCAGTCGAACGATTACGCTTCGGTAGCCTACTGGTACCAAACAGAACCTCATGCGCCATTTCCTAAAATGCTCCCGCTCAAAGACCGTATGCCTCTTGATGACAAGAAGAGCTTTCTTAAACTAATCGATAGCTGGAGATAAGGTTTAAACGACTCCCTTTTCGGATAAAGGCTGGCGATTCAATAGCTCTCCCTTTCAACAGTGCACATAGGGCATGAAAGGAGAAGTGCATCTGGATTTCAACCTTCAGGGATTATTAGTTTATAGGAAGTACCCTTGCTTATTCCTTAATTAGCTGAGAAAAAATATTCTGAGGTTTTTACAAAGGAGGTTAAAAATGGTTAAAAAAAGAGATACTCTCTATGTGACCCTCTTTTTGGTTATCGCTGCCATGCTCATCTTTTCCTCTTTCGCCCAGGAGAAGCAAAAAGAGGTCCAACAGGCTCCCCCCTTCCATACCGGAGGAGCCCTCTTTCCCGAGCCGGGACCGGTGCCTCCACCTGCGGGCATCGGAGTTCCTCAAAACCCCATGGTTTTCCTCTCCAGGCCTAAGAATTATTCAGCTGCCCGAGCCAGCTCCTATGCTCGTAATGGAGGCAATCACGATGTTATCCGCATTCCAGTGGGAGGGGAGGAGGTTACCCTTGCCGACATTGAAGGACCCGGAGCAATCACCCATATCTGGACCACCTTTCGTGGCAATGGGCGTGACCTCATTATCCGGTTCTACTGGGAGGGAAGCGACCACCCCAGCGTTGAGGCTCCCATCGGTGACTTCTACGGGGTGGCTATGGGAATCAACGCCCCTATCAACAGCTACCCCATCCAGGTCTCCTCGGAAGGGCGGGCTCGGAACTGCTGGTGGTATATGCCTTTCAATAAATCGGCTCGTATTACGGTGACTAATGTCTGCCCTCCTGAAACCCTCGAGCTGGATTACATCTCATTGTATTACTACATCGATTATCAGGTCTATAGCCAGCCTATCAAAGACATTACCTATTTCCATGCCCGCTTCAGGGAAATCGACCCCACACAGCGCGGAGAGCCGGTAAAACTTGTGGAAGTAGAGGGAAATGGACACTATGTCGGTGTAGCCATGGGGCATAGAGCAAGAACACCCGGCTGGTTCGGCGAAGGGGACGACATCATCACGGTGGACGGAAAACTCTCATTTTTGGGGACAGGAACCGAGGACTACTTCAGCGATGCCTGGGGATTCAGGGTCTTCAGCGACCTCTACCACGGTGCCCCGATATATGAGGGAGGGGAGATCGGCGACAGCCTGAGCGTCTATCGCTTCCATATTGTGGACCCCATACCTTTCAGAAAGTCCTTCAAGTTCGAGATCGAGCACTGGCCCTGGTTTAGCTGCTGGCCAAATACCGGCAGAGGCTACTATTCCAGTGTAGGGTTCTGGTATCAGAAGGGGATTCATAAGCCCTGGCCTCGTCTGGAGAGAATTATCTCAGCTGAGCCATGGGATCCCACCAAAGGGCGCTGGTATGTTGAAAATGCTCTTGAGGCGGAGGACTTGGGGATTCTCGAATATCAGACTCAGGCTGGAATGGGTGCCCGACCTCACACCCAGTTCTTGATGCCAAACCTCAGCGGCGACCACATGCTCTGCTTCGACTCGGGCGGTAAAGGAGATTTCTCCCTGGCTGTCCCTGTAAAGGAGGCTGGCAAGTACACAGTTAAAATCCACTATGTGCGGGCGGTAGAGTATGGAATCGTTCAGCTCAGCGTAAATGGCGAGCCGGCAGGTGACTCGGTGGATACCTATTTGAGAACTGATGACCTCACCCGACCGGTGTGGCCGCCTAAGGAGTTTGTCTTCCACGGTGTATCCCTGAAAGCCGGGCTGAATGTCTTTCAGTTTTCTATCAACTCAAAAAATCCGGAGTCGGATGGATACAAGATGGGCATCGACTGCCTGGTCTTGGAAAAGGAGTAGATGGAGCAAAATTAAGAGGTTTTATCTATTATATAGGATAAGGGACTGGAGTCCGGTAGGGGTAGGGTAAGGAAAGGATTTGTTTGCCTGAGTGGCTGAATTCAATGCGAAGTAGTATCCACAGGCTTATATAAAGTTCCCACTCATCTATAATAAATGTTTATGCAAGGGATTGATGCTCCTCTATCGGCGGACTTTTACCACGATGTAGGGCTGCTCGAAATCTGGATTGGGGTAAAAGACTCCATTCCCATTCTCATCGACAGCCTCTATATAATACATCAAGTCGAATTCTGCGCTGACGGCTCCCCCTGGAATGGTTACCGCATACTCATCGCCTTTCAAATGCATAGGAATAATCGAATATTCCATGGTCTGCCGGGTCTGTCGGTAGTAGAGGAGTACCCTGGCAATAGAGGAATTGTCGGTAACTTTCGCTCTGATTTCCAATGGTTCACCCGGGTTACATTCTTTAACAGGGGTGTGGATAACCACAGGAAGCGACCGGTCATTGTTTACCTTGATTGAAAAATAAGGCTCAGTTTCCGAGGTTCCGGGAAGACGAACACTCTGCCCGATAGAATCGGTGGCTTCCAAATAATACCTTATCTCTTCTTGCTGCACCTCACTGCCGGGGATAATCGCTGAGTAAATCATGTCATCCCCTTGCATCTCCACAGAGCGGTAAGACTTTCCTTTATCAAGCGAGTAGTGCAGAATTACTTGTTCAATTTTCTCGGGAGGCTCTACTGTAGAGGTGGTGCCATAAGCTACAGAGAGGCTATTTTTATGCGGCTCAACAACCTTTACAGGAAGGGTCACTGTGGCTGTAAGGCGTAAATCTTTGCCGGGTATTGCTCGCCGTAGAGGTAGATGAGCGATATGGGGCTCTATTCGAGTAATGGTCAGAGCGTTCAGGATATAATCTGCCCCAGGTGAAGCGCTTAGTTTGAGCCTGAAGGTGCTGAAGCGATTCCCTACCATATTGAAGTTAAACCTCTTCACCAGCATCTCCCCCTTTCGCACCGCCTTATCCACTATAATTGGTCGCTCGTCAAATCTTTCCACAACCGAGATACTCATCGGTCCGTGGTCAGCAGGAGCAGGGCTGCGGTCGGTGATGAGCAGGGTAGCCTGATAGTGCCCTTCCGGGAGGTCTATTCTGAAGACTGCGGGTTTATTTCCCTGAACAAAGTCCCCCAATAGCGCCTCTGGCGGGAAATTCAGGTTGTCCAGGTTGGAAGCATTCCATACTGAACCTGCAACTCTTGGGAGCTGCTCAGCTCTTAAATCTTCAGCCTCTACCCAGCCATAACCCGGTTGAGAGTTATAGAAGCTGTGAGGAAAAACACCCTGGAAGCGTTGTTCAATAGTGTAGTAATTGGTGTAGATGGGGGAGTAGGCGGTAATCACACTGGTAAAAGCCCGGGGACCAAAATCAAAGCCGTAATCGAAATTTTGCACCAGTCGGAAAAGCTCCTCCTGGTATTGAAGCTGACTCAGGTCATTTTCGACAAATACTATGTTATCCTTCCAATGCCCTACGCTGTTTGGACCGAAGACAAGATTAGGATAATATATCTCTTCAGCCACTGATGACAGCTTTTTCCAGAGTTCAAGCCCTTTCTGGGCATTGGCTATGGCATCCTTGAGGAGGGACAGGTCGCCCAGACGGTAGTAAAAGCCCAAACGATACGCCGCTCTCATCTTTTGGGCGTGGTAGCGAGCCATACCCGAAAGGATAAGAAAATCCATTTTTGTCGCCCAGAACTCCTTATGAGCGCTGCTCAGGGAGGTTTCGACACGGGCAATGGCCTGCTCACATTCCGCAGCCACCGCATCCAATCGAGAAGCAATCTCTTCGGGTGTCAGCTTGGCTGAAGAGTTTCCCTCCACATAATCATTAACATACTCCAGGAAACTGCTAATGCGGCTCCTGTCGTAAGGCAAAAGGTGGAGATAATAGTTGAGCAACCCCCCCATATCCTTTTCGGGCCAGATGTACATATTGTAGTTACTGATGACAGAGCCCATAATCAGAGATAGCACCTGGCTTGCTGAACGATAGGCTGAGGCTACCTCAGGAGCTGCATCTTTACCAAACCGCTGGCGCAATTCCCGCAGCCATATCTCATCACCGGCTTCTGGGTTATAAGTGGACCGTCCAAACAGCCGGTAGAAGCTCCAATAGCGCTCAAACTCCCACCTGTAATACTCTCTGTCCTTGTGGCGAAATATCCGCCAGGCTCCCGGAGCGTTGAGGTATCCTTTCTGAGACAGGGGAGCACAGATTTCAAAGCCAACCCCGTCCTCAAATTTAGTGGTGGGGGCAAAACGCCGCACAAACTCGGGGTCTCCCCACAGGAGCAGGCGATGGGAACCGAGGGTCCACACCTGATAAATCACTGAGTAGCGGTGAGGGTATTTTAACCAATCCCCATAGCTATATGTCCACATAAGTCTGGTCGGATGATAGGGGAATACCATATGCTCCCCCCAGTATTTAATGTTCAACCGGGCAGGAAGCCCTGAGTTTACAGCCTCTTCTATGGTCTCTCTCAGCAGACCCACTCCCCGAACATCGAGGAGGATAGGTCTGCCGGAGTCCCGCGCCGCCCGGAATACCGCGTCCCGGAAGAAGGGGGTCTGCTCTTCAAAATCAAGCCCCGACTCGTGGTTCACCCTCAGCTGGATAGCGTTTATACCCGGGCATTCCTTAAGGAGCTTGGAGAGGGCAAGATAGGTGTAATCGGTCATATTCTTGCGGGTAAGCCCGGTGACCATGCTCTCCTGTTTTCGGGATTGAGTCTTGCTTTCCCAGGCGATTTGCTGCCAGATGCCCAGGGTGAAATCGATGCCTCGGTCCAGAGCCAGAGTGCTTATGTAGCGAAGCATCTCAAGATTTTTCTTCCGCTGCTCCTCTGTGAGACCGCGGGCTTTGACCTGGGGGTATTGTTCCACATTAACATGGAAGGCATACATCGGCGAGAGGTAGGGCGTCTGGTGAGAAAATACCAGATTGATAGAATTCCACCTGTCCGCTGCCAGCATGCCAAAATAATCTTCCCAGTATTTCTTAGAATAGTACCATTCGCGCTCACAGTCTGCATTATGAAGGAGGACCATAATGCCCCGCACGGGAACGCTAGGGCTTTCGGACACCTCATTCATCGAGGCGAACCACTCTTCTCCTTTCTCCAGGGCTTTCACTTGCTGAGCCAGTTCCAGCAAGGCATACATCAGTCCCCGGTCGTCCGACCCGGCGACTATAAGGATGTTTTTATCATCCTTCCTTACCCTCTTCACCGCTAAGGACTCTTTTGCTTCGGCGAGCTCTAATTTACCATCGCTTTTGAGCTTTTTTATCAGGCTCGAGCCGTTCAGGGTGCCTACCAGCAGAATATCAGAGGATTTCGCCGTTTCCAGGGACTCACCTTTGCCAAGAAAGACTCCTCTCATCTGGAGCGCCCTTAGTAATTGCTCTAACCCGTATTGAGAAGGTGTGCCAATGGGACCGTCTATTATTATCTCCTTTTCAGAGGATTGGCTTTCAGGAAGGAGAGGAGATAAAGCTGAGCCCTTAATGAATGCTAACGGATTGTCATTGGCGGCAAATGCGACCATGAAGAGTAAAAACGAAGCTACTGCAAATCCTAACACCACACTCCTGAGAGAGGGGTAGAAAAAGATACATCCATTTGTCTTGCCCAAGATTCTCATCACCTGTTCCTTTCTCCTGTGGATAAACCGAAAAGGTTACTTTTTGAGACTGTTGCCTATTTTTCCACATAATTAGTCCTAACAGATGTTGATTCTTTTAAGGCATCTTAAGTTTGGACTTGGACTGGCAATAAATTCCGCACGACTCCCTTATTTTAAGTTCGGGGGAAAGAATGACTTTCTTATTGGGCAAATCGTCCACCCCATCTCTCAATATCTTTATTAACAACCAGGCAGCAGTCTCTCCCATCTGGTATGCAGGTTGGGCCACCACGGTTAGCCGGGGATGGAATACGCTTTCCCAATCAAAATCGTCGTAACCAACCACACTGATGTCCTTTGGGCATTCTAAGGCAGCTATCTCCAACGCCCTCATTATGCCAATGGTCATTTTGTGATTGGTTACAAATATAGCTGTAGGTCGGTCTTTCATACTGAGTAACGAATGACCTAAGGAGATACCCTCCTCTATGGTGGGGATTCCCTTCTTAATATATGATTTGTTTATAGATATATTATGGTCACGAAGAGAGTTAACATATCCCTGCAGTCTTTCCAGGTGAACGGTCAGAGGATACTGGACGGTTATAATGGCAATCTTTCTGTGCCCAAGCTTTAGGAGATGAGTGGTAGCTGCATAACCGCCACCAATGTTGTCTGCTACCACCGCCGGGATGTCTTGAAGTTTGGGGAGACGGTCTAAATACACAATGGGAATAGGCAGGGTGTTGAGCTTTTCCATATACTGCTCATTGCCCGACCTTCCAGGAGCTTTTATCAACAGAATCCCATCCACCTTCTTCGCCTCCAGTATGCTTAGATACCTCATCTCTTCGTATTCGTCCTCAAAGGTATTGCATAAAATGATAGTATAGTCTTCCTGCTTAACCACACTCTCGGCTCCTCTGAAGACGATGGGGAAGAAGGGATTGGTAATGTCTGGCACAATCATTCCAATAGTGAGGGTTTTTTCGGTCTTCAAAGAACGGGCAGAAAAGTTGGGAATGTAGTTTAGCTCCTTGATGGCTTCCAGTACTTTCTGCTCAGTACTCTTCCTCACATTTCCCCGGCGATTAATCACTCGAGAAACAGTGGCTACCGATACCCCGGCCTTTTTGGCTACATCAGTTATTTTAACCATTTTATGGAATCGTTTTCACAATATATGTAACATAAAATTTCTTCTTATGCAAGCTTATTTTTTATTTCCTCCCTTTCCCATTACCACTACCCATTGATTTTATTTCCAGCTCCAGCATATTTCCAATGTAATTCTAAATTAGCAATAAGTGAGAAGGGTCTCGGCAAAATTCAAATCCACTTCTACTTGGCCCCAATAATGGTACCACCAAAGTATAGACCATCAAGATATTAAGAGCACGCTATGGTTAGGCAAAGTTGCAAAAAGAGCAATTGACTTTAAAGGACTTAAATGCTATATTTTAAAGTATGAACAGGCTCGAGTCTATCGCATAGGCATCAGCACGAGGAAATGTGCGGCAGAATCCAACAGGCTTACTGAAATGGTTTGCGCTAACAGAGAGACAGGGCTTATTAAAAGCAAAGGGTGCGCCTGTAGCTCAGCGGATAGAGCAAAGGATTTCTGATCCTTGGCAAACCTTTTCCTAAGTTATTGAAATACAAGATAACTCCCACACTCTCTTATAGTCGCAGAGAACTTTTATCTGCACCAATTTGTACCAAAGAGTACCAGTTTGTCCCAATTTCTGTCACAATATTGTCATAAAACCATCTCCATTAATTTAATAATTCTAGGGGATTTAAAGCCCATCGGATGTACCACTTCGCGTCTGTTAGAGTGACATCTTCAGCATCATTATGCTTTGAAGATGCTTTAGCCGTTTTTTAAACCTTTGCTGACTGGTTCAACTCTGTCTTCTTATGGACTCCATTTGGTCTCCTACTTATAAGGCTAGTGGCTACAATAAAAAATAATCTTAAGCTTATTGTAAACTACATTCTCTCTCTCTCAGTTTTCAACAGGCGTTTTTAGAAGATTTCAAGGTAAAATTTGTCTGAAATAAAACCCTTACTCTTAAAAGATATCTCCTATGCTAAAAATATAGAGATATTTGTTAACTTCTGAAGGTGAGCGAATAGAAACTCGAACACTTTGTTAAAATGAACAGAATGAAAGTTTGTTCATATTCCTATGCTCGAACTGGGCTGGGAGGCTCACTTCCTTGATGACCATCATACAGTCTTCAGAGAGAATCTCCACCTCATAGGCTGCCATCAGCAGAATCGCTCGCCTTCCAAATTGGAGATAAGTGTGTGAATAACCATATCTATCAATATCAGTGTTTCAGTGAATGGGAAGTATCGGCGAAAGGGGGTATATATACCCTAGTTAAGTATTTGAACTTCCACTATAATGTTACCGGCATTTGGGCTTCTTGATCTTGGCTTATTTTCTCTCTAAGGTGAGCTTTGCCTCTTCGGATGACTTCTTCGGCTCCTTGAACTCCTCCAGCCTGAGGTTCTCATATCCCCTTCGCTTAGCTATAGCACGGCAGAAAAAGAAATTCCCCCATCCATTTTTAACCCCCCTTTTCACATTTACAGGTATCTACCCCTTACCCCACCAGAGAAAGTGCGAAAATGGGCAAATTTCCACAATCCCCCCCTTGCAAAGCCACGAACTACCTTAGTGTCTATTTTTATATTTTAACCCTCAAACTTTTAGCAGGCGGTTAGAGTCGAACCAGCGTTTGGGGCTTGCAAAGCTTCGCATTCCCCTGAAAGGTGGCAAAATTGGCAATATATAGCCCCTATTTCATTTTGCGAGTATCCTTTCCCCTCGTTTCCATTTTTAAGCCCCAAAAACAGGCAATTTGGGCTATTTTACCCCCCTATACTGTATGTTATTTGACTTCACAGACATTAGTCGGAGCCATTCTCTTTGTCTGCCTTCTACCCCCAGCGATAAACTCAAACTTGCTTCATTTTTCCGCGGGGATGATGTCTTGACCTTAACTCCAACCATTCACCCCGCAAAAAAGGGGCACTTTTCAGCTTTTTTAATCAAAAAGCCTTTATGTCTTTTATGTTCAATAAGTTACGCCAATTTATGATGCTCATATAAATACCTTAGTATCAAGAGTTTACAAGATAAATGCCAAAAATTGCTAATTAACCACATTCACCTCATCGGTTTCACAGGGACGGATTACCATAAGGGGGGTATGGAGTGATTTATTAGGTTCTTAAGGATGATCTTTAAGTAAACATCCATACTCCACCATGTTTCAGGTTTATTGCTTAAAGTTAATTTTGGCGTGTGAGAAACCATATCTATCTATTTCCTACTTTTCCAAGCGTGGGAAGTCCGGCGAAAGGGGGTATGCCCCCCGTGCTTGCTTTGTGTTTAGTATATTCCTTGTTTTACTCCGCACTATGCCTTGACACTATGCGGTAGATATACCCTTTGTATGTGGGGACAAGCCCTCCATGGTGCTACATTTACTGGAGGGCTGTATGTGTCTGAGAGATATTATCTTAGAGGAGGGAGAATAAAGGAAAAGAAGCGCAAGTTTAACTTAATCGAGACCTTTAAAAGAGCCCAAAATCAGAGAGAAA
>CABWKN010000110.1 GCA_902505605.1 Candidatus Guanabacterium sedimentis
TTTACACTAAATATTTGTTATATTTATTATAATAACAGAAGAAAAAGGAAATATGATCAAGTTTGGAACCGCAGGGTGGAGAGCTATAATCGGTGACGAGTTCACCTTCCATAACGTGAGGATGGTCTCGCAGGCTATCTGCAATTATCTTAAGCGAAAAGAACTCGCCGCCAAGGGGCTTGTCATCGGCTATGATACCCGTTTTTTATCGGAGAAGTTCGCCCTGGAGGCGGCTAAAGTATTCACTTATAACAAGATGAAGACTTACCTCTGCACCCGTGATGTTCCCACCCCTGCTCTCTGCTTCGCCATCCGACAGCGGGAAGCGGCAGGAGGGGTTAATTTTACTGCCAGCCATAACCCTCCCGAATATAACGGGATGAAGTTATTTACCGCTGAGGGTGCTGAATCCCTCCCTCAGGTTACCAACGAGGTAGAAAAAGAGCTTTCCTCTCTGGAAAGAACGGGCTTCAGGGATTCTTATTACCTCGAAGAAGGATACTTTAATATGATAAATCCCCAGGAGGATTATCTCGCTTTGCTGCGGCAGAAGGTAGATTTTTCTCTGATAAGGGATTCCCGGATGAAGATGGTGGTCGACCTGCTTTATGGTACAGCCAGAGATTATCTGGACCGTATTTTGCTGGAGGAAGGATGCCAGCTTAAAGTCATCCACAATTTCCGCGACCCCTACTTTGGAGGCTATAGTCCGGAGTCTAAGGAGGAGAATCTCTCAGAGCTCAAGCAAATACTTCGGAACAGCGAATACCATATAGGTATCGCCACTGATGCCGATTCTGATAGGTTCGGCTGCCTCGACAGGGGAGGGGATTACCTCCCTGCCAATCACCTGCTCCCGCTGCTCCTCGATTATCTGGTGAAAAGGAAAGGCTGGAGGGGTGGTGTAGCTAGGACAGTGGCTACCAGCCATCTGTTCGATTTAGTAGCCAGAAAACATAAGCTAAAAGTCTATGAGACCCCAGTAGGATTTAAATATATTGGGGAGCTTATCTTGCAGAATAAAGTTATCATGGGTGGAGAAGAGAGCGCCGGTTTTTCCATTAAGGAGCATATCCCCGAGAAGGATGGTATTTTAGCGTGTTTGATGGTAGCCGAAATGGCAGCGTATTATAGCAAAAATCTTTCCCTGGCACTGACTGAGCTCTGTCAGGGGTTAGGGGCGCGGCTCTATAACCGGAAGGTAACGGTGAGCCTCACCCCTTATCTCAGCAAGCTTCTGGAGAGGCGATTACAGCGTCCCCCCAAGAGCCTGGATGACTTCACGGTAAAGAAGGTTGTCAGTCTAGATGGCTTGAAGCTTCTCTTTGAGGATGAAAGCTGGTTTCTCATTCGCTTCTCCGGCACCGAGGCAGTAGTCCGCTACTATGCCGAGGCGGATACCCCGGAAAAGCTGGAGAGAATAATAGAGAGTGGGCGGAGATACTTTTTCCGCCGGGGTGCTTGAGGCATAATTTATTGGAGGTAGGGAAGGGTGTTATTTATTATTGAGGAGGTTTTTGCCAGGGAGATTCTTGACTCTCGAGGGAACCCCACCATAGAGGTGGATGTGTTGCTGGAGTCGGGCTTCCTGGGGAGGGCATCGGTCCCCTCCGGAGCTTCTACAGGCACGCACGAAGCCCTTGAGCTGCGGGATGAGGATAAGAGAAGGTACCAGGGGCGCGGAGTGCACAAAGCGATAGGAAATGTGAACACCATCATTACTGAGGCGCTCATAGGTATGGACGCCAGCGACCAAACGGCGGTGGATAACCTTCTTATTGAATTGGACGGTACTCCCAATAAAGGAAAGCTGGGTGCTAACGCCATAGTAGGGGTCTCGTTAGCGGTAGCCCAAGCGGCAGCCGAGGCTAGCGACCTCCCTCTATATCGCTACCTGGGAGGGCTGGGGGTTCGAACCCTTCCGGTGCCCATGATGAATGTCATCAATGGCGGTGCTCATGCCAATAATACTTTGGAGTTTCAAGAGTTTATGATAGTGCCGGTGGGAGCTCCTACCTTCGGAGAAGCTCTGCGGATGGGCGCCGAGGTCTTTCACCATTTAAAAAAGTTATTGAGCTCCAGTGGGCATTCCACTGCGGTGGGGGATGAAGGGGGGTTTGCCCCTAATCTTAATTCCGATGAGGAAGCTATTAAGCTTATAATAAAGGCAATAGAAGCAGCCGGATATATGCCGGGCAATGAGGTATTTCTTGCCCTGGATGTAGCGGCTTCGACCTTTTATTCTGAGCAGGTCTACTCCTTCTCTCGGGGGAAATCTGTCAAAAGGTCGGCGGAGGATATGGTGGAGCTTTACGGTAGATTAGTAGAAAGGTATCCCATTGTCTCTATTGAAGACGGTCTGGCGGAGGATGATTGGAATGGATGGGAGCTGCTCACTAAGACCCTGGGAAAGAAGGTGCAGCTGGTGGGGGACGACCTCTTTGTGACCAATCCCCGCTTGCTGGAAGAGGGGATAACGAAGGCGGCAGCTAACTCTATCCTTATTAAGCCGAATCAAATCGGAACCCTCAGTGAGACCATGGAGACCATTCAAAAGGCTCATAAATGGGGGTATACGGCAATAATCTCTCATCGCTCTGGAGAGACCGAGGATACCACTATTGCCGACTTAGCCGTGGGGTGCAAGGTGGAGCAGATAAAGTGCGGCTCCCTTTCCCGCTCGGAACGGACTGCTAAGTACAACCAGCTTCTGCGCATTGAGGAAGACCTGGGCGAAAGCGCTCGGTTCGCGGGTATAGCGGCTTATCGCAAATTTGAGAAGGGTACAATACCAGGGTAAGCTTTCAGCTATAGCAGTATGATTGACGGAGGGATGATAGTTTTCCATGGACAGAAATTATTACCGCCGAACTAAGAACACCTTCTCCTTCACCCAGAAGGCGGCGTGGGTAGTGTTTATCATTATCATCCTCTTTGTTATTATTATCTCTCTGGCGGGAGATAACGGTGTGCTGGAGCTTTATCGCAGGAAGCTGATCTACCAGCATTTAGAAGATGAGATAAGCAAGCTTCTGCAGGAGAATGAACGTCTAAAAAAAGAGATTATATTACTGAAGGAAGACCTCTTTACCATCGAAAAGATAGCCCGCGAGGAGCTGGGTCTGGTTAAGCCAGGGGAGATTGTCTATCTTTTCCCCAGAAAAGATAAATAACCCCTTTTCATCTCTGCCGAGGATGGTGAAGCCAACGGGCGGGGAAAAACAGCTTGACAATTCAGAGGGTATGATTTATAATTTTTGTAGGTTGCGGGGTGGAGCAGTCTGGTAGCTCGTTGGGCTCATAACCCAAAGGTCATCGGTTCAAATCCGATCCCCGCTACCATTTTTATATTTTAAATATCTTATACAAATTTACCATTTTAGAGTATATAAGACATCCTCTTTTTTGTCCTCATCCTAAGATAAAGATGCCCACCTTAAGCAGGATTTTTGCTGCCTTTCTTTTAGCTCTAAAACTTAGGGAAGGTTTCCAAACTGAAGATGGGACGAAATGACTGGAAAGCACGCACCTGATAATTCTGACCTAATATCTGAACAAGTAAATAGGTTATATGGCTCGGGGCCTAAGATGTAAAAGCTCTGATATTCGTGCATGTGTGCTATAGCTAATACAATATTATTGCACACAATTTCGGGTCTATTTCTTCAAAAGTGCCTTGAGACGGGCATACAATTTTGAGGGCAATTAATTATATGTAGTCCATTCCAGTTTCCAATGCCTCTCACCATATTTTATGGTGCCTGCAAATACTACCCGTCCGCAGGCATTACTTTCTTTACTCTTGCTCGATTTTTATAAAAGCGGATGAAGGTTTCCTCATAGTTATAATTCTTCATCCTGGAGCTGTCACTTCAGCATACTAAAAGTAAGGTACTCAGTAATTACTCTTGCCGAGGTGGACTTCTCCCTGGGAGTTTGTAAATCCGAAGGCTTTGAAGTTGAAGATGGCAGTCCCATCAGCTTTGAACACCTTGACCACTGAGCTGCCTCCCTCACCATGACCGCAAATGATTTCATCAATGCCATCGTTATCTATATCGGCTGCGGTTATCTGCACATCACCGTTGGGGTTACCTCCAAAGCCAAAGGGAGTAAATTCCCTGATAAAGTTGCCTAACTTATCAAACAGCTTGACCCTGTTGCCACCATTGTAGCCGGTGGCAACTGCTATCTCTACATCATCGTCAGCATTAAAGTTCCCCACCGCCAGGCGCACCTCACCGCCGGGATTGTCAATAGAATCAAATGCCCGGAAGGAGCGGATGAAGTCACCCCAAAGATTGAATACCTTTACCCGGGAACTGCCACCTTCTCCCATACCGGCTATTATCTCATCAATCCCATCTTTGTTCAGATCACCCGACGACAGATGAACCTCTCCCTGAGCATTGGCAGCACCAAAGGTTTTGAAGCTAAGGATTAAAGTTCCATCAGTTTCGAAGGTCTTCACCCACGACTGTCCCCCTTCACCCTGGGCTACGGCTATCTCCGTATCATTCAGGTCCTCATCAAAGTTACCTAAGGTCAGATGGACTTCACCGTAGGTGTTTGCTGCTCCGAAGGCTTTGAAGGTGCTGATGGGGGAGCCATCCACCTCAAAGATCTTCACCCAGGACTTTGCTCCCTCGCCCTGACCGGCGACAATCTCATCCAGGCTATCGGCATCGGTATCACCCACCGCCAGATGCACCTCACCCTCGGAGTTTACCACTCCGAAGGCTTTGAAACTACCCCAGTCTCTACCCAGCAGGCTGAATTCCTTTATCCAGCTTTTGCCACCCAGACCGTGAGCGGTGATAATGGAGCCTCCTCCTGAGATGAGATAGGTCTCCCCGGCATTGGTGCGTCCACCGGGGTCAGCATAATGTGCACCGATAATGATGTCGTCGCATCCGTCTCCGTTTACATCCCCACTGGCCACCGCCCAGCCAGACTCATCCCTATCATTGTCCCCGCAGACGGTGATGTCGGCTGGCTGTGAGTTCAGCTCTATGGTGTAGGGTGGAGATAGGAAACTCTTTCCGAAAATGACATAGGTCTCCCCGGCATTGGTAATACCACTGGGGTTAGCAAGACGGGCACCAATGATCAGGTCATGGTTTCCATCACCGTTTACATCCCCACTGGCCACCGCCCAACCAGACCAATCCCCATAATAATCCCCGCATATGGTGATGTCGGCTGACTCAATGTTCAAGTCGATAGTTGTAGGAGATGCGAAGCTCTTTCCGAAAATGACATAAGTCTCCCCGGCCTCCATGCGGTCACTGGGGTCAGCCCAATAGGCACAGACGATTATATCATCGTACCCATCACCATTCACATCCCCGCTGGCCACCGCATTGCCACAACTATCAAACTCATAAACCCCGCAGACGGTGATGTCGGCTGACTGGGTGCTTAAATCAATACTGGAGGAAGGTAAGCTGGAGCCGAAGATGACATAGGCTTCCCCAGCATCAAGGCGTGCAGGGGTACCGGGGTCAGCCAAATAGGCACCGATGATTAGGTCATCATATCCGTCGCTGTTTACATCCCCGCTGGCCACCGCCCAGCCTGAATTATCATTGGCATCAGCTCCACAGATGGTGATATCGGCTGGTGTGACGCTCAGGTCGATAGTGGTGGGTGTTGAGAAAATATTGCCGAAGAATACATAGGTCTCCCCAGCAGCATATCGTTCAGGGGTACCGGGGTCAGCATTATAAGCACCGATGATCATATCATCATACTCATCGCCGTTCACATCCCCGCTGTCCACCGCACAGCCGAAATTATCTAATGTAACAGCTCCACAGATAGTGATATCGGCTTGTGTGACGCTCAGGTCGATAGTTGAGGGTAGTGAGCTACTTCCGAAGATGATATAGGTTTCCCCGGCGCTAAATCGTGAAGGGGTTCCGGTGTCAGCACAAGGGGCGCCGATGATGAGGTCATCGAAACCATCGCCGTTGACATCTCCGCTGGCTAAGGCATTGCCTGTGTAACTATATTTATCATACCCGCAGACGGTGATGTCGGCTGAGTCGATGCTCAAGTCCAAAGTTGACGCTGGTGAGCTGGAGCCAAAAATGACATAGGCCACGCCGGCATCAGTGAGTGGAGGGTCACCAGGGTCAGCAAATGAGGCACCGATGATGAGGTCCATATAGCCATCTCCGTTAATGTCCCCCTGGGCTACTGCGCGCCCGCACTCATCAGTTATATTGCGCCCCAGCACCCGCACATCTCCCCACACCTTATCCAGGTCAATCACCCGCTGCGCAAAAATCATCGCTGGGATGGCAAGAATGAATATCAGAAAAACTGAAACGATAAAACCGTTGCGTTCTGCCATGTTGGTTGCCTCCTTTTTTAAAAATTGGTTAAACACATCCCCCACCACCGCGGTGAGGAGAATTACTCGCCGTTTGCTATCTGTCAAAAAGATAAATCAGTTGCTGGCAGGTTATGCTTATTCCCCACAGCTCTGAGCAGGATAATGAGAATCTTATATGGCGCAGAGTAAAAAATCCTTTCCTCTCCTTTGGCTAATCTCGCCTTTTGTCTCTTTTATTAGTAGTAATATATTACTGTTACTTTCTTTTACTTGTCAAGAAAAAAGTGAATTAAATTTCATATTTTATAAAACACTAAGGACTGAGAGACAAGGTGATGTTTGTTAGGAAGAAAGTTATCGAGATGAAAAAGTCACCATAGAGATGATTTACTGAGTTCGCCCCTGGGGGGGGGAAATGTTAAATGTATCTAACCTAATGTGAGGCAATATTTTTCATACCATTACCTCTTTGTTTCTAAACCTCAACAATTTATAACCATTAAATATATTAACTATAGAGCAATTACGAAGCACAATGAAAGTAAAGAGTTTCAGAGATATATTAAATAGA
>CABWKN010000111.1 GCA_902505605.1 Candidatus Guanabacterium sedimentis
TAAGAAGGATAACAATCGTGTCTATTAGGAGAGTTTCCGTTAGACTACCTCCTCAAGCAACATATCATCTCTCAGTCAATAGAAAGTTTAACTAATTAGGACATAATTGTAAAGCAAAAATGTTCCCCTGTGGGACTTATCACCTATTAATGCTTCTTAATAATTGTGTGCTGGTGGGACTCCTGATATAAGGAACCAGGGCAATTCCGACTTTACTGTTTCGGAGAAAAATCTGCAGAAAATCGGTGAGTTCGGAAAAGGGTATAGGCTCACCAGTGGTCCAATCCCTCATCTGAAGCTTCATCACCACCTTATCCCCTTGGGAGGTGCTTTTACTCAGTCGCTCCATCATATCTGTGAGAAGGCTATAGGTCTGCGAAAGAGAGAGGGAGAGTTCCCTTTTTATCTGTCGGTGATAGGACATAATGAAAAGATAATCCAAATCGGAGGAAAGCAAGGAGCTTAAGTCCTGGGAGAGCCATGCCAGAGCGTTTCGGGGGCTGTAGAGGGTGTCGTAATAGATATTCAGCGAAAACCGGAGCGCGGGATTCACCTCCCGGCAGGCTTTTCTCAAAGTGTCAGCGAAGGAGAGGAGATACTGGCTCTTCCAGGCTACCCACTGCCAGAAATCAGGAGTATGGGAAAGAGAGTCCCCATTGAGAACATACATAGCTTCAGGCTGCAGTTTTTTGCCAAATTTTTGGTAGTAGAGCCTTTGGGCAGAGGGGCTGTATCCTTCGGTGCTTCTGGAAATTAAGTCATCCTGAAGTAATATTCCATCAATGGGATAGCGAGCCAAGTCCCGATAGAGGGCGACAAGATAATCCACCACCTCGTGATTAAAAAGGTCGAGGGACTCTCCATATTCCAGGCTGCCACTTCGGGGATTAAACCGCATATCCCTCCAGCTGCTGTTGCGTTCGAGCTGCCAGTCGCAATGACGGGTGGACATCCAGGCGAAGACTTTAATCTCATACCGGTGAGCTATCTCCACAATTGGCTTTAGCAGGTCGGTAATAACGGGAGCTTGATCGGTCTGGAAATAGACACCTGGGTACCGCTTATTGCCGGCAATGGGATGCGGGCGGTCGCCCCGGTTTTGGAACACCCTCAGCAAGATGGTGTTGATGCCATCGCGCTTTATTCCTCTTATATACTCCTCCATCTCTGCCGGAGAGTTCCCTTCTACAAAAAATATCTGCGCCGCCACCATTCTGGCATCTTCTCCCGAAGGGCTTCCCTGGCATAAGGAGATATGGTTCAAACGATTATGGCTCACCCCGGCACAAAGAGGTGACGATGAAGGCAGCAAAAATGGTAGCACAGTAAGGACTATTATAAGAGCAAGTTTTTTCATCTATCTTAGATAGTTCCAGGCATCCTGGGAGTATTTTTCTTCGCAGAGCCTCTGAGCTACTTCCCTCTCTCGGTCGGTCAATTCCCCCGGGGATAGCTTTAATTTCAGAGTTTTCCTGAAGGAGGCTGCCAACTTCTCTATCAGCCCATCAGGGGACACCTCTCGCTGGAGAATCTCCTTGATGGAAGTAACCCTTTCGGGGAGCCTCATTCCCGGCTGTTGACAGGTTGCTAAAAGGAGAAGCTGGGGGTCAAAATCGAGGAGGATGGAACCATGCTGAAGTAATGAACCCTTCTGCCTCTTCTGGGCACTTCCTACCAGCTTCTTACCCTGATAGACTATCTCGTGCCTTGAGGGAGAATAAAAGCATGGCGAGCGGGTCATGGGAGAGATTGACAAGCTATGTCCCTCTTCTTTGCCTGCCATCTCGGCTGCTATCCCCAGCGAGGTATAAGCTCCCATTATAGCCTGTGAGAGCAGAAGGTAGGTATCCGAAATAGAACCGCAGAAGGGCGGGTTGTCTGTGTGGGCAACCACGCTGTAAGTCACCTCTTTATGATGGAGCACCGCCCTCCCACCGGTGAGCCTCCTCACTACCTTGATTCCCGCTTCTCGGCAGTAATGGCGGTCTACCGCTTGAGAGCTTCTCTGAGCATAGCCGAGCGAGAGGGTGGGAGTGGACCACTGATAGAAGCGGATGGTGGGAAAAAGCGAGGGCTCCTCTCCCCGCTGACATGAGAGGAGGAGTGATTCGTCTATGGCCATATTGAGGAAGCCGTCGGTAGGTCCATTTATAAGCAGTCTTCCCACGCTGAAAAGGGCTTCAGCGGAGGTAGCTATCTCAGGCTCCTTTTTCTCCTCCATATGCCAGCTGCCAAAAAAGGCGCTACCTCCTCCTAAAAGTGTTTTTCCATAAAGCCCTCGAGGAGGTCAAAAGCTTTATTCAATATCTCTTCAGAAGGCAAGAAGACTACTCGAAAATGCTTGGTTCCCGGGTGCTGCCCAAAGCCTCCCCCGTGCACTACCAATACCTTTGTCTCATACAATAGCTTTTTGACAAACTCCTCGTCCGAGATGGGTATATCAAGGCGGGGAAAGGCATAAAAAGCCCCCTCGGGTTTGACACAGCTTATATGCTTGATGGAATTAAGCCGCCGGTAAGTGATATCCCTCCTTCTGTGCAACCGCTCCATCATAGAGACCAGGTGAGAGCGGTCACCCTGCAAGGCAGGCTGGATAGCGAATTGCTCGGGATGGTTAGCGCATATCCTGGCTCGAAGAAGCTTCTGCAACGCTTGGTCATATTTTTTGATGGTCTCCGATTCCCCGGAGAGAATACCCCATGCCAATCTCCATCCTGGTGCCAGATAAACCTTTGACATGCCACCAAAGGTTATCACCGGCAAATCCGGGTTTAGCGAGGCAGTAGAGATGCTCTTTTTGTTATCGTACACAATATCATTATATATCTCATCGGAGAAGACCATCAGATTGTATCGGCGAGCGAGCTCAATTATATTAACAAGGGTCTCCTGGCTATAGACAGCACCGGTGGGGTTGCTGGGATTGACGAGCACAATCGCTCTGGTCTTATTATTGATCTTGCTCTCAATATCATTGAGGTCTGGTTCCCATCCCTTGTCTTCATCCAGATAATAAGGGTTTGGCTCTGCTTCCAGTTTAGCTAAAACGGCTGGGTATAATGGGTAACATGGGTAAGGTACAAGGAGGTTCTCTCCACGATTGAGCAAAGCTGCTAACGCCAACTCTATTCCTTCACTCACTCCCGCGCAAATGAATACCGTGCAGATATTCTTGATACCTCTCCCCTGTGCATCCGACTTAATGGCATCAACCGCCTCTTCAACTCCCAAAGAAGGTCCATAACCGTTGAACCCTTTCTGCATAGCGGCGTATACGCTGTCGATAATATGAGGGGGGGTTTCAAAGTCAAATTTGATTGGGTCCCCCACGTTGAGGTGCAATACCTCAACTTTTTCTCTTTTAAGCTCCTCAGCGAGGAGAACGATGTCTCTTATGGCATATTTTACCCCCTCGGTTCTGAGAGCAGGAGTAATCTCTTTCATATTCTCTCTCCCATATAAATATTTACAGGACGTAGGCTATTCTTTTATGGTTGGAGCAGAAGGGGGTTTTTCGGTTTTTGGGGGGAAAACCTGTTTAACCTCTTCTTTTTTATCTTCAGCTGGTTTTTCTTTTTTCTTTTCAGCCGGAGCTGGTGGTTCGGTAGGTAGATTCATGTCTATATTCCCTTTAAAATGACCCCCTTCAGATATCACGATATTCGGTGTTTTGATGTCCCCTTCCAGATGCCCGGTGGATAGAATCTCTACCTTCTTCGCGGCCTTCACATTTCCTATCAGATTTCCAGCTACCGTTACTGACTCTGCGGACACCTCTGCCTTAACAATCCCCCCTCTGCTGATTATCAGGCGCTTATTTAATTTTATCTTTCCTTCTACTTTGCCTTCTACCGCTACATCTCCATTCCCACCCAGCTCACCTTTTATATAGACCTTCTGTCCTATTACTGCATCTGTGGGTTTTGTCCCAATGGACTGCTCTTCTCCCTTTTTCAGAGAAAAGCTTAAGGAGGGCTTTGCTTCGCCTGGAGTGGATGAATCAAACTTATCACTTCCTTTTTTCGAAAAAATACTGCTCATCATCAATCACCTTATTGTTTAAAAATTTTAATATTAAAAAACGATAAAAATTGGAGCGGGTAACGGGATTCGAACCCGCGACTTCAAGCTTGGGAAGCTTGCACTCTACCACTGAGTTACACCCGCTCCTTCCACATAAATATTAGCATAAAAATCTGGCTTGTCAACCCCCACTTAGGGGAGCTAGCAAGGCAGACACACCGCTCTTGAGGCTAACTAAACAAGGTTGTCAGTTTCTCTCTTTCTGCTGAATAATTGACATCAGAATGCCATTATGCTACTATTTTTATGAATTTACAACAGATATTCTAATTAAGGTATGGAAAGAGCTATTGTAAACAAGCTCAAACAGAGGAGCACAATTATATCCGGCCCCGACGGGAATCCGCTGGCAGTTCTTTCTCTCTCTGAGAGGAATAGGCTCTGCCGCCATTTCCGTTTATCCCCCAGAGAAGTTGAGTTGCATTCGCTCGAGGCAGGTATTGTGCCGCTTCGCTATCTAAAAAATATAGGAACTCTCGGTATTGAAGGGCAGCAAAGGCTTCTATCCTCTAAAGTAGCTGTGGTAGGACTGGGTGGACTGGGTGGGCTTTTAGTGGAATTGCTGGCACGAGCAGGGGTGGGAGGGATGCTCATTGTCGATGGTGACCGTTTTGTAGAGGACAATTTGAACAGACAAATCCTCCTTCCCGAGAAAGGTCTCAACCTTGTAAAAGCTCGCCTGGCGGAGCAGAGGGTACGAGAGATTAACTCAGCCATTGAGGTCGAGCGGTGGGAAGGCTTTGTGACCGAGGAGAATGCTCTGCACCTGTTAAGCTCCCTTAATGTGGTATGCGATGCCCTGGATAATATCGGCTACCGTCTAATGTTGCAATCTACCTGTGAGCAACTGAATATACCCCTTGTCCATGGGGCGGTAGCTGGCTTTAGCGGTCAGGTGACCTCTATCTTTCCCGGTGATGCCTCGCTTTCTATAATTTATGGGGGTAAGGGCATAACTATAGAACAAGGAGTTGAGGTACAAGAGGGCAACTTGCCGGGAACTGTGGGGATGGTTGCCTCGCTGCAAGCTCAGGAAGTAATTAAGATATTAACGGGCAAGGGAGCGGCTCTGCGAAAAAAGCTATTGGTTATTGACACCGAACGAGGAGAGATGAGGCACATTAATCTTTAGCAGGAGAAAAAGGGATGAAAGTCATGGTCAAAGGCTTCGGAGCAGTTCGCAAATATGTTGAAGAGAAAGGTAATAGTGTCTTTGAAGTTGATGATTCATTCTCAGTCAGGAATATCATCAAGCACCTGAAAATTAATCCTGACCTTGTTGCTCTGGTAACGGTCAATGGAGACCGGGTAAGCAAGGATTTTCACCCCAAGGATGGGGATGAGATATTTCTTCTGAATATGGTTTCCGGAGGTTGAGCCCGATATTCTATATGACCTGCTAAAACCTTCCTCTTTTCTTCAAACCCTCAACTACCCATTCCAGGCCAAGCTCTTTCAACTTATCCTCTGTAGGTATCCCATTGGAGTTCCAGCCCCGCAACCGATAATAATTGTCCAGCAATTGCTCCACCTCCTCAGGGGACATCTTAGCCCCCTTGGTGGGTCCTTCGGTGACGGGGTCTTCAAGGAAACGAGCAGGCGGCATATCCCAGGGACGTCCAAAATCTGGCACCTCTCTTACCCAGAAGCAGCGGGTGAGATTCCACACCCGTTCGGCTGTCTTCAGCATATCCTCCCAGCTTAAGTCAAATCCTGTAATGGCATTAAATACGGGGGGATAGGTTTCCAGGGGGAGACCCACCTCGACCCACTGCAGGCGACAGGCACCCATAATATCAAATAGCGGTCGGATATGCTGGAGCAGGATTACCCTCTCTGCCTTCCCCTCTATTTTGTCCCTACCTACTTCAATATCATAGGTTATCGCCCAGGCTCTATTATGATGGGCACCGATGTCGGCGGTCATATAAGCCAAAGCCATAGCAGGGGCGCGATGGAATTCATATCCACTTATCTCTAACCCTTTCACATGGCAAGCAAATTTCTCGCTCCCCTGTCCCAGCTGCTCAGCAGCATACTTCACTCCATGGGAGAGAAGCTCTCCAATCTTCTCCTGCTTACCCATTAACTCAATGAGGTGGAAGACCGACTCTGGATCACCAAATTTGAGACTTACCCCGCCGGTATCTTCCTCGGTTATTATTCCTTTGTTAAAGCATTCAATGGCGAACGCAGCAATGTTTCCTGCTGAGATGGTATCCAAGCCCATCTCGTCACAGAGGTAATTGGCATAGGCGATATCCCTGAGGTCGTCCACTCCATTGTTGCTACCGATCATAGCGATGGTCTCATACTCTGGTCCTTCAACATAAAAGTCTCTGCTCTCGGTCTTCACATGGGAATACTTACCGCAGGCGGTTGGGCAGGCGAAGCAACACTTGTCGGTGATGACTATCTCCTTTTTCATGGTGGGTCCGGACACCTTCTCCCAACTCTTTAGGAAGCCACTGGTGAAGTTTCTGGTAGGAAAGGCGCCTATTTCATTGACCCATTCCACCACCCCGGGAGTGCCATAATCGACCCAGACCTTGCGTGCCGGGCTCTCTTTCAGGAATTTAAACATTTTATTATAGGCTTTGCGATAGGACTTCAGGTCAGCCACAGGAACTGACTTAGTCCCATGCACGGCGATGGCTTTCAGATTCTTGGAACCCATCACCGCTCCTACTCCGGTTCTGCCCGCCTGTCGCCCCCAATCGTGATGAATACAGGCGATATTTATCAATCTCTCTCCGGCAGGTCCGATGGTAGCAATCTGAAACTCCTCGCCCAACTCTTCTTTTAATTCTTTCTCGCAGGTTATCGCTCCCTTACCCCATTGAGGCTCAGCGCTTCGAAGCTCGACCTTGTCATCGTCGATGAAAAGGTAGGTAGGCTTAGGAGCATTCCCCTCGAAAATAATGAGGTCGTAGCCAGCATATTTCATCTCCGCCCCTATCATACCCCCTACATTGCTATCGCCGTAGGAGCCGGTAGCCGGAGATTTGCTGGCAAAGGTTGCTTTTCCTCCACCGGGGACGAACATGCCGGTCAGCGGACCGCTGATGAGGAGCAGCTTATTTTCCTCTCCTAATGGGTCAATTCCAGCAGGCACCTCCTTGTAAAGGATATAGGAAGCAAAACCTCTGCCCCCGAAATAGCTCTCAGCCATCCAGGGATCCAGAGTTTGTTTTTTTATCTTGCCTGTGGAAAGATTAACTCTTAATACCGAGCCACCATAACCATTCATACTCGGTTCTCCTTTAAGCTAAGTATTCATTCAAAAATAGCACCTGTGGGGCAATAGTGAACACAAAGCCCACAATAATCGCATTTGAAAATGACATTCATACTCGGGTGGGTGAAAATAACCCCGTAAGGGCATGCGTCAACACAGAGAAGACAGTAATCGCACTTCTCTTCGTCAACTTTGTATACACCATTGTCTTTATAGATTGCCTCTGTAGGGCATGCGGCAGCGCAGTCACCGCATTGATTGCAGACATCTATATGAAAATGCCCTGGGCTGGGGAACTTTCCCGTTATCCTCAGGGCACCTTTTTTGGGATTAGTCTCCCTGAAATGGCACATGGCGCATGCCAACTGGCAGATATGGCAACCGGTGCACAAAGCATCGTTAGTATGTAAGCTTTTAATAGTCATAGCATAAAGTCTCCTTGATTTCTTCCTCCTTACATAAGAGCTGGTGGAAAACCGCTGGCTATTCTCAGAGGAGCGATAAAAAGACCCTCACCTCTGCAAGAGTTTTTACCAAAAGATCCCCACTATCCAGCAGACAAGGATAACCGAAACAGCGCTGGTGTAAAATAGGGGAGCTCGTGAACGCTGCAGATAAGAGAATTTCTCCTGCACCTTCTTGCCCAGCCTTTCGCCCAGGCTGACAGCTACAAAACCTCCCAGGGCGGCGAAAGAGCCATCAATACCCGCATGGTTCAAAACTCCAGACACACCGCGAGAGGGCCAGAAAGAGTAAGGAATGATGTAAGTTACCACGACGACGAACACAAGATAGCTGAGGTAGGCTGAGAGGCTTCCTATAACACCCCTCGTTACGCTGTTCTCCCTCAATCTCTTGTCCAGATAACTATACACCACATCAAAAGTAGCTCCCTGCAGAATTACAGCGAAGAGCTGACAGGGGAAGAAGGCTAAACCGAGAAACTTGTAAAGCCCGGCGATTCCCCCTATTATGGCTGAAGAACCCCTTTTATTGTAAATCATCCGTGCCACAGCCAGCGTTAAGAATCCCACGGTGGTGAGCACGGGGGATATGGGGCTGAAGTTTACCATCTTCAACGAATCATGAAGGAGTACCTCTAACCCACCCCAGATGGAACCAAACAAAAGGATAATAAGCCAAAATTTTTTATCTTTAAGCACAGTCGACCTCCTCCTCTGAAATCTGTGTAGAACCTGTTTTATCATTTTAGCCTACTTTTTACTAAAGTCAAGATTTTAAAATTCCAGCTTGCCTCCTACTGTAAAAGTCTTTCCCCTCCAGGGGAAGCCGTACTCTTTCTGATAGTTCTGGTCAAGGAGGTTATCAACGGCAACAAACACCCCCAGCTGGTTATAAAGTGGAAAGTCACCTTTGATGCTCCACACCACATAGGAAGGGAGTGTAAGCCGTGTTGCCCCGGAATAGTAATAAGAGTTAGCTCCATAGGTAAACTGATTGGTGAGCTGTAATCCAAAAAGAAAGGCATAGCGCAGCTCTACATTTGCCTTGTGCTTGGGGCGGAAGGGCAAGTATTGGTCCAGGTTTAAATCCATTGCCTGCAGATAGGTATAATTAGCCCCCATGGAGAGCCTTTCGCCAAAGCCCCGGTGGAGGGAGACCTCAAAGCCCCGCATGCGGGCTTTAGCGATGTTCTGAAAAATCCTGCTGCCATCTGGCAATCTTTCAAGGTCAATCAGGTTAGATACCTCATTCCAGAATAGAGCAAAGTCAACGGAGAGATTGGAGTAACCGACGACAGCACACCCTATCTCCCATATCATGCCTCGCTCATCCTTTAAATCAAGATTACCGTATTTGCTGCTGTAAAGCTCATGCATGAGGGGGAATCTTGTCTTCCGGCTCACCGAGCCGCGGATGGTGAAATGCCGCTTAGCCTCCCATCTTATTCCGAATGAGGGGTTCCAGGAGGCAGCCAATCCTCCTACATTACCCTTATACAGCAAGTCTATGCTTGCTCCTCCCACCAGGGATAGCTTCCTGGCGAGCTCCATCTCATCTTCCAGGGAGAAAGAGGCGGTAGTCTGTCGATATCTCTCCCAGGGATAACCGATGTCGTCTCTGATGTTAACCTGGTCCATTTTGACATTTAACCCGGCGCTCAGACTGTTACGGGAGCTCAGGCGATAGGTGGAGAAAAGGATTAATCCACTGGTGTTATTGCTGTACTCGCTCTCCCAATCTATCTGCTGGTACTCCTGGTTAATATAACTATCAAGGATGTTATTGAATTTGTGGTAGAA
>CABWKN010000112.1 GCA_902505605.1 Candidatus Guanabacterium sedimentis
TTAAGAATAAGCTACTCATTAGATAGGGAGCTGGCAAGGAAATTCTGGAGCAAAGATAAGAGAGTTTTCTCCTTTATTTTCATCAATATAGAGTTACTATCAATCCAGATAGCTTAAGTTAATTCCCTTGACTTTAATTAACTTATGGGGTAAAATTTGGATTTAAGTTGAGGAAATGGGGGCACCATTTTGAATGGTAGCATCTTGATTATCTCCGGGGAGGCATCAGGTGAGCTACATGGGGCAGAGCTGGTTAGAGCCCTCAGGAATTTGTCCCCCAATACCCGTTTCTTCGGTGTGGGTGGTGTGCGGATGCGGCAAGCAGGGGTGGAGTTGCTTTATGATGTGGACCATCTGGAGGTGGTGGGTGTGTGGGAGGCTCTCCACAGTCTGGGATATCATAGGAGGCTGTTAAAAGAGCTCATCTCGTTTGTCGAAACGCATCCTCTATCGGCCATAGTGCTTATAGATTATCCTTACTTTAATCTCCATTTTGCCCAAAAGGTCAGGCATCTGCGCATACCTATCATCTACTACATAGGTCCACAGCTATGGGCATGGTATCCCAGCAGGATAAAGAAGATAGCCCGGCTGGTCGATAAGATGTTGGTTATACTTCCCTTTGAAGAAGCACTCTATCGCCAACAGGAATTGAAGGCTGAGTTTGTGGGGCATCCCCTGCTGGAAGAGGTGGAGGCAGAGTTCGACCGGAGCAGCTTCTGCGAAAAATACCACCTGGACAAAGAAGCAGAGATCGTAAGTCTGCTCCCCGGGAGTCGTCAGCGGGAGATAAAGTATCTGCTGCCCCCAATGCTGCAAAGCATCCCTATCCTTCAGAAAGCGCGTAAGCTCAATTTTGTCATCTCGCTGGCTGAGCGGGTGGACCGCAGACTGGTGGAAAGGATTGCCAGGCCCTATCTACTCCAGATCACCCTGGTGGAAAAGGATACTTACAATGTGATAAAAAATTCTGACCTCATGGTTGTTTCCTCGGGAACAGCTACCCTGGAGGCAGCGATTTTGGGTACCCCTATGGTGGTGGTGTACAAACTCACTTTACCGGGTTATTTATTGGCGAAGCTTTTGATAAAAGTCAAACACATATCTCTGGTGAACATCCTGGCGGGGAGGGAAGTAGTGAAAGAGCTTTTGCAATTCAAAGTAACAGCCAAAAATATTGCTGATGAGGTTTTAAAGCTCCTCCAAAATCCAACAGTTAAAGAGGGGGTAAAGAAAGAGCTTCTGAGAGTAAAGAAAAAGCTCGGCACTCCGGGAGCTTCACACCGGGCAGCCAGGGCGGTGATGCAGTTCATATGAGACATAAGCTATGAAGGAGTTTTTACGGCTAATAAGATTTGTAGCTCCTTACAAGGGAAGGTTCTTCTTCTCTCTGTTAAGCCTGGTAGTGGTTTCTCTGTGTGTAGTCGCCTTTACTTCCCTGGTCATTCCGATTTTCGACGAGGTGTTAACTCCTTCCTCGGCTATTGAGATGAGAGGAGAAGAGACCTATGCACAAAAGCAGAATGTCTTATCTATCATCAATCGTTATCTTCATATTGACAGAGTGATCAAAATCACCCGCCAGACCATCTTTTATCAAGTGCCCATAATCGTTGTCCTCCTCTTCTTGATCAAAGGAATTTTTTCTTATAGTGCGAACTATTTTATGAGCTATGTGGGGCAGAGTGTGGTTATGGACTTACGGAATCAGCTCTACCAGAAGATACAGTATCAGTCGTTGAATTTCTTTTCCGAGTATCCAACCGGTTTGCTGATGTCGAGGGTAATCAGCGATATGGAGCGCATGCAAGAGGCGGTATCCGAGAAGCTGGGAGATTTATTGAGAGGTTCCTTCATCCTTTTAGGATTGGTGGCTTATATCTTTTATCTGGATTGGAGGTTAGCCACCATTTCCATCTTTGTAGCCCCTTTGGTGATATATCCGATAATTAAGCTGGGATACAAGCTTCGTTCTACCAGCCATTCCAGTCAGGAGAGGATGGCGGAGCTTTCTTCCCTGTTGTTTGAAACCATCACTGGCAACCGCATAGTGAAAGCCTTTGGGATGGAAAAGTTTGAAATCAAGAAGTTCATAAAAGCTACCAAGAGGTTACTCAAGGTCAATTTGAGGGCGGTGAGATTTGTCTCTCTCACTCCACCCCTGATGGAGATTATTGGAGCGATAGCTGCCGCTTTGATGATATGGTATGGGGGGAGGCAGATCTCCCGGGGGCTAATGTCCACGGGTGTCTTTTGCACTTTTCTGGCGGCTATCTATGGAATGTATGAGCCTATCAAGAAGCTTAGCCGGGTGAGCAACTCCTTCCAGCAGGCAATTGCCGCCTCCCAGAGGGCTTTCCAGGTACTTGATAGAGATAGCGATATCAAGGAAGATTCCCATCCCATTGAGCTCGTCCCACCTATCGGGGAGATAGAGTTCAGGGATGTCTCCTTCCAATACAAAGATGAGAGCGTTCTGAATAGAGTAAGCTTTCGGGTTAATCGGGGAGAAGTGTTAGCTATCGTGGGAGCGAGCGGAGCAGGGAAGTCGACTTTGGTAAATCTTATCCCCCGCTTCTATGAGGTGACCTCGGGTGCTATTCTCCTTAATGGGACCGACATCAGGAGATACAGCCTGCGCTCACTCAGAGCTCAGATAGGGATTGTCACCCAGGAGACCATCCTCTTTAACGACACCGCTCGCAACAACATCGCTTACGGAAACATAAATACCACCCCGGAGGAAGTGGAAGCTGTTGCCAGGGCGGCTTTTGCCCACGAATTTATTGAGAGGCTCCCCCAGGGGTATGATGCAGTTATTGGGGAGAAGGGGGCTAAGCTTTCCGGTGGCGAGAGGCAGCGAATCGCCATCGCCCGCGCTCTGCTCAAGGATTCCCCCATCTTAATACTCGACGAAGCCACCTCTGCGCTGGATTCCGAGTCGGAGATTCTGGTCCAGAAAGCCCTGGCAAATCTCATGAAGCACCGAACCACCATGATAATTGCCCACCGCTTATCAACCGTGCGAAATGCGAAAAGAATAATTGTATTGGACAAGGGAAGGATAGTTGAAGAAGGAGACCATTATAGCCTCCACCGCTTAAATGGTGTATATACCAGGCTCTATAACCTGCAGTTTAAAGAGGAGGAGCAGAAAATTGTGGAGGATATATAGTGAAGAACATCCTGGAGAAGCTCAAGCTTATCCTGATACCCTTTTTGGGGAGTCTTCTGATAAGATTTCTGCGCCTTACCATGAAGATAGATTATATCAACCGCTCAGAGGTGGAAAAATTGACCCATGAAGGAAAAAACTACATCATAGCCTTCTGGCACGGGAGGCTGTTGATGATGCCTTATTGTTATTTTGGCTCTCAAATTAATATCCTTATAAGTCACCACAGAGATGGGGAATACATCAGTCGGGCGATGAGAAGGTTTGGTTTCCATTCAATTCGGGGTTCCAGCAGTCGTGGGGGGGTATCCGCTCTGAAGCAGATTTTAAAGGAAACCTGCCTCGGGTCTGATATAGCGGTTACTCCGGATGGTCCCCGCGGTCCCAGGCAAAAGGTCAAAACAGGGGTAGTGCAAATCGCCAGGCTGAGTAGTCTCCCCGTTGTGCCGGTCTCCTTCAGTGCTTCCAGGAAGAAGTTCCTGTCCAGCTGGGACACAATGATGGTTCCCCTCCCTTTCTCGCGGGGGACCTTTGTCTATGGCCAAGCAATCTGGGTTTCCAAGGATGCGAGCCCTACCCAGCTGGAACAGAAGCGCCAGGAGATTGAGGCTTCTTTGAACGAGATTACTGCCAGGGTAGATGGGTTGTATCGATGATAATGAGCATGACAGGCTATGGGCATGGGGAGGCGGAAGCTAATGGCCTCAGGGTGAAGGTAGAGATTCGCTCTCTAAATCACCGCTTTTACGAGGTCAATGTGCGAATACCCGAAGAATTCATATCCTTGGAGGATAAAATGCGCCAGGAGGTAAAGCAGAAATTCTACCGCGGAAAGTTTGATGTATTGGTGCATCTGGAGTCCGAGGGGGAACAGGAGTATGAACTCCAGACCAATTTCCCCTTAATTACTACCTATCTCCAGGAGCTTAGAAAGATTAAAGAAGAGTTCAACCTTGAGGGCGAAATCAATATTGAGGCTATCTGGACTCTCCCCCATTTAATTCGGTTAATGCCTCTTCCCCAGAGGCGTGAGTCCAAGTTAGAAAGCCTTATTATAGAAGCCTTAAGAAAGGCCATAGGCTCGCTGGAAAAGGCCAGGGCGGAGGAGGGGGAGGCGCTGGGCAAGGAGTTGCAGCACAGACTGCAGTTAATAAAAGGATTGCTTCAACCAATAGAGAAAGAGATACCCAGGCTTAAAAAGTATTATTATCATCGGCT
Organism: Candidatus Guanabacterium sedimentis; assembly: GCA_902505605.1. GTDB lineage: Bacteria > Acidobacteriota > B3-B38 > Guanabaribacteriales > B3-B38 > Guanabaribacterium > Guanabaribacterium sedimentis. The sequence goes on from CABWKN010000112.1 coordinate 4,394, forward strand.
GAAAGAAAGGGTAAAAGAATATAATAGCCGACTGAAATTAGATGAAGAGAGATTGCTTCAAGAGGTGGTATATCACGCAGAAAAGGAAGACATAACCGAAGAGATAGTGAGGATTAAAAGCCACCTGGAGCAGAGTGAACAGCTATTGTCAGGGGACGAACCCTGCGGGAAGAAGCTCGATTTTATAAGTCAGGAGCTCTTTCGTGAAGTTAATGCTATAGCTTCTAAAATGAGGACTCCGGGACTTATGCCAGGTATTCTGACCATAAAATCAGAGGTAGAAAAAATCAGAGAGCAAGTGCAAAATATCGAATAGATATTACTTATTCTCATTAAAAAAGGAGTTTTATTTAGAGGACCGATAAAATGAGTAAAATTATCAACATAGGTTTTGGCAACTCAATAATTTCTGAGCGGGTGGTAGCAGTGATCGCCTCCCACTCGCTTCCCATAAAGAGGCTGCGGGAAGAAGCAAAGAGACTGAACAAGCTGATAGATGCTACCGCCGGCAGGCAGACCCGCTCGGTTATCGTCACTGATAGCAACCATATAATCCTTTCGTCCATTCGTCCGTCTACCGTAGTCTCCCGGCTTAAGGATTAACATGGGTATAAACAACTAAACAAATGTATCCCATCCATCGAGTAAAAAAAGGTCAGGTTTTTATAATCTCAGCTCCCTCAGGTTCTGGCAAGACTACTCTGGGGAAGGAGTTGATTAATTCGCTCCCCGACCTCCAGCGCTTAATCTCCTACACTACCAGAAAGCCTCGTCCGGGAGAGCAAGAAGGGGTGGACTATTTCTTTTTGACCAGTGAGGAGTTTGAGGAAAAAAAGATGAAAGGAGAGCTTATAGAATGGGCCGAGGTCTTCGACCATTATTATGGTACCTCCCGTAAAAGACTAACCCAGCATCTTCAGCAAGGGAAGGATGTCCTTTTGCTGATAGATGTTCAGGGTGCCCTTCAGATAATGGAGAAGCTCCCTCGCGTAGTCTCCATATTTGTGCTGCCACCATCCTGGGATGTCCTTAAACAAAGGCTTGAGGAGAGAAGCGCTGATACAGCCGAGGAGATTCAGAGGAGATTAAGGGCGGCAGAGAAGGAGATTGACTACTGGTCTCATTATGATTATATTGTGATAAATAACACCCTGACCGAGGCTGTGGAGAAGCTCAGATCTATCATTATGGCCGAGCACAGCCGACGGGACAAGATGAAAGAAGTAATGCAGCGGCTCATCGACGATTTCCGCCCGAGGAAGCGATAGGCTCGTAATTGTTCATATTATATTTGCATGTGATGAGCTATTCGTTTAACACTCTTGAAGAAAGCGGATGCAAATGTTTAGCTCAGGAGGAGAAATGGCAGCAATTACCACTAAGCCGAGAAATAAATTTCAATTAATAACGGTTTCAGCACTACGATGCAAGCAACTAATTGACGGAGCGAAGCCCAAAGCAGACATTTCAGCCAGGAAGTGGACCACCATTGCCACAGAAGAGGTCAGAAGGGGGCTGATAAAATTCGCACTACTGAACGACAAAGAAAAAGAGCAACCCCCTGAATAAGCCTCCTTAAAGGGTGGCTTTATTTTTATAATTTTTCGCAAAGGAAAAAAGGATGAAAATCGTGTTAGGGGTCAGCGGCGGCATCGCCGTTTACAAGGCGGTGGAGATAGTGCGGGAATTCCAGAGGCATGGTGTGGAAGTGGTGGTGGTGATGACCAGAAATGCCTGCCGCTTTGTTACCCCTCTGACATTTCAGACAATCTCCCAGAATAGAGTTTATTATCGCATGTTTACCCCTGCTGAGGAGTGGGAAGCCCGTCATATCTCCCTGGCAAAGGAGATCGAACTCCTCCTTGTCGCTCCGGCTACTGCCAATATCATAGGGAAGTTTGCCAATGGTATTGCCGATGACATTCTTTCCACCCTCTTTCTGGCGGTCTCTTGTCCAGTGGTGGTAGCTCCTGCGATGCACCATCGTATGTTTCTTCATCCTCAGGTCAAAGAGAATCTGGAGAGGCTGCGGCAGTGGGGAGTGAAGCTGGTCGAGCCGGAGGTGGGTTATCTGGCTGGGGGAGAAGAGGGTGTGGGAAGATTGGCAGAGGTCAGCAAGATTGTTCAGCTCTCACTTCAAACTTTGAGGAAAAAGACCCTGGCCGGGGTCACCTTTCTCATAACAGCCGGTCCCACCTATGAGGATATCGACCCTGTGCGGTACATATCCAACCGCTCCACCGGGAAGATGGGTTTTGCCCTGGCAGAGGCTGCTGCAGCTCGAGGCGCTGAGGTGACTCTCATCAGTGGACCTACCGCCTTACCGCTACCCATTGGTGTGAAGATGATCAGAGTGAGGAGCGCCAGCCAGATGCGGGAGAAGGTTATTGAGCAGTTGGAGGGGAGTAAGGTGGTCATCAAAGCGGCGGCGGTCACTGATTTCCGTCCTCGCTCTCCCAGCCCGCAGAAGATTAAAAAGGATATCCCCTTGCAGGCTTTAGAGCTGGAATTGACTGAGGACATCCTGGCAGAAGTGGGCCAACAGAAGGAGGAGAGGTTACTGGTGGGGTTTGCCGCTGAGAGCGAAGGGGTAGTCCCTTACGCCCTTAAGAAGCTCAAGGAGAAGAAGCTCGACCTCATCATTGCCAACGATATATCCCTACCAGAAAGCGGATTTGGCTCAGACACTAATAAGGTGACCATTATCACCGCTGATGGGAGGGAAATCCCTCTGCCCCAGCTCCCCAAAAGGGAGGTAGCAGAGCGTATATTGGATAAAATAGAAGAAATGTTAGCTGATGCCAGTCGATAATTTATCCGACCTCATAGAGAAGATCACACGCCAGCTCCAGTATTTTCAGAGCCTTGGTGTGGAGGATTTGAATATTCCTCGAAAGAGAGAACGGATAGCCCCTGTCAGCCAGAAAGAAGAACTTCTCTCTCAGCTCCAGCAAGAGGTGTCTCGGTGCCAGAAGTGCCCTCTCTACCTTAACAGGAAAACCCCTGTCTTCGGCGAAGGCGATATCAACGCCCGGCTGATGTTTATCGGCGAAGCCCCGGGCTATTGGGAAGATATGCAGGGACGCCCCTTTGTGGGTCAGGCAGGTAAACTGCTGACCGATATTATCAAAGCTATCGGTTTGAGCCGGGAGGAGGTCTATATAGGCAACATTGTGAAATGTCGTCCTCCAAAAAATCGGGACCCCAAACCGGAGGAGATGGAAAGTTGCCAGTATTATTTGCACCAGCAGATTGCCATAATAAGACCCGATATTATCTGTGCTCTGGGCACCTTTTCCGCTCAGAGGCTGTTGGACTCCAACCTCCCTATCTCCAAATTGCGGGGGAAGTTTTGGGACTATCAGGGGATTAAGCTGATGGCAACCTTTCATCCAGCCTTCCTCTTGAGAAACCCTTATAAAAAGAGGGATGTCTGGGAGGATATGAAGAAGATAAAAGCCTGTCTTGAGCAGGGGAGCCAGTGATGAAGGGGGGGAGAAGATTTGTGGAGGTTGCTCTTCCTCTCCCTCTTTCCCCTACCTATACCTATGAACTCTCTCAAAAGTTTCAGGATGGGGTTGCCTGCGGAAGCAGGGTCTTGGTTCCCTTTGGGCGAAAGCTGACCACCGGCTATGCGATTGATTTCACTTCGCAGCCTCAGTTTCCCCTTGAGAAAATAAAGAAGGTACGCGAGCTGCTGGATGAGGAGCCTCTCATCACCGCGTTTATGCTTCGCCTTACAAAATGGGCGGCAGACTATTACCTCACCTCCTGGGGAGAGTTTATCAAAGCCTCCCTCCCGGCGGGAATTAACATTGAATCCCATACCGTGGTCTCCATCTCCGATGAGGGTCTGCGCCAGGCGGACAAGTTAGCTTCCTCGGAGGAGAAAATGCCCCACCGATTCCGTGTATTGAAACATCTGCAGAGTGAGCCAGCCCTGCCGGTCAAGCGGCTCAAGAGGTTGTTTCCCTCCTCCAGCTTTTACTCCTCCCTCAGTTGGCTGCACAAGGAGGGGTTCATCACCCTGAGGGAGAAGCTGGCAGGGAGAGCCTCCCCAACTCGCCGCAGAGCTGAGAAAGAACCTTTTGAGGAAGCTCTTCCAGGCTCTGAAAAGCCTGTTGAGCTGACTCCCTTGCAGCATGAGGTTTACAGCCGTATAGTGCAGGAGATGGATAAGGGGAGCTTTTCCACCATCCTGCTTCACGGTGTTACCGGCAGCGGAAAGACAGAGATATATATCATGGCGGTAAAAAAGGTGTTAGCAGAGGGGAAGAGCGCCCTTATACTGGTGCCGGAGATCGGGCTTACTCCGCAGCTCAGTCGGCGCTTTGGCTCCTGTTTGGGCAATACAGTTGCCGTGCTCCACTCCGGGCTGGGGAGAGGGGAGAGGCTGGATGAGTGGTGGCGGGTGAAGAGGGGAGAGGCTAAGGTGGTGTTGGGCACCCGCTCTGCTGTCTTCGCCCCGTTACAGAATATAGGCATTATAATAGTCGATGAGGAGCACGATACCTCTTATAAGCAGGAAGAATCTCCCCGGTATAACGGCAGAGATGTAGCCATAGTGAGGGCTAAGATGGCAGAAACAGTGGTGCTGCTTGGCTCTGCCACCCCTTCTCTGGAAAGCTATTACAAGGCACAGCAGGGTAAATACCTCTACCTTTCCCTCCCCACCAGAGTCAGCAACCGCCAGCTGGCGGAGGCGGAAATAGTTGATCTCAAAGAGGAGTTCAAGCGAGAGGGGGGTGCGGTGTTGCTTTCTGAAAAGCTGCTGACCGCTATCAAAGAGAGGTTAGCCAGGAAGGAACAGGTTATGCTATTGGTCAATCGCCGGGGGTATGCCTCATTTCTGCTTTGTCGTTCCTGTGCCTACACCCCACTTTGCCCCCGTTGCAATTTGGCTCTGACCTTCCATCAGAAACCCAAGCGCCTGATGTGCCATTACTGTGGATACAGCCGTCTTTCACCTGTTCAATGCCCCCAGTGTCAGGGGGAATATCTCCATATGGTGGGGGAGGGAAGCGAGAAATTCGAAGAGGTTCTAAAAGTGATGCTCCCCGAAGAAGCTATCTGCCGTATGGACAGAGATACCACCCGACGCAAAGGGTCCTATGAGAAGATACTCACCGCCCTGGCTGAGGAGAGTATAAGGGTTCTTGTGGGCACCCAGATGATTGCCAAAGGTCACGACTATCCGAAGGTGACCCTGGTGGGAGTGGTTGCTTCCGATACCGCCCTCTGCCTGCCAGATTTCCGCAGCAGCGAGAGGAACTTCCAGCTCCTCACTCAGGTAGCTGGTAGGGCAGGGAGAGGGGATATACCAGGGAAGGTCATCATACAGACATATTATCCCGACCACTACAGCATCAGCTTCGCCTGTCAGCAGGACTACGATTCCTTCTATAAGCAGGAGTTGAAGTTTAGAAAGTGGATGAAATACCCGCCGTTTACCTCTATAATAAATCTCGTGGTCAAAGGAAGAGACAGAGACAGGGTTAAGAAAAAGGCAGAGCTCCTCGCCCAGCAGCTCAGAGAGCATCGGGACGGTTCCCTTATTATTATGGGTCCCGCCCTGGCACCTTTAGCCAGGATAAAGGGGGAGTATCGCTACCAGCTCATCCTCAAGGGAAAGGTCAGGACGAGGATGAAGAGATGCCTCCAGCAAAGCCTGGAAGCACTACGCAGCAAAAAGATTGGCCTGAAAAACCTCCAGATAGATGTCGATCCTATGAGCATGATGTAGCTCTTTAAAAAATTTGGAAAGGCATTAACAATAATGGTCTTATTTCTTTGGTAAAGGGTACCAGTGAGGATTATGAGCGAGAAAATTTTAATCCTCGATTTTGGCTCTCAATATACCCAGCTTATTGCCCGCCGGGTGAGGGAGCGCCATGTATACTCCGAAATTCTTCCCGGCGACACTCCCATTACCAGCATTAACACGCACCAGCCAAAGGGGATAATCCTTTCAGGGAGTCCGAGCAGTGTCATTGAGGATGAAGCCCGCCAAATGGCCCCAGAGCTTCTCTCCTCGGGCATCCCGATACTTGGTATATGTTATGGAATGCAGCTCATAGCCCACCATATGGGAGGATTGGTGGAAAGGGCGGGAGCCCGGGAGTATGGAAGGGCTGAGCTCCGCATTGTAACAGAAAGCCCTCTGTTTAAAGGGCTCACCTCCCCCCTGACCGTGTGGATGAGCCATGGCGACCGGGTAGTTACTTCACCCCCTGGATTTCAGATAACCGCGGTTACCGACTCTTCACCTGTTGCTGCCTTTGAAAATCGGGAAAAGGGGCTTTATGGACTACAGTTTCATCCAGAGGTGGCTCACACCGCTTTGGGGCGAGAGATAATCAAGAACTTTCTGCATGCCATTTGCCACTGCGGGGAGAGCTGGACGGCTAAATCATTCATCGCACAGACGCTAGAAGATATCTGTCGGCAGGTGAAAACAGGAAAGGTCATCTGCGCCTTGAGCGGTGGGGTTGATTCTTCAGTAACTGCTTTGCTGGTCCATAAAGCAATAGGGGAACGATTGGTCTCTGTTTTTGTCAACAATGGCCTTTTACGATACCGCGAGCCGGAGAGGGTAATAGAAAACTTCCGCAATAAGCTTCATATGAACCTCAGATATATTGATGCTTCACGCCGGTTTTACACCCGATTAGCAGGGGTAGTTGACCCGGAGGAGAAAAGGAGTATAATTGGAGAGGAGTTTATCAGGATTTTTGAGGAGGAAGCTGCCCGCATAGGTGGAGTTAAGTTCTTAGCTCAGGGGACCCTTTATCCCGATGTTGTGGAAAGCGGGTCTTCCCAGGGCTCCTCAGCCATTATTAAGACCCATCATAATGTCGGGGGCCTACCCTCAACAATGAAACTAAAGCTCATTGAGCCCCTTAAAGAGCTGTTCAAGGATGAGGTGAGGGAATTAGCCAGGGTGATGGGATTAGACCCCTATTTTATTCGCCGTCAGCCCTTCCCGGGTCCCGGATTGGCAGTGAGGATTGTGGGAGAGATTACCCCCTTCAGAGTCAAGACCCTCCAGCAGGCAGACCGGATAATAGAGGAGATAGTAGAGGAGTTTGGCTGGCAGGATAGGCTATGGCAGGCTTTTCCTGTGCTGTTATCACTTCATACGGTAGGGGTGATGGGGGATGAGCGCACTTATCATAATGTGGTCGCTTTGAGGGCGGTCACCAGCCAGGATGGGATGACGGCTGATTGGGCTCGTCTCCCTCATCAAATGCTGGAGGTTATTTCCAGCCGCTTGGTAAACGAAATTGAGGGGGTCAATAGAGTGGTCTACGACATAAGCTCTAAGCCTCCCAGCACCATAGAATGGGAGTAGATATGCCGAAGATAGAATTTGTTCATTTGCATAACCATACCGAATACAGCCTCCTGGACGGGGCAATCCGCCTGAACGAACTCATCGAGCATACCATTGAAAAGGGGATGAACGCCACCGCTATTACCGACCACGGAAATATGTTCGGGGTGGTGCCCTTCTACTTGAAGGGAGTGGAGAATGGGATAAAACCCATAATCGGCAGTGAAATGTACATAGCTCCCAAGAGCCGGTTCGAGAAGACCGGACCAATAAAAGCTGGAGAGGAGCCCTTCTTCCACCTGATATTACTGGTGGAGAATGCCGAGGGATATAAGAATCTCATCAAGCTCTCTACTGAAGGCTTCCTCAAGGGCTTTTATTACAGGCCCAGGATTGACAAAGAATTCCTCAGTCAGCATTCCAGGGGTCTGATAGCCCTCAGCGGCTGTTTGCGGGGGGAAATCGCCAGCCACATTTTGCGCAACGAGGTAAAAAAGGCGGAACAATGCGCCCGTGAGTATCGGGAGATCATGGGGCAGGATAACTTCTTCTTAGAGCTTCAGGACCACGGTCTTGAAGAGGAAAAGAGGGTAAACTCCGAATTGGTCCGCATGTCTCAGCATCTGGGTATCCCTTTGGTAGCTACCAACGATTGCCACTACATAACCCAAGAAGATGCCTTTCCCCACGATGTCCTGCTCTGTATTCAGACCGGCAAAACTGTCCAGGATAAGGATAGGATGAAATTTGCCAACGACCAGTATTATCTGAAATCCCCTGAAGAGATGGGTATGCTGTTTGCTGAGCAGCCTGAAGCTTTGCGTAATACTGTCGAGATTGCCAAACGCTGCCACCTCCTTCTGGATACCTCCTCATATCATCTCCCTCGCTATGATGTTCCCAAGGAATATACCTCAGACCAGTATTTTGAGAAGATTGCCCGCGAGGGTTTTGAAAAAAGGCTGGAGAGACTAAAGAAGCTTGATGCCCAGGGGAAGCTGAAGGTGCCCCTGAGCGAATACAAACAAAGGCTGGAAGAGGAAATCCTCATGGTCAAGCAGACCGGCTTTTCCAGCTATTTTCTCATTGTCTGGGACTTTATAGACTATGCCCGTAGGGAGGGTATTCCAGTGGGACCCGGGCGGGGCTCCGGTGCCGGCAGCCTGGTAGCGTACTGTATGAACATCACCGATATCGACCCTCTTCAGTATGGCCTCCTGTTTGAACGGTTCCTCAATCCCGAGCGGGTCTCTTCCCCTGACTTCGACATAGACTTCTGCATGAGGCAGAGGGGGAAAGTGATAGATTATGTCACCAACCGCTACGGGCGGGAGAATGTATCCCAGATTATCACCTTCGGCACCATGGCTGCCCGGGCGGCGATAAGGGATACCGGAAGGGGGTTAAACATCCCTTATTCCAAGGTCGATTCCATTGCCAAGATGATTCCCTACGAGCCCGACAGTTCCATAGATAAAGCTGTAAAGGAAGTTCCCCAGTTAGCAGAAATGGAGAAGAAAGAAAAAGAAGTAAAGACCCTCCTCTCGGTCGCTCGGAGGCTGGAGGGGCTAACCCGTCACGCCTCCACCCATGCTGCAGGAGTGGTCATTGCTCCCGCTCCTCTTACCGAGTATGTTCCTCTCTACAAAGGGGGAAAGAATGAGATAACCACACAGTATGCTATGGGAGAGTTGGAGAAGATTGGCTTGTTGAAGATGGACTTCCTCGGGCTGCGCACCCTCACAGTAATCAAGGAGACCATAGACAATATAAGAGAGACCACCAACAAGGAGATTGAGCTTGACCTCCTTCCACTCGACGACCCCAAAACCTATCAGCTCTTTTCCCAAGGGAGAACAACCGGCATCTTCCAGTTTGAAAGCTCCAGTATGAAGGACATTCTCAGGAGGTTCAATCCCCAAAGGTTTGACGACCTGATCGCCCTTAACGCACTCTATCGCCCTGGTCCCATCCGCAGCGGAATGATAGATGAGTTCATCGGGCGGAAGCAGGGGAAAATAGCCACCACTTATGAAGTCCCCGAACTGGAGGAGATTCTGGAAGAGACCCATGGGGTGATAGTCTACCAGGAGCAGGTTATGCAGATTGCCAGCCGGCTTGCAGGGTTTACCATGGGTGAAGCTGACATTCTGCGTCGCGCTATGGGAAAGAAAAAACGGGAGGAGATGAGGGCTCAGAAGGAGAAATTTCTCAAGGGAACAAAAGAGAAGAACATCCCGGTCAAGACTGCTCAGAAGATATACGATTTGATGCAGCACTTCGCAGCTTATGGCTTCAACAAGTCGCACAGCACCGCCTATGCCCTGCTAGCCTATCAGACGGCGTATTTAAAAACTCATTACCCTTTGCAGTTTATGGCAGCTCTGCTCACCAGTGAGATGGAAAACACAGATAAGCTTGCCAGCCATATTGCCGAGTGCCGGGAGATGGGAATAAAAGTGTTCCCCCCGGACATCAATGAGAGCCAGGCTGACTTCACCGCGGTGGAGGATGGCATCAGGTTTGGACTGGCGGCCATCAAAAATGTGGGGCTGTCGGCTATTGAATCCGTTTTAGAGGCGAGGCAGAAGTTAGGGGTGTTTACCTCATTTGTCAGGTTCTGCGAGGAGGTAGACCTCCGATTGGTTAACAAGAGGGTGATAGAGAGCCTGGTCAAATCTGGCGCCTTCGATTCCCTCGGACTCCGCCGCTCTCAGCTCTTCGCGATTGTCGACCGCGCTATAGAGCACGCACAGCGGCGCCACAAGGAGCGCGCGAAAGGACAGATAAGCATGTTTGCCACCTTTCAGCCCCAGGAAGGGACCTTGCTCGATAACAAGCTCATTCCCGATCTGGAGGAGTGGTCGG
>CABWKN010000113.1 GCA_902505605.1 Candidatus Guanabacterium sedimentis
ATGTTGTGCCCAAAACCGACTCCGAGGTCAGAGTTGACGCCGTCCTGGACGAAGAGGCATGGGAAAAGGCGCTTGTGCTGGAATTGAAATATGAGGTCCGACCGGGAGAGAATGTGCCGCCGCCGGTACGCACGGAAGTTCTCCTCACCTATGACCAGAAAAACCTCTATGCAGCCTTTCGCTGCTACGACCCCGAGCCCTCGGCTATTAGAGCCCACCTGACGGACCGAGATACAGTAAGTGGGGACGACTGGATTGCTCTGATACTCGATACTTTCAATGACCAACGACGGAGCCTCAATTTCTACGTAACGGCTCAGGGGGTGCAATACGACGAAATTGAAACACAAACCAGTGGGGACTCTGGATGGGACGCCATCTGGGATTCCGCCAGCAGGCTCACTGACTGGGGCTATGCGGTGGAAATTGCCATCCCCTTTTCATCATTACGTTTCCAGCGCAAGGAGGGACCGCAGATCTGGGGATTCGATGCGGTGCGCCGTTATCCTCGAGACCACCCCTACCATATAGGGCTTTTCCCCAGAGACCGCAGCAACAACTGCTATCTCTGCCAGGCGGTTAAGATAGAGGGCTTCGAAGGTGCCAGTCCCGGCCGCAACATTGAGCTCAACCCCACCATCACCGCAGTCCGCACAGATGAACGACCGGAATTTCCTCATGGAGACCTTGAAAAGCGAAACCAGGATGCTGAGTTAGGTCTCTCAGCTCTGTGGGGAATAACGCCAAACTTATCGCTTAATTTCGCCGCTAATCCCGACTTCAGTCAGGTCGAGGCCGACGCCCTGCAGCTCGACATCAACCAACCCTTCGCACTCTTTTATCCTGAAAAGCGACCTTTCTTCACCGAGGGAGCTGACTTCTTTAGCGCCCTGGAAAACATAATCTACACGCGCACTATGCGTGACCCCTCATTGGGACTCAAGCTGACCGGCAAGGAAGGAGCCAACACCATCGGTGCCTATGTGGTTCGCGATGAAATAACAAACCTCATCTTCCCCGGGAGTCAGAGTTCCAGCTCGACCTCGCTGAATATGGCAAACACCACTTCAGCATTCCGATACAAACGAGACTTCGGCAGCAGATATACCGTCGGGCTGTTGGCGACCGACCGTGAGGGGAAGGATTATTTTAACAGAGTATTCGGATTCGACCTGGACTTCCGTTTCACCCGCACGAATCAAATCCAACTGCTGGTGCTTGGCTCCAGCACCAGGTATCCCGATGAAGTAGCGAACAGTTTCGGTCAACCCTCTGGCTCCTTAAGAGACCGGCTCATCTCATTCGATTACGGCCATTACACCAGGACCTGGGGCTGGTGGGCGCACTACGAAGATGCCGGTCCGGAATTCCGGGCTGACCTTGGTTACTACCCCATGGTCGGATATCGCAATGTTGAAGGGGGCTTGCGCTACACCTGGATCGCAAGCCCGGGTCAATGGTGGTCACAGTTCTGGGCAGGTGGTGATTTGCGCTATTTTGAAGATCAGGATGGAGAGCTGCTGAACAAGAGAGCCTCGCTCAGGTTGCAGTACAGTGGAACCATGCAGTCCGGGCTCTACATAGGAGGATATAAATCCTTAGAGGCGTACAATTATCGGCAATTCGACCTGACCTACTTCCAGATTAACGGCGGTTTTTGGCCGACCAGTAACCTTCAGTTATGGGCGGCTGCCACATTCGGAGACCGAATTGACTATGCGAACACACGGTCGGGGAAGAGGTTTAGGATTAGTCCCTCTTTGGGTTACTATCTTAGCAAGCATCTGAGGCTTTACTTTGACCACACCTATGAACGAATGACCGCTCAGGATGCCCCCTTATACACGGCCAACATTAGCCAGTTGTCAAGTATCTACCAGTTCAACATCCGCACTTTTTTCCGAGCAATCCTTCAATATGTGAATTACGACTACAATCCCAGCAATTACACATTCGATATAGACTCAAATTATAAACGCCTCTTTTCTCAGTTGTTGTTCTCGTACAAGATCAACGCCCGCACCGTGCTCTTCCTTGGATACGGCGACAACCATTACGGCAGCCAGGACTTTAGACTTACCCAGTCAGACAGGACCTTCTTTGTGAAGCTGGGCTATGCCTGGGTGCTATAGCTGACAGTCATTCGGCTCCCTTGCTAAGGAAGTGGGGGCAGAGTTCTGCAGCGGGGCATGGGGAGCATCTCTCATGGCGGCAGTAGTTTTTCGCCAACCTTACCAGTGAGCTTTCCAGCGAGGGGAAATCCACCTCCGAGCCACCTTGAGCTATCCACTTATCCATAAGATACGCCAGCGGCTCGCCAGGTGGTGTAGTGGGAACAAGCCCCAGCCTGCGTGCCGACAGCAGGGCTAAATCCTGGAGCTGGGGTTGGGCTTTATCCCATACCCCCCTGAGCTCTCGCAGAAAGATATTCACGGTTACCTTCCCTATCCCCTTTCCCAGGTCCATCAGCCGATTCTCCAGGTCTCCGGAGTCCGATGCCTGACGGTGCAACTGATTGAGGTCTCCCTCATACCTCTCGACCAGCGCGCCCATCACCGCAAGGAGCTTGGTGGCGGTTTTGAAGTCGTAGCGGACATACCCTCCGACATCGAGTATCTCCACCAGACCATCCCACCCTGTTTCCAGGATGCTCTGCGGTGTGATAACGCCTCGCCTGTCAAACTCCTCATAGGTCTTTATGGCAATGCCCTCGCCGATGCGGGCTCCAAAGAGGATGGAAGCGAGGAACCATTTGAATATCTCTTCCGATTTGCCACTATGAAGCTCAATCCCCAGCGAGCGGGAGAAGCTCCCCCCTGCCTTTTCCACTACCGACTTCAGCTTATTTTTCTCTTTCATCCTACCATCCCTCAGAGGGGAATGGGATATGGATACCAGCCTTTTTCAGGCGGGCGATGGTTGTCGGATAGGGGTCGCACACCTCGTCTTCCACATAATCACGGTATCCCAGGGATTTGAGACGAGCGATAATCTGCTTTCTCTCCTCGGCGGGCATCAGCCGCGGGTCGCTCATACAGGCAATATGGAAGCTCACTCTCTCATTCAGGAGATTCTCTATCGCCTGGAAGGGAAGCTCATAGAACTCCCCCCTGGCTCCCGTCCTCCGCTGGAATCCCTGCGGATTGCCCCCTTTGATGCACACCCTCAGGTGGAGGTTGGGCAGACCCTTTAGCTCTTTGGCATAGCTTCTGTCATATCCCAGCAGAATCCCGTTGGTCTCCAGTATGAACAGGTATCCGCTGGTCTTTACCAAGTGTAGGAGTTGCAGGAGGTGCTCCTTGCAGAGGGTGGGCTCCCCACCTGAAATGCGGAGCTTTTTTACACCTTTCTTGCGAGCATTGTGTAACAGTTGGCGGGAGGCAGCCTCGGGGGAGTAGAACACCCCATGCTCTTCGGGGAAATCCCTGGACCAGTTAACCCAGCAAAAGGCACAGCGGAGGTTGCATCCGACCAAGTAGCCGGTGGAGATTCCCTGATAGACACCGGTGCAGTAGAAGTCGGTGTACTTTCGCTCCGCCTGACGGCAGGTCAGGGCTGCTGTCTGCCGGGTCAGCTCAATGGGGTCGAATGGTGGGGATTCGGGCACGATATATCGCTGGTAGGGGCTTTCGGGTCTGCGAGCGGAAGGTGAAGGCATAGAGATTTTACCTTTTCAATGAGTTGAGGAATCGCTCAAGGGGGAGGGTGTTGAGCACATCCCCTTTCTCCAGCCACCCCCGGCGGGCGACGGCAATCCCCAACCGCATCCAGTCGAGCTGATTGGGCTGGTGGGCGTCGGTGCTGATGACCAGCTTCGCCCCTCGTTTTTGAGCCTCGCGGCAGTTGAGGTCGCTGAGGTCGAGCCGCTCATAGTAGGCGTTTATTTCCAGCGCGGTACCGGTGGCTGCCGACCGGGAGAATATCTCATTAAGGTCGACTGCATAGGGCTCACGCCCGCCGATCAATCTTCCGGTGGGATGGGCGATGATATCGACCAGGGGATTCTCTATGGCTCCTAATATCCTTTTGGTCATGGTGTGAATATCCTGCTTGAAGCCCGAATGGACGGCTGCTACCACCACATCCAGCTTCTCCAGCACCTCATCGGGGAAATCGAGGCTCCCGTCGGAGAGGATGTCCACCTCTGTCCCTGCTAACAAGGTGATGCCTTTGAGCTTCGTGTTGAGCTTTTTTATCTTCTCTATCTGGCGCAGAAGCTCCTCTGGCGAGAGTCCTCCGGCAATCCTCACAGCGATGGAGTGGTCGGCAATGAGCAGATACTCATAGCGAAACTTCTTTGCTTCCTGAGCCAGCTCCTCCAGGGTGGCGCTCCCGTCGCTCCAGTCAGAATGGACATGTAGGTCTCCTTTGATGTCCGACAGCTCAACTAGGGAGGGCAAGCTCCCTTTCATCGCCGCATCAATCTCCCCACGGTCCTCCCTGAGCTCCGGTGGTATCCAGGGGAGACCCAGAATCTGGTAGACCTCCTCCTCCGTGCTTCCCCCTATTCGCTCCTCTCCGCGGAAAACTCCATACTCGTTTATCTTCAGCCCCTGGCTTTTGGCTATCTCCCTCAGCCTGACATTGTGAGCTTTGGAGCCGGTGAAATACTGCAGGGCGGCGCCGAAGGACTCCCCGGGCACTACACGCAGGTCGACCTGAGTACCTCCATGGGTGATGACGCTCCCCTTGGTCTTTCCGGCAGCCAGCACTTCGGTGACCACAGGGAGATGGGTAAACTCTTCAATTATCCTGGTGCCATCCTTACCGGTAGCCAGCAGGTCGATGTCCCCTATGGTCTCACGGCATCTGCGGAGGCTCCCGGCGGGGAATATCTCCCGGACAATCCCCTTTGTTTTCATAAGCTCTATCACCTGGTTTACCAAGGGGAGGGCGACTCCCAGGGGAATTCTCCCTCCACTCTCCTTGAGCAGGCGGATGCCGCGCAGTATATTCTCCGCCTTCTTCGCCCCCATGCCGGGGAGGGCTCTTGCCTTTTCGCTCTGCAGCGCCTCCTCCAGCTCAGTCATATTGTGTATGTTCATTTCCTTGTGGAGCAGGGCAAGGGTTTTGGGACCGAGGTCGGGAATTTTCAGCAGCTCAATCAGCCCCTCGGAGACCCCCTCTTTTACCTCCTCATACTTGCTCACGCGACCGGTTTCCAAATACTCCTCTATCTTTTTGGCGATGCCGGAGCCGACTCCGGAGAGGTCTTTGAGCTTTCCCTCTCGGGCGAGCTTTTCAATGTCTTCGGTAAGGTCTTTCAGCACTCGGGCGGCTTTGCGGTAGGCGTTGATTTTGAAGGGATTATCCCCTTTAAATTCAAGAATGTCTGCCATCTTGTCGAAGATTTCGGACAATTCGCGGTTCTTCATCCTGTCAATCCTCTTTTTTCTGTCCGCAGTAAGGGCAAACCACCCAACCCGGGGCGAGGGGACGGTGGCATTGCGAGCAGTAAGTCTTCAGCGGAGCCTGGCAGTAGGGACAGACCTTGAAATCAGGTTTCACCAGACGATTGCAGGAGGGGCAATGGGTTGCCTCGTGTACCCAATGGCGGATCGTCTTTCCGAGGTCGCCTAAGTCAAAGTGGATGCCAAATCCGCCAAACGAAGGCTCCTCACTGCACGAGGGGCAGGCGACCTTTCCACTTTCAGTCCGCTGGCATTCCATACATACCGCTCGTCCACACCACTGGCACACTCCCACCGCTTCCTTTTCGGGGTGATAGAAGCATCTCATCTTTCCGCCATCCTCCTTTTTCTTTAGGGAAACAGAATTATGTATGAAAAGGAGAACTTATTTTACTTCTTTTGTAAATATAGCACAATGAGGGGGCCTTTTTCAAACCCTATACAGAGCATCCTGCTGAGGAGGGCAATTCTTACAAGTCGGAGAAAGAGCGCAATTCAAGGAGGATTAGCCCTCCTTTTTATCTACAAAGATTGAAAAGAAGCATGCCCCCAAAGGGGTATCCCAATATGCGATTTCTAATAAAGACCTTATGCCACGAAGCCGACATATGGGGAAATAAAGCTTGTCAGACTGTTTAGGGAGTGGTAAACTATTGGGCTATAATCTACAAATTTTTTCAAAACTTATCGTGATTCAATCAATTGAGGGAAGGAGAAGCTTGTATGGAAACTAAACTGAAAATATCAAATAGAGTTAGGCAGATGCCAAAGTCTGCCATCCATGAAATGACGAGATTATCGAAGCAAATAGAAGATGTCGCATTTTTATCCTGGGCAAAACCGACTTCTGGTGCTCCTGACCATATTAGAAGGGCTGCCATGGCAGCCATCAATGATGGTCTGGCAGATGGTTATTCCGAGAGCCTCGGCTTATTGGAATTGCGACAAGAGATTGTAAAAAAACTTAGCAGAGACAACCACATAAATGCCAAACCTTCTCAGATCATAGTAACCGTCGGTGCTATTGAAGGTTTAGCGGCGGCGTTGATGGCTGTAATAGACCCGGGGGATGAGGTGATTCTGCCTTCTCCAACATACTCTACTCATGTCAGTCAGGTTGTTCTTGCTTCAGGAAAACCTGTTTTTGTTCCCACCATTGAGGAGGAGGGATTTACTTTAGATATTGAGGGTATTGAGAAAGCCGTAACTCCAAAAACCAGAGCTATTCTGTATTGTTCGCCAAGTAACCCAACGGGGGCAGTGTTTAGTGAGGCTCAGCTTGGTCGATTAGCTGAAATTGCATTGGAGCATAACTTAATGGTTATTACCGACGAAGCTTATGAATACTTTACATACGATGAGCATAAACATTTTAGCATTGCTGCCATTCCTGAAATGCGGAAGAATGTGGTGAGTTGTTTTACCGTCACCAAAACATACGCTATGACGGGATGGAGGATTGGCTATTTGCATGCCGACGAAGAGCTGATTCCTCAGATTAATAAAGCCCATATTCCTTTTGCAATTTGTACTCCTGTGGTATCTCAATATGCAGCCTTTGCTGCTTTAAGGGGACCCCAGGAATGTGTTGAAGAATTTAGAGGCAAGTATCTATCGACGAGGAATCTAATGTGCGAACGGTTAGATCATCTCCCTTCCATTTTTGAGTATCAGAGACCAGGGGGCTCATATCTGATGTTTCCGAAAATACTGTTAAAGGAGGGTAAAAACTCGAAAACATTTTGTGAGAAACTTTTGAGGGAAGCGAGAGTTTCAGCAACCCCTGGCATAGATTTTGGACCAACGGGAGAGGGACATCTAAGGTTATCGTTCTGTGTTCCTGAAGAAACGATCAATAAAGCGTTTGATAGAATGGAGGTTTACTTCAAAAAGTATCTATAGCTTCTAAGAAGGCAACAGACGACCATGGGAATAAAATAATAGGCTTCACCAGACGGTGGCACGAGGGGCAGGCCAGCTTCCTCCTTTCAATTCGCTGGCATTCAACACAGACCGCCCGTTCACACCACTGACACACACCCACTGCCTCCTTATCGGGGTGATAGAAGCATCTTAAATTTTTGCTTTCCTCCATGTATTTAATGGAAAAAGGATTATATGGAGAAAAGAGAATGTATTTCGTTTCGCTTATTAATGCAGCATAAGGAGGGGAACATTTTCAAACCATCGGCAGAGCCTCCGGCTGAGCAGAGCTAGTTTTAAGAGAATACATTTTAGTGATTGACCAAATAACCGGATAAAAGCAGAAAGCATTACCTGAGAGAAGACAAGAAACAACGATATGAATTTTTTTTCCTTTTAATTCATTTATAATATGCTATAATTTCACTTCGCTAACTATTATCATCATGTTACTGGGGTAAGTCCATCACATAGTGGACCAACCCGAGTGAGAAAGGAGGAATA
>CABWKN010000114.1 GCA_902505605.1 Candidatus Guanabacterium sedimentis
TATTATGTATACTTAATAAAAAGGATTTAAATAAATTGGGATTAATATTATAAAGATAATAGTAACAATTATGTAAACTATAAGAAAGTAGTTCTTAAAAATGAAGTTATGTATCCCTAGTAATAAATTGTTAAAAGAAAAAGACATAATTTATAAACAAAATGAGATGATAAAATGAGAACTATGAGAGATTAATAAAATTAAGAATAAGGAGAAAAAATGTAATAAATGAATATGGGATTTATAAAGGAAAAAATAAAGAGAATAGACGAAAGAAACCTCAATCTAATTGATATATCCCCTTCACTGTGAGATATAAAAACAAAAATGTCGGCGCGCCGACATTGCTTTTTGAGCCGCTATACCTGAATATGGCTTAAAATCTCTTTAAGGGCTTGTATTATATCCTCTCTGCTGGCTTCTTTTTTAGAAAACCTGAGATTAAGGACGAATCTATCACCGGCTCCCTTATAAGTAAAGGAAAAAGGCTTCTCTCTGCCAGAGCTCTTCCGTCTTGCATCGCGGACACGCTCTCGAGTCAATTGACCACCTATCATTGATTTTAAAAGAGAATGCATATCTTTTTCTGTGGGCTGACGGGCAATTTCCAAAAGGAGGGATTTGGAGGTAATGTTCTGCTTATGGCAAAGCTGACGGATGTTATCGGGAATCCTGTTTAAGCGGATTGTCTCGGTGACGATGACGCGAGATTTTCCAATACGTTTAGCAATCTGATCGTGAGTTAAATGAAACTTATCACAAAGAAGCTGAAAGCCAGAGGCTTCTTCAAAAGGTGAGAGGTCTTTTCTTTGAAGGTTTTCGATCAAGCTTAGCTCGGCGGCTTCTGCACGGTCAACCTCACGCTCGACGCAGGGAACCTCCTTAAGCCCCAGCTCGCAACACGCTCGAAACCTCCTCTCTCCTGCTATTATGTGATATTTTCCCTCATGGAAACGCACTATCAGCGGCTCTAAGACACCCTTCTGGCGTATAGAATTTTTCAAATCCTCTAAATCTCCCAGGGAACTCCTCGGCTGATCAGGGCTGGGAACAATATCATCAACAGATATCATCATTCCTATAGGAGTTCCCATACGGGAGGATATCTGCTCCACGAAATGTCGGTCGTGTCGCATCTTAATGACTTTTGGTAGCCCTTTCCTGCTGGACACGGTTTATTACCTCTTGGCAAAGCTGTTCATATTCTTTAGCCCCTTTTGAACCAGGGGCAAAGGTAAAGATAGACTCCTTGTAGGCGGGGCTCTCCTCTAACCTCACGCTCTTGGAGATTACTGCTCGAAAGACCTTTTTGCCGAAAACTCTCTTGATCTGGTGCACTATGTCTCGTCCGAGGACGGTGCGGTGGTCGTGGATGGTTATCAGGACACCAAGGATTTGCAAGCCAGGATTTGGTCTTCTCTTAATTTTCTCAATAGTTTCCAGAAGATCATCAGTTCCCTCTAAAGAAAAGTATGAGGATTGAATGGGAATGAGGACATGTGAAGCGGCAACCAGGATATTAACCGTGATAAGCCCCAGAGATGGGGGGCTATCAATGATAACGAAATCATAGTCCCCCTTAATCTGTTGCAGCTTATCCTTCAGTCTGAAGTGACCATCAAGCTCACCTAACAGCTTACTCTCCAGCTTGGCGAGGGATATTCTGGCTGGTGCCAGGTAAAGATTCTCGAATTTGGTGGGGATAATGACCTCGGGAAAAGTCACATCACCAATAAGAACCTCGTAATTAGTGAGAGCAATTTCATCGGAGTCAGTAAAGGCTATAGTGCTGTGCCCCTGGGGATCCATATCTAAAAGTAGGGTAGTATATCCCTGCATGGCTAATCCAGCCGCCATATTTATCGCGGTGATGGTCTTACCTACCCCGCCCTTCTGGTTAGTTATGGAGATAATCATCTTTAAATACATAATATGATAGTTTTGAGTGCAAGTCAAGAAAATAAAAGTTAATAATATACTTTAGATAATTAAATAAAAATATAGCATTTATATATAATCAATTAGGTAGGATAAAATATAAATTAGATTAAGAATTAGAAGGCTAATGAAATTAACCTATATTTTTTCGAACGTTTTTCTTGGAGGTTGACTCGATAGTGAAGCTATGGCGAAAGAAAGATGATTGGGTAAGCAGCTCATCTACAGAGAAAGCTGTAATAGGATAGGAGCTAAAGCCTGCTGATAAACTAACGGGAAGAATCTCTTTCTTTACGCTCGAAGGCTTAGTGGTAAAGTGTTTGATTAATCTGCTCAGAACATTCTTTATCTGGCTGCCCATTTCAGGAAATATGATGGCGAACTTATCAGGTGACAGATGAAAAAATATGTCGCAACTGCGGAAGAGCCGCTCTAAATCGGAAGCGATATGGGAAATGAGTAGTTTCTGTCGGACGGGAGAGAGGTTTCCAAGATCTTCTATTTTCAACAATATCAGAGAAAGTTCCCTTTTATAGCGGTCAGCTCGCTGGGTTTCCTCGTAGAGGCGGTGACGAAGATATCGCTGGTTGAACATACCGGTGAGCTCATCTACTATCTGAAGTGATTTTTTTCGTCTAAGATCCTGAAGATTGATTATTGCCTTGCTCACATAAGAGGTGAACTTCCCCAGAATTTCCCTGTCGTCCATGGTAAATTGCGGAGAGAACAAAAACTTATCCTCTATTTTATTATAGAGGGAAATGGTTCCTAAAAGAGCTTTTTCTCCCAATAAAGGACAGCATAAGGAAGATTTTAAATGAGAAGACTTAGCCACTCTGTACTGAGAAGAATGTAAATCGGGAATAAGTAAGGGAAGTTTTTTCTTGAAGACTTCCAAACATATTTTCCCATCTAATTTATGTACTTCCCTATATATTTGGGGTTCTTTAAATCCATAGGACGAGCGAATAAGTAGCTTATTAGAACTATCCTGATATAATCTCAGGACGCACATCTCAGCTTCCAGCAGCTGGGCAGCTGAGGCCGTAATTATAAAATAGAGCTTCTCTTCGTTGGAGATGTTAATCAGGTCCATTCCTGATTCATTGATGGCCGAGATTTTTAGCATCTTTTGTTGCCACCGCTCTTTCTCCAGTTCCTGATAAATCCGACGAGCTAAGAAATCGCTGATTTCCTTACAATAGGTGAGAAGCTGGTCAGTAATGGAAGGGTCACCGGAAAAATGATAGCTAATAACCCCTAAAAGCTTATGATTAATTATCATTGGTAACAAGTAGATAAATTCTTCTCTGGTGTTAGCCTCTTCTGCCGAGAACTCGCTAGTATATTCTTTTAGAAGAAGTGGTCTTTTCAGTTTCAGCACCTTGCCTATTGTTCCTTGATAATCCCGGGAGGTGATTAAGCCAAAAAGATTGGGGTTTATTTGTAGAGAAGCCTGAAGGGTAACCTCGGGGACTGAGGAATAGGGATCTTTAAGATAGAGGTCACAGGAATCTATCTTCAACCCCTCGCCTACTTTCTTTACACTCTGCTGCAACTTTTCCTTGATGGCTAGCGAAGAATCCCATATCTCACTTATTGCCCCCCGGATAACCTGCTCATCTCTGGTATCTTGGAGTTCCTGGTAGGTTCTAATATCTGCTAAGTACTTAACCGCTTTGGCGGCGAGCTCGGTCATAAAGGCAAGATGGTGGCGGCTAAAAGCCTCGGTAAAGCTGTTGTGCCCAAAAGAAAGCACTCCCAAGACTGACTCTCTCATCTTTATAGGGATAGAGATAACCGACTTCATTCCTTCTTCTTCCAGCAGTTGCCTGTAGCGGAGGTCATCGTAATTCCCCGATAACAGGAGCGCTTCACCTATTTGGGCTACCCTTCCGGCAATCCCCTCCCCTATCCTGGGAAATCTCAATTCAGGCTTTCGGGTGATAGCCTGGGAAAGCCCCTTCTGGGCTACCATAAGGAGATTCTTCTCATTTCGGCTCATTAACATAAGAGAGCCTGCATTTCCACCACAAGCCTGCAGACCAACATTAAGGAGAAGGTGATAGAACTCCCCAGGGTTATGGGTTAAGTCTATGGAATTAGCCGTCTCCAGAAAAAGATTAAGGGCGAGGAACTGTTGAGGCGAGAATTCTCTCTGCACACCCTCTTTTCTCCTTTCTATTTGGATGGGAGTTTTCATCTTCCTTAGGAGTTTGGCACTGTTCCCTTTCATTATCTGGGCTCCAGGGGGACTTAGCTGATAGATCTGCTGATGAAGGGAGTCGATGTTAGATGAATCAACTATTATATTGATTTCTGGCAATTCCGTTAATATCTCCAGATTGTGATAAAAGCTGACCGATATCTCATCACTAAACTGATATCCATACTTCTCCAGATTGAATCCCAACGCCTCTTTATCAGGGTCTATCAAGCCAACAACCTCTATTTGAGGGTCTTTACGCATTAAAGCCATTAGCTCTAATCCCTCAAGATTCGCCCCCACTATGACAACCTTCTCTGGCATGGCTATCTCCTGATTCTCTTAATCAGACCAAGGGCTTCAATCCTTTCAAGACCCCTTTGCAAATCTGGAGTGAGGGTGAAAGATGCCTCCTGGCCAAATAGCTTCTCCAGCATCGGTTCTTGCAGAGTGGTTTTTCTATCTTTGTCCAGACGCGTGAGCTGTGTCAGCAAGAGAGCTTCGGGTTTCTTATCAATGGTAGTCTCGTAAATTGCAGAAATGCCATCCTTTATAAAAATCTCAGCACCCGTGAGCCGCAGTAGCTCATAGACGGCAGCATCACCATGGAGGTTACCTAAAACAGCATGTTTTATTATCCCTCCTTCCATAAATATCTTCCCTTTTCGCTCCCCTTTTTCCACCATAATGGTGCAAGTTTTCTGATTCATTCCCAAAACCTGAAGGAGATCTGGCAAGCTGAGATGGCTAAAACTGGCAGAAGCAGTTTTAGTCTGGAGAGAGGGGCTCTCTTTTTTATCGGATACCCTCTTAAGAATTATCTCCACTCGCGCTAATAAGTCTTCAAAGCTAAAGGGCTTTACCAGAAAATCATCACTTCCCACCTCCACCGCTTTGAGAGGGTTAAAATCCTCTTTTTTATCCGCTACCAGGATAAAGGGGGTATCCTCAGTTCGGGGTTTAGTTTTTACTAACTGACAAAAGCTCCATCCATCAAGTTTCGGCGAGTCGATATTGGATATTATCAGGTCAGGTCTTACTCGCTGGGCAATCTCCATGCCCTCTCGGCAGTTATTGGCGGTGTATACCTGAAATCGATCAACCGAGAATTGAGATTTCATATCTTTGAGGAAATTGTTATTGCCATCTATTATAAGAAGGTTAATCTGAGGCATCGCTCATCCACCCTTGCGTTAGCTACCAGATGAATTGAAAATTTCTCCTTAAAAAAGCAATTTCAATATTTTATTATAAAATACTATAAAAATAATCCTATGTCAAGACATTTTATGCCCTGCAGATGAAAATATATTATGACTATACCAAATATTGTCACTATATTGTTTTGCCATTCAACTCCCTTTACTTTGGCTTCCATATATGGTATAAAAGATGGGCTTAAAGGATAAGAAAGGAGTCATTTTCCTGGGGAAATGTCAATAAACATTTTACATATAGATATAGGCAAGAGCTGGCGCGAAAGTGAACTACAACTGTTGCCATTAGGGAGGACCTTGCAAAAAAGAGGTCACAGCCTCTGGATAGGAGCTCCTCCTAAAAGCAGGCTATTGCAAAAAAGCGCCGAGTTCAGATTGAGAACCATTCCTATCCGAGGAAGAAGACTGTTCCAACCACTGGAAGCTGAAAGAATAGCGAATGCCGTGAAAAGAGAAGGGATTGGCATACTGCATCTGCATGGTCTTCATTCCCTCAGATTTGGGCTATGGATTAAGCGGATGACCAGAAATGAAGTAATAGTGGTTCTATCGCTTCACAAGGTGTCTCCATCCCTTAGAAAGGGGAGCCGGCTGCGAGAAGGAAAAGGGGTGGAGCAGATAGTAGTTAGCTCCAAGTTGGTTCAAAAAAGGTTGGAATCTATAGGGATAGCACCTGAGAGATTATGCCTCATCCGCAATGGGATCGACCTGATACGATTTAGCCCTTCAGTCAAGCCGTATGACCTGTTTCAAGAATACAGCTTTCCGCCCGAGACGACTATTATCGGCTATGTGGCTCCATCGCTTTGTGATAAAGGAGCAAGAATCCTCATTGAAGCTGCCAGAGAAGTAGCATCTAATTGCTCGGAGATAATCTTCCTGATAGCTGGAGAAGGCAGGGGGAGAAAGGGCTTAGAAGCTCTGATTGAGAGCTATGGTCTATCAAAAAATTTTATCTTCTCCGGGTTTCCCGAGAAGCTACCCGCTACCCTGGCTGCGCTGGACCTCTTCATCCTCCCAGCGGTGGAGGGTAATCCAGGGTTAACCATCCTCAACACCATGGCTACCGGCGTACCAGTGATTGCTACTGACCTTTCCGGCGTGAAGGAAATTATTAAGAATGGAGTTAACGGAGTAGTGATGCCTCCTGGTAACCCCCATGCTTTAGCCAGGACTATTACGGTCTTTTTGGAAGACCGGCAAAGGTGGAAGATTATGGGACAGGAGGGGCGCAGAGTTGTGGAGGCGAAGTTTGACATTGATAAAACTGCAAGTAAAATGGAAAAGCTGTATAAGCAGCTCCTGAAAAAGGGAAGCCATCGGGGAAATGCTTAAAATCTCTGCGGTAATCATAACCAAGGACGAGGAAGAGAGAATCGTTCCCACCCTGCAGAATCTGGATTGGGTGGACGAGATTGTGGTAGTTGACGCCCACAGTCAGGACCGTACCAGAGAGCTCTGCCGGAAGTATACCAATAGAGTGTATATAAGGGAATGGAAGGGTTATGTAGAGCAAAAGAACTACGCTCTGCAACTTGCCTCGCACGACTGGGTATTAAGCCTTGATGCCGACGAGAGGGTCTCTGAGGAGCTCAGGGCGGAAATCGAGGGGTTGAGAAGAGAGGGGATGGATTGCGATGGTTACTATATTCCTCGAAAGGTCTTTTACCTTGGCAGATGGATAAAGCATTGTGGATGGTACCCCGATTACAAGATGAGGCTGTTCAAAAAATCCCAGGCAAGATGGGTGGGGGGGTCGGTTCACGAATCGTGTCTGGTAGAGGGCAAGGTGAGCTACCTCCGCTCTCCCCTCCTCCACTATACTTATAGGAACATTTCAGAGCACCTGAGCCGCAATAACCTCTATGCCGAGCTGAGTGCCCAAGATAAATTCCACCGGGGCGAGCGGGCGGGAATAGCAAAGCTCATCTTCTTCCCTATAGCTACCTTCATTAAAACCTACTTTATAAAATTAGGCTTCCTGGAAGGGGTAGCTGGTCTCATAATCTCGGTCATTTCCGCCACTTATGTCTTTCTTAAATATGCCAAGCTGTGGGATATGTGGAGAGGAGAGAAAAAAGAAAGAGTATCGCCAGGTATCAAATGATATGCTTAGCAGACCAAACCACCTTTCCACCTACGATGGTAATTATCGCCCTTCCCTTCAATTCCCACCCGTGGAAGGGGGAATTTCTGCTCTTCGATTGAAAACTGTTTACATCTATTTTGACCCTTTCTGATAGATTGAGAAGAGTCATGTCGGCAACAGCTCCAGGTGAGAGAGTTCCCCGCTCAATTTTAAGTATGCTGGCAGGATTAATGGTAAACATAGCTATCATCCGGGAAATACTAATCACACCCCTGTTTACCAGACCAAGGGCGAGAGGAACCGCGGTCTCCAGCCCGATAATACCAAAGGGGGCATCGGCATACTCAACATTCTTCTCATCCCTGCGGTGAGGGGCGTGGTCGGTGGCTATAGCATCGATGGTTCCATCCTTGATTCCCTGGAGGATGGCATCTACATCCTCGGTGCTTCTCAGAGGGGGATTCATTTTGGTATTGGTATCATAACTGCACACCTCTTTATCGGTGAGAGTGAAGTGGTGGGGAGTGACCTCGGCGGTAATCCTCAACACTTGAGCCTTTGCCCACTTCAGGAGTTCCACTGAGCCTTTGGTAGATATATGGGCAATATGAAGCTGACCCTTAGTCAAGGCGGTCAGGATGATATTTCTGGCTACCATAATCTCCTCAGCTGCAGCAGGGATGCCGGGTAATCCCAACAGGGTGGAGTAGTATCCTTCATTCATAACTCCGTGAGCCGACAATTCCCTGTCCTCGCAATGGTCGATAACCGGCAAATCGAACATTCCGGTATACTCCAGTGCCTTGCGCATCAAATTACCGTTGTAAATTGGATTGCCATCGTCGGAAACTGCCACAATACCTGTCTCCTTAAGCTCCCCTATCTCAGCCAGTTCCTCTCCTAACAGACCCTTTGTGGCAGCCCCGATAGGGAAAACATTTACTATCCCCTTCTCTGCCGCCTGCTTAAGTATAAACTCGGTCACCGACTGGCTGTCGTTGGGAGGTTCGGTATTGGGCATGCAAGCAACTGAGGTAAATCCCCCGGCAGCAGCCGCTCGGCATCCGCTCTCGATAGTCTCCTCATCTTCCCTGCCGGGTTCCCTTAGATGACAATGCATGTCGATAAAGCCCGGGGCAACTATTAATCCCTGGGCATCTATTATCTGTGCCTCTTTATCCTCAAGCTGTTTCCCTACCTGGGCGATTTTCCCATCGGCAATGAGGAGGTCGAGATGCTCGTCCAGGTTATTCGCCGGGTCAATCACCCTTCCCTTTTTAACTAACAACTTCTTCATATTTTCCTCCCATAAGGAGATAGAGGACAGCCATCCTGACCGCCACCCCATTGGTTACCTGTTCCAGGATAACAGAATATGGACCATCTGCTGCTTCGGAGGAGATTTCCACCCCGCGGTTCAGCGGACCGGGATGCATTATTATCACATCTTTTGTAGCTCTTCTCAGCCGTTCGGGAGTGAGACCGAAGAGATTGAAATATTCCCTCAATGAAGGAAGGTAAGATTTATCCTGTCTCTCGCGCTGAATGCGGAGCATCATCACCACATCACATCCCTCAAAAGCGGCGTCGATATGGTGGTAGACTTTGACCCCCAATTTTTCAATCTCTACCGGTATGTAAGTAGCTGGACCGGCTATCCTCACCTCTGCGCCCAGTTTGGTGAGCAGATGAATGTTTGAGCGAGCAACCCGGCTGTGAAGTATATCTCCTATAATGGCTACCTTTAATCCCTTGATTTGCTTTTTATACTCCTTGATGGTGAAAGCATCTAATAGCGCCTGCGTGGGATGCTCATGGGCGCCATCACCAGCGTTGATAACGGAGGCGCGGCAGATATTGGCCAGGAGATGCGGTGCACCAGCCCGGCTGTGGCGGATGATGATAATATCAGGGTACATGGCTTCCAGATTCCTGGCGGTATCAACAAGGGTTTCCCCTTTGACCACACTGCTGGTAGACGCCGAGATGTTGAGGATGTCGGCGCTCAGCCTCTTACCGGCTATTTCAAATGAGGTGCGGGTTCTGGTACTGGGTTCAAAGAAGAGATTGATTATGGTCTTCCCCCTCAAAGTAGGCACCTTCTTTACGTCCCTGGTGGAGACTTCCTTAAAGGCTTTGGCAGTGTTGAGGATGAGATTAATCTCCTCCACAGACAAAGGCTCAATTCCTAATAAATCCTTTCTCTTTAGCGGCACAAAGCCCCTCCTTTGTCTTGTTCAGAAAGGTTAAGATACATCTATTCTTCTTTTTCCATTAAAATAACACTATCTTTCCCATCCTCCTCGGCCACATTCACTTCGACAACCTCATCAAGGGAGGTGGGAACATTTTTGCCCACATAATCTGCCCTGATAGGCAGCTCACGGTGCCCACGGTCGATAAGAACTGCAAGCTGAATGAATTTGGGTCTGCCAAGGTCGATAATGGAATCCAGCGCAGCTCTGATGGTTCGTCCGGTAAAAAGGACATCATCTATGAGAATTACCTTCTTGTCAGTTATCCTGAAAGATATATTGGTCTGGCGAACTATTGGCTGAGGTCCCACTGCGGTCAGGTCGTCCCGATACATAGTAATATCCAGGATGCCCATGGGTATAGATACCTTCTCTATCTCTTCTATTTTCCTGGCAATCCTGCTGGCTAAAGGGACACCTCGCGTTCGAATGCCGATAATGACGAGGTCCTGCACACCCTTGTTTCTCTCTATAATCTCATGCGCGATGCGAATAAGGCTGCGGTCCATAGTCACAGCATCCATCAGTTGAACCTTCTCTCTATAAGCCATTGCTTCTCCTTAACTCAGGCACAAAAAAAGCCCCCTCTTCAGGGAGCTCCTTTTTTAATAAATATAGTGCTCATCTACCCTTTTTGGCCTCTCGGGACCAAATTAAAGAGTTCATTAATTTCATAATAATCATAGCATCTCCCTGGAGGAGTGTCAAGCAGAAAATCTGATTTATTTAGAAGTGGGAATCCGTGAAGGGAGCAAGCAGATTTGCACAATGTCTGAGCAGTTTTTATATTTTGTCTACTAATGCGTCAATTAGCAGTGGTTTTTCTGCGTTATATTGATATTTACAGCTCAAGAGTTTTTTGCTATAGTATTAGAAAAAGTTTTAAGTGCGGAGTGTGGGGTTTCAGCTATTGGAAAAGAAAATTTATCATTTAAGCCTTTCTGTGCAGAAGCAGAAATCCGTCGCTCCCGGCTACTGGGTACTCTCTCTTCAATCCCCTCAGATTTCATCGGCTGCTGCTCCGGGGCAATTCGTTTTGCTAAAAATTGATAAAAACTTCGACCCCCTTCTCCCCCGCGCTATGAGCATTCACTCTATAATCAGGGCAGACAACTATCGCATCGGTTTCACCATCTTGTACAAAGTTGTGGGAAAAGGTACCAGACTCCTCTCAGAGAAAAGAAGCGGAGAGAGCTTGGCGGTGCTCGGACCATTGGGTACAGGGTTTAAGCTGAGCCACATCGCCTCTGGCTACGAGCCGATAATTGTGGGGGGAGGGATTGGAATCGCTCCCTTGCTCTTTTTAGCCCAAGAGCTGATGGAGAGGAGCTACACTCCAACAGTTTTTTTAGGAGCTAATTCACAGGAAGAGCTGCTCGCTCTCGATGAGTTTGAATCGTTAGGGTTCACCCCCAAGGTGAGCACAGAAGACGGGAGCAAAGGGGTAAAGGGAATGGTAACTGACCTGCTGGGTTCATACCTTGAGGATAGCAAGGGCTTGCAGGCTGAAATCTTTGCCTGTGGACCTGCTCCCATGCTTGAGAAAGCAGCTTCCCTGGCGAAGAGCTACAAGCTTAATTCTCAGCTGTCGCTCGAGCAGCGCATGGCATGCGGGCTGGGGGCTTGCCTGGGATGCGTAGTGAAAATCAAAAATAAAAATAGTGGCCATTCCTACCAGCGGGTTTGTACCGAGGGGCCGGTCTTCAATGGCGAGGATATAATATGGTAGCAAGTTCCAGTCCCAGCTTGTCGGTAGAGCTCAACGGGTTGAAGCTCAAAAATCCTATTATAGCTGCCAGCGGAACCTTCGGCTATGGGCTTGAATATGCCCCCCTCGGCGACCTGGGGAAGCTGGGAGGAATAGTGACTAAAGGACTTTCTATGTGGGAGGAAAAAGGGAATCCTCCACCGCGCATCTGCGAGACCCCTGCAGGGATGCTCAACTCCATAGGCCTGGATAATATCGGAATAGAAAATTTTATCACTGAAAAACTCCCCCAGCTGATTCGATACGATACGGCGTTCATAGTAAATATTTGGGGAAGAGAGACAGATGATTATATAAAAGCGGCTGAAAGATTGGATGAGGCAAAAGGAATTGCCGCCTTAGAGGTTAATATTTCCTGTCCTAATATAAAGAAAGGGGGAATAACCTTCGGGACAGACCCCTCAGTTACCTTTAAGCTGGTTCAAGCAGTGAGAAAAAGAACCGCCCTTCCTCTCCTGGTGAAGCTTACCCCCAATGTCACCGATATAATCCTCATTGCTCGCAGTGCCGAGGATGCCGGGGCAAATGCCCTATCTTTGATTAACACTCTGCTGGGAATGGAGATTGATGTATCCACTCGACGCCCTTCTCTGGCTAATATTACCGGAGGTCTCTCGGGTCCTGCCATCCGCCCGGTTGCCTTACAGATGGTGTATCAGACCGCTAAAAAGGTGAACATTCCCCTTGTGGGTGTAGGGGGGATCTCCTCCGTGGCAGATGTAATAAAGTTCATGTTAGCAGGGGCTTCAGCGGTGCAGATTGGCACTGCCAACTTTTTTGACCCCACTATCTGCTGGAGGCTGGTGGATGAGCTGGAAGAGTACCTCCGCAATGATAATATATCGGATGTGAATCAACTAGTGGGCGCTATGAGAGAGGAATAAAAAATGGAGGCTCCGAGGGCAAAGATAAAGGACAGATTGATAATAGCTCTTGATGTCCCTGCTGCCGACAAAGCGCTGAAACTGGTCAACCTTCTGAAAGGGAAGGTGGGCATGTTCAAGGTGGGAAGCCAGTTGTTCACTACCGCAGGTCCGCAATTAGTGAGGGAGATAGTATCCGGTGGGGATAAGGTCTTCTTAGACCTTAAATTCCACGATATACCCCGAACCGTTGCCAATGCAGCTTTAGAGGCGGTAAAGATAGGGGTTTCTATGTTTAACCTGCACACCATGGGCGGAATGGATATGATGAGGCTTACCATACAGGAAACCGACCGCTACTGCTCAACCTTTAAGGTCCCTCGCCCTAAAATTGTGGGGATTACTGTATTAACCAGCCTGAATCAGGAGAGCTTTAAGAGAATGGGATTAGAAAGGTCGGTTGATGAGATTGTTATCCGCTTATCCCAGCTAGCCTTAGAGACGGGACTGGATGGGGTGGTGGCCTCACCCAGAGAGATAAGAGCCATACGAGAAGCCTGTGGTGAAGGTTTTATTATTGTAACCCCCGGAATTCGCCCCTCCTGGGCCAGTGCTGATGACCAGAGGAGGTTTGCCACTCCCCGAGAAGCAATTGAAGCGGGAGCCGATTACATCGTTATTGGAAGACCGATAACAGGTTCAAAGGCTCCCCTTTTATCTCTGGAGCGAGTTCTGTCTGAGTTACCATCGCTGCAAGGAGGAAAATAAGAAATTAAAGAACAGCTTAACAATAAAATTAAGGAACTCGAGCAAAAAATAGCCTATCAGTTCCAGAAAAAGGAGCTTCTCCTCCGCGCTCTGACCCATCGCTCATATGCCCATGAGCATCCTGAGTCTGTTCATGAGGATAATGAGCAGTTCGAATTTCTGGGAGATGCTATTTTGGGATTCATCACTAGCGAGATTCTCCTCTCAGATTTTCCAAATTCCTCGGAAGGGGAGCTCACCAAAATGAAGTCTTTCCTTGTCTGCACAGAGTGCCTGGCTCAGCAGGCACACAAGCTGGGGCTGGGAGATTACCTTCTTTTAAGCCGGGGTGAGGAGAAGACTATGGGAAGGGAGAAGGAATCCCTTCTGGCTAATGCCTTTGAGGCACTTACGGCAGCCATATATCTCGATGGTGGACTGGAGGCTGCCAGAATATTTGTTCAGAACTCCCTCTCTGATAGGTTCTCTCGTATAAAGGAGCTTTCGGTGCCGGGCAACGACTATAAATCCTCCTTTCAGGAATATGTGCAGGCTCAAGACCTCCCTCTGCCCACTTATACAGTGGCGGAGGAGTGGGGTCCCCAGCATCGCAAGCATTTTCTGGTGGAGCTTAGAATTGGCGAGGTGTTGATTTCCACCGGAAGGGGAAAAACCAAGAAAGAAGCCCAACAGGAAGCAGCTAAAAGAGCCTGCCAGATAATTCACTCTATCCCCTTTAATGATGATATCAGGCAGGATTAAAGAAGCCAGTAATTAAATGAAATCCCGCACCAGAATTATCCCCATTTTCGTCCCTCAGGATAGCTGCCCTTATGAATGTATCTTCTGTAATCAGACGGCAGTGGTGGGCAAGAAAAGGATTCTCTCATCGCAGGAGCTAAAGTCCTATATACATAAATGCTTACAATCTATAAAGTTATCCTCGTCCGAAAGAGAAATTCCTCACATAGAAATAGCTTATTACGGGGGGAGTTTCACCCTTTTTTCCCGCCAGCTTCAGGAAGAGTATCTTCATCCAGCCTCGGTGGTATTTAAAAGAGGGCTCATCAGGGGGATCCGCCTCTCCACCCGCCCTGACTGGATAGATAATTCAATCCTTTCTTTTTTGAAGGAAAAAGGGGTGAGTGTGATTGAGCTGGGAGTTCAGACGATGGACGACCAGCTGCTGGATTATATCCGCAGGGGACACACATCAGAAGATGTACGGCGAGCAATGGAGCTGTTGAGAGAGTTTGGATTTAAGACCGGAATTCAGCTCATGATAGGCTTACCCGGGGAGGACGGGGCCAGTCGGAACTCATCCATGGATAAAGTCAAGTCGTTAAAGCCCGATATGGTTCGCATCCACCCCACTCTGGTTATCCGGGATACCCTTCTGGAGCAGCTCTACATCTCGGGCGAATATATACCCTTGACTCTGGAACAAGCAGTGACGATATTAAAACGATTGGTGCTGGAGTTTGAGGCAGAGGGAATAAGGGTTATCCGCCTCGGGCTGCAACCGAATCGGTCGCTTGAAAAAGCTGGCACCATAGTAGCGGGACCCTACCACCCTGCTTTAGGGCAGCTGGTCACCTCAAGCATCTTCTACGACCTGATTATGAGAGGTATGGAAAAGCTTCAGCCTGAGACAGTGAACAGGCTTGACATTGAGGTCTCACCGGAGAATATATCCAATGTGGTAGGGAATAAAAGAGAAAACTTAGCCCGCTTAAGAGATAATTACCTTTCCTGTGAAATAAGAGTAAAGGGGAATATCAGCCTCCACGAAGACCAGCTACGCTTGAGCGTTGGTGATAAGTCTATCTTATTAAGAAAACAGGAGCTATTAGACCAGCGGTAACGCTATTTTCCCGATTTCCCCTTTTTTGCAAGAATGAGCAATAGCTCAGCCCTTGATGGTCAGAACCGGGCAGAGGGCGCGGCGGATCACTCTCTCGGTGGTGCTACCCATGAGGATGCGTTCCAGACCGCTCATCCCGTGGGAGGGCATTATTATGAGGTCGATAGACCTTTTTTCGGCAAACTTTACAATCTCTACATCCGATTTTCCCTCCCTGATGAACCTCTTGACATTAATCTGCTTTCTGTCAACTCCTTCCAGAAACTTCGCTAACGCCTTCATGGCTCGCTTTTTCAGTTCGCGGTCCAGATCAAAAAGGGAGCTTATCCCCGCTGAATAGTATTGAGGAGGGATATTCTGCTCTAACACATGAAGCACATCCAGTTCAGTGTGGTAATCCTTCGCCAGCTCCACCGCCCACTTTAAGGCTTTCTGGGCATGTTCGGAATAATCGGTGGGAAAAAGAATTCTGCCGTATGTTCTTGTTTTGATATACTCCTTTGGCTCCTCTCTGAGGGTGATTACCGGGCAGGGGGAAAAGCGGACCACCTTCTCGGCTGTGCTCCCGAGGAAGAAGCGGGTTATGGCAGAGCGCCCATGAGTCCCCATCACAATCAAGTCTATATTCTTATCCTCAGCATACTGAAGAATCTCCTCGGCAGGAGAGAATCCGCGGACTACCACATTTTTAGTTTTCAGCTTTTTCCAGTCTCTGCACAGGCGGTCGAACTCTTTATAAGATGCTTTCTCAAGTGTCTTATAACAATCGGTCATGTCGGGGAACCGGTAATCGGGATTGTTGGGGTCATCCTGGAACATAACTATGGCGTGAAACATCGTCAACTCAGCGTTATATTTCTCTGCCAGGGTTACGGAATACTTGAAAGCGTGATTGGCACATTCGGAAAAATCGGTGGGAAACAAAATCTTTTTAATGGGGAGCATAGGTTCCTCCTTTCAAAACTGAAGGGGCTTTTCCACTCAATCCCCTTGGTTAGGATAGTTCACATAAATTTCCATCTCTAAGCTTTCAGCCGGCATGAAAAACTCAAAAAGCTCGCTGGATCCACCCACCCCCTGTTACCTCTTCCCCCTGGAAGAATACTACCGCCTGCCCCGGGGTTATAGCCCTCTGTGGCTGCTCAAACTCTACCACTACTCCCCTGCCCTTCATGGGAGTTACCAGAGCTGGTGCTTCCTTATGCTTATAGCGGATTTTGGCAGTTACTTTCATCGGCTTAACCAAGGAATCAATGGAAAGCCAATGGATATTATCGGCGATGAGCTTGGAATTATACAGCTTCTCCTTAGGACCAGCGACAATGGTGTTTTTCTGAGGGTCGATTGCAATCACATACAGCGGGTGCACAGAGGCAATTCCCATTCCTCTTCTCTGCCCGATGGTGTAATGGTGAATTCCCTTATGCTTTCCAATAGTATTACCATTGCTATCTATGATAAGTCCTTCCCCTTGGGATAATTTATCCAGGGTGTTCTCTATGAAGGTGGCATAATGAGAGTTGGAGACGAAGCAGACTTCCTGGCTTTCCTCCTTGAAGGCTACCGGTAGTCCTTTTTCCTCAACCATCTGTCGAACCCGGGCTTTGGTAAGGGAACCGATAGGCAGGGTGAGGCAGCGGAGCTGCTGCTGGGTGATGTTGAACAGGAAGTAAGACTGGTCTTTTTCTGAATCGATACCCTTTTTCAAGATATACCTCTCTCTCGAGTGGTCATACTCTACCCGGGCATAATGTCCTGTGGCTAATTTATGGCACCCTGACAACAGAGACCGTTGCAGGAGAAGGCCAAACTTCAATTTGCTATTGCACCAGATGCATGGATTGGGAGTTCTTCCCCGGAGATACTCCCTTATAAAATAATCTATAACCTCCTTTCTGAACTTCCCCTCAAGGTTTATCACGTAAAAGGGGATACCTAATTTGTTAGCTATCAGGCGAGCATCAGCCAGGTTGCCAAAGGAGCAGCAGCGTTTTTTTGTAGAGGGGGAAGCTTCCTTCTCGTGCCAGAGCTGAAGGGAAAAGCCAACCACCTCGTTCCCCTGCTCTTTAAGCAGGGCGGCGGCAAGGGAACTATCGACCCCTCCGCTCATAGCGACGGCAATTTTTTGCTTCATTGCGGGCATATTTAGATGCTTATCCTTTTCTTATATAAAGGTAAGAGTTTCCGTACATTTCTAAAACTCTTTGAGGTGTTTCTGGCAGTGGAATAGCTATTTACAAATATTCTTTTTTTCAAAACTTTCGCCCCTAAGAAAATCCTAATCCATTTTTATATCAAAAGCTAACATAAGGCATTTGGTTTGTCAATATTAAAGCTATATGAACGGGGCAGGATCATAAGAATACAAGAATTTCTTTTGAAGAATGCTTTCTTTAATCTAATAAGGAGGGCTGAAGGGCATCTCACATTTTATATTTGCTAATGTCATCTGCTTTAAGCTTTTCGAACCATTTTTTAATCTTCTCGGCATCCGGGGATTCTTCTGCCAGCTCGGGGCTTTTAGCCTGTTCGATGACCGACTGTTCTACATATATTGGTGAACTGGTCCGGAGAGCAAGGGCGATGGCATCGCTGGGTCGTGAGTCAATGGTTACTTCCCGTCCATCGACATTCAGGAAAATGAGAGCATAATAAGTATTGTTCTTAAGCTCGGTAATGGCTATTTTGTCAACCTTAGCGTTCATTTTAGCGAGGATGTTTTTTAACAGGTCGTGAGTCATGGGGCGCGGGGTGGTGATTTTCTCAATCTGTAAGGCAATGGCATTGGCTTCGAAGACCCCAACCCATATGGGAAGGACATTTTTGCCTCCGACATCCTTAAGGATAATCATAGGCATGTTGTTAATGGGGTCTATCATCAACCCTTTGATCCTCATCTCAATCAACATTGAGTAACTCCCTTCTTTGTTTTAATTTAAATATATACTACATTTTGTCGATTGTCAAGGCATTTAACCTTGTGGTTCTGTAAAGAATTAATGTTGAAATTTGTTTATAAGGCATAAGGGAGTGCCTCCTGAGCTTTTTTATATTTTTCTAACCCCAGCAGATAAGTCTCCAGCAACCGGCCACTAGGCTCCTCATCCTGAAAGCCGGGGAATCTGCCCATAAATCTCCACAGATTCCTGAAGAGGCTCTCCGATAAATTAGTGGTCCTCAGCCGGTGTCTCCACTGCCGAGGGCAGGCATAATAGGCAATGGTCAAAGGGAAATATCTCTCCAGCAGGGCAACCATCTCGGTCTCTGTATGCTGCCACCTCCCCTTAAAAGCCCCATAAAACTTCAGGGCTTCCACTACCTCAAACTCCCCTTCCCTATATACACCCGCCGCCACTAAATGTACCCCTTTCCTCCTGCGGTAACCTTTTCTGAAGGTGACCGTTACTCAGTCTAAAACTAGTTCCTTATACTGATTGCTTCTTATCGGCCTCTTTTTTCTCTCTTGTAGCTCCCCTCGAGCCCTTTCTAATGTTTTGGCTATGGAAGAAAAACTAAAAGCGTCTTTTAATAATAGATATAAACTACTCGATATTCTCCTGAAGCTCATCCCTCCCACCACCGCTGAGAATATCCACTCCCCTAACTCCTTTAGTCTCCTCTCGTTTTTCCTCAACCATTTTAGTTTATAATCTCATAGGGTCGTATTGCATCAGGCAGAATTTAGACCCTTTCTCCAAAGAGGCTGTTAGGCCCCGATCTGATTATCTTCACCCGCAGGAATTTACCCATAAGATCAGGACTACCTTTGAAGTTAACTATCCTGTTGCTGGAGGTTCTGCCACATAGGGCGTGGGGGTCTTTCTTGCTCACACTGTCAACCAGAATTTCCACAACTCTCCCCACCAGTGATTGATTCTTTGCGAGCTGAATCCTTTTTTGCAGCGCCTGAAGCTCCATGAGACGACTCCCTTTGACCTCTTCAGAAACTGTGTCCGGATACTGATAAGCTTTGGTCAGAGGGCGGGGCGAATATTTGAAAGAGTATATCCCATCAAACTCAACCTCCTCCAACAAACTCATAGTTTGCTTGAAGTCGTCTTCAATCTCCTCGGGGAATCCCACTATAATGTCGGTGCTGATGCCAATCTCCGGAATCTCCCTTTTAAGCCATTCTATCTTTTCCATGTATTCATCTCGGCTGTATTTCCGGTTCATCAGCTTGAGAATCCTGGTGGAACCCGATTGGACGGGAAGGTGAACATGCCTACATATTTTGGGGTAGTCCCGGATGGTCTCCACCAGCCTGAAAGAGAAGTCTTTAGGATGGGAGGTGACGTAGCGGATTCTCTCAATTCCCTCTATCTGATGGACTTTAATAAGGAGGTCTGCGAAGCTTATGCTGTTATTGGAGGGGTCACAATATGAGTTGACATTCTGCCCCAGCAGGAGCACCTCTTTATAAGCCTCGGCAGCTGCCTCTTTTATCTCCCTCAATATTTCCTCCGAAGCTCGGCTCCTCTCTCTCCCCCTGGCAAAGGGGACAATACAGTAAGCGCAGAAGTTGTTGCATCCCTCCATGATGGTTACCATTGCTTGAATCGAAGAACGGCGACGAAATCCGCAGGGGAAGCCCTCCACCTGCCTGCTCTCATCCGGCATCTTATCTTGTCTCTTCTGAGGTGAGCGAAGGCTGCCCATCACCTTAGGGAGGCGGCGTATCTCCTGAGCTCCAAGAACAAAATCAACCTGCGGCATCCGTCTCTTTATCTCCTCTTTGGCAAGCTGGGCGTAGCAACCGGTAACGCCAATGATGAGCTTTTTGTTTTGTCTTTTGAGCTTCGTCAGTCTTCCTAACTTGGTGAAAATCTTATGCTCCACCTTCTCCCGAACACAGCAAGTGTTGACCAGAATTATGTCAGCTTGCGACTCCTCCTCGGTAGATAAGTAGCCCTTCTGCAGCAACACTGCACCCATGTATTCTGAGTCGTGCTCGCTCATCTGGCAGCCAAAGGTATAAATATAATACTTCATAAGCATAAATAGCAGAAGAGAGAGCCCATCAGATGCCTAACAGGAGGCGTTCTCCCAATACTGGAGGGAGACCGGCATCGATGATTTTCATACAGGCGAGATTAGCATTGTATTCCACCCGTTTAATAACCACCACTTGTTGCTCGGTGTCGTAGATAGCATAGCAAGCCCGTGCGTCACCGTCCCGAGGCTGTCCTACACTACCGACATTTAACAGATATTGCTGTCCTTTGTTCCGAAGTTTGAGGATGGATTTGAACTGGGGGTCAACTCTGATAGTCTGTCCCTTATTTTCGACCTCAAAGATTATACTCCTATGCGTATGACCCATGAAGGAGATGCGAGGTGAAGTCCCCAGTTCCCGATAGCAATCCTCTATGAGTTCTAAGTCATCATCATAATAGAACTTCTCCGGTTTGTGAGGCAATCCGTGGGAAAAGATGACCTCATCCTCCCGGCAGATATAGGGTAGGCTGTTTAGCCACTCCAGATTCTTTTTGGAAAGGTGCTGCTGGGTCCAAAGAATGGCTTTCTGGGCGGTGATGTTGAACCATTTTATATTAAAATGACCACAGCTGGCGATGTCGTGGTTTCCAATGATGGTCTTATCGGCAAGAGAAGCAACAATTTTACAGCACTCATTAGGGTCGGCTCCATAGCCTACCACATCTCCCAGGCAGATGTAGCGGTCTATTCTCTCCTTTTTGTACGCTTCAATAACTGCCTGAAAGGCTTCTAAATTTCCATGTATATCGGCAAATATCCCTATTCGCATAATTACTGTTTAATAGAGATTAACGCTCAAACGGAAAGGGCAGGAGCTCCTCAATTTTCGTAGAGATTACTCTTCCCTTCGGGTCGGTCATAATAACCTCGATGTGAGGGGCGAATTCGTAGAGCATCTGACGACAGGCTCCGCAGGGGGAACAGTGTGATAGACCACTACTCACAATAGCAATAGCTTTAAACTCCCTCTCCCCTTCCGATAGAGCCTTCAACAGAGCTACTCGCTCGGCACAAATGCTCATAGAGAGGGAAGTGTTCTCTATATTGCACCCTGAATAAATCTTCCCCTCAGCAGTCAAGAGAGCTGCCCCTACCAGATACCCCGATAAAGGGGCTATGGCCATTTCCAGAGCCTGCCGGGCCACTGAAATCAAAAACTCTCTGTCAACTTCCATATAATTCCATCCTGTTTTTTACACAATCTGGCGGACGACTTCCTCTATATAGGTAGCTAATATTTTTTTTCGGCTCTCCATAACAGCAAGAATCTCACCATGGGAGATGCGATGCCGGGCAGCCCCAGAAGCCATGTTCGATACCACGGCTATCCCCAGCACCTTAATCCCTAAATAGTTAGCAACAATCACCTCGGGGATGGTCGACATGCATACCGCATCGATGCCCATGCGCTTCAGGCTCTTCGTTTCTGCAGGAGTCTCGTAGCAGGGACCTGGCACCGCTCCCAGCACTCCTGTCTTGCAAGGGATGTTCATCCTCTTACCGAGCCTCTTGCCTCCCTGTAATAAGTCCCTATCGTAGGGACGGGAAAGGTCTAAAAACCGAGGCTCTCGTTTCTCAAATGGTATTTCCAGTAAAGGATTAATCCCCAGGAGATTTATATGGTCTTTAATGAGCATAAAGTCGCCAACATCGAGAACCGAACTCACTCCTCCTGCTGCGGTGGTCACTATCATAACCATAGCGCCCATCCCCTTCATCACCCAGACCGGGTAGGTTACCTCAAGAGATGAGTAGCCCTCATAGTAGTGAAATCTTCCCTGAAAAACTACCACTCCCCTTCCCTTCCATTCCCCAATCAGCAGTCTTCCTAAATGCCCGTGCACATTGGCTACGGGAAAATTCGGAAGGTCGGTGTAGGAGTATTCCATAAGCTGGTCAAGGTTTTCTCCGAAGTGACTTAATCCTGTCCCCAGTATAACACCTATAGAAGGAGAGATGTCGCTTTTCTTTTTGATCTCTGCGAGAGTCTCTTCCAGGCGCTTTTCCCAATCCATCGGGTTTAGTCCTGCTCCATATCGGCGAGCCGCACTGAGACTAACTTTGAAACTCCTGGCTCTTCCATGGTGATGCCGTGTATGGTACCGGCTATCTGCATGGTTAATTTATTATGGGTGATAATGATAAACTGGGTATCCTTTTCGAATCGCTTGATCAATTGAGTAAACTTTTCCACCTTGGCTTCATCCAGTAGCGCATCCACCTCGTCCAGCAAGCAGAACGGGGAAGGCATATATTGAAAAAGGGCAAATAAGAAAGCAAGGGCGGTTAGGACCCGCTCACCA
Source organism: Candidatus Guanabacterium sedimentis (assembly GCA_902505605.1). Lineage (GTDB taxonomy): Bacteria > Acidobacteriota > B3-B38 > Guanabaribacteriales > B3-B38 > Guanabaribacterium > Guanabaribacterium sedimentis. Next base: position 22,249 of record CABWKN010000114.1, read on the forward strand.
CCTGAAAGGAGGCGGATAGTCTGCAATCGCTTTCCCGGTGGTTGCACCTTTATGTTTATCTCTCTATCCCAGAAGTCGCCTCCATTTCCCATAATGAGCTCCGCCTCACCTCCATCGAATAGGAACTTAAATATCTCGTTAAAGTTCTTGTTCACACGATGAAAAGCCGACCAGAATCGGTGGCGGCAGGTGCGCTCAATTTTTTTAATAACCCTCTCCAGAGAATCTATAGATTCCTGAAGGTCGAGAGCCTGACCGGTGAGAAATTTATGTCTTTTTTCCAGGCTCTGATACACCCCCACTGCCGCCAGGTTGACCGTCCCCATGCGATTGAGCTTTTTGGTTATCTCCTCGGACCTTCTCCTGTAATCCTCCTCAGGTTGGCTGAGTTCCTCAGCGGAGAAGAGGTTTATTATCTCATCAAGGGGCTTCTGCAATAGTTGACGGCTGTCTTCCTCCAGATGGATTAACTCCGCCTCTACTCTCGCCAGGGCTACCTGCAGCTTACCTCGTTCCTCCTTTCTATCTTCCAGCTCTATCTGACAGCCTTTTAACTTCTGCTCGTTAGCCTCCGCAACGATGCGGCTTTGCCCTAATTTTTCATTGGCTTTCTTCAAGGTCAATTGTATCTTACTTATGCTTTTTTGTAAAGATTTCCTTTCCTGATAGCCACTGGAGAGAAGTTGCTGAAGGCGATTATAACGATCTTCTAGGACATTATGTCTCCGTTTCTCTTCAGCCGTTCTCTTTTTAAGCTTATCTATATCATGGCTCAATCGAACAAGCTCTCTCTCCAGAGATTCATACTTTCCCTCTTCGGCAACAACAGCCAGCTTCAAGCGGGAAACAGTTTCGCTCAGCTTATTGTGCTTGGCTTGATGGCGGTTTTTTTCTTCCTGCAAATGTTTTAAATTTTCTTCCACATTCTCCTTTTTGGCTAAAATCTGGCTTAGTTTGCCTTTTAGCTCCTTTTCTTTTTCTTCCAGCTTGGAATTCTCTTCAGCCAACAGGTCGGCTTGAAGCTCTAGATCCCTTCCCTTCATCTGTAGGAGTTCCTCCTCCTTCTCCACAAGCCTCATATGCTCTTTCAGCCTCATAACTTGCTCTCCAGAGGTCTCTGCATCTTTCTGTACGAGGGGAAGTTCTTCACTCGCCTTCTTTAATTGATGGCTTATGGAGTGAAAGCGCTCTCTGATGCGATTGCTTCTCTTAGCGATAATCTCCATGCCGGTGCGGAGACTTTTCTTCGCCCGTTTAATAGCTAACAAGCCCATTCCCTTTCCTTTGACGACTCTACTGATAACCCCCTTGGGGTATATTTGCTCTCCTTGAAGGGTGACAAAGACAAACTCTGGGTATCTTGAGAACAGCTCTACTGCTACATCTAAATTCTCCACCATTACTGCTCGCTCCAACAGCCTCTCTATAGCATCTTTGAAGGGCTTATTAATAGACACCAGCTCTTTAAGGGGAGCGATTACCCCGGGATGGCTGAAAAGTGGATGCGAGCTAATAAGTGGGGAAGAGCTTTGAGGAAGAGTGAGTTCTTTCACCAGGAAACTTCCTCCCCTCAGCCCTTTGGATGTAAGGTATTTTAAGCCCTGGCGGGCTGTGTGCATATCGCGCACAACCAAGCAGGAGAGCCATGTACCTAAGAAGGCTTCCACCCCCTTTTCATAGCGAGAGTCTGCGTTGATATGGTCGGCGACCAATCCAAGGTGGTCAACGAACTGTTCTCTCTCTGCTTCCTTATGAGCGACAACATGCAGAACTTCTTGCTTCTCAAGCTCTTCTAAAGTGTGCAGTCGACGGGAAAGTTCCCTTATCTTTGCTTCATGATTTATCAGCCGTCGTTCTTCTTTCACTTTTTCTTCTAACATCTTTTCCAGGGTTTGCCTGGTGGATTTTAGTCTCTTCCGAAATTGCTGAAGCTCCTCTATCTTATAGTCTAACTCCTTCCTTAGCTCGCCTTTCTTATTTCTGAGAGTTCTGAGCTCTTTGGCTATCTTATTATTTGAAGCAGAATTTTCCTTCAGAAAGGAAAGATTCCTACCTTTATTTTCATTAATCTGGTTGAGCAAAGCCTGAAGTTGATTTATATCTCCGGAGATGTGGTAAAGCTTCTTCTTATCATCCTCATCGGTGGCTAATATGCGCTGCCTTTCTTCTTTTGAGACCTCATACTCTTCAATCAGGGAGGATAACCTCGCCTTTTCAGACTTGAGATGGGACTTGTGTTCACTTTTTTGTCGGATGGTTTCTGTTAGGAGTTCGTCTTTTTTTTTGATCTCCTCTCCTATAGATGACAGCACCGAGTTGCTCTCCTGAAGTTGAGTTTGGAGATTATCTATCTCTGACTGGTAATGGAGAGTATCGCTCCCCAGGGTGGCTTCTTTCAGACTCTCCTTATGAAGGCTTTCTCGTAATTGCAAGACTCCGTCTTCCAGTTGTTGAATGTTCTGTCTCATATTTGAAAGTTTAGAATTAATAAGGGAGAGCTGCGAGTTTGTTTTTTCTATCTCTCGACCTATATTGGTCACACTTTTCAATAAATCCTCTCTGGAAGTGGTTGCCTGGTGGAACCTTTTTATCAGGATGGCTCCTTTCATTATCCACAGTTCTTCGCTCAGTCTTTGGTAGCGACGCCCTCTGGCTACCTGGCGCTTCAGAGAACTGATCTGTTTTTTAACTTCACCGATTATATCGTTGAGGCGGAGGAGGTTCTGGCGGGCATATGCGAGCTTGTTTTCTGCCAACCGCTTTTTTAATTTATACTTACTGATGCCTGCTGCTTCTTCGATTAGCTTCCTTCTGTCATCAGGATAGGGACTAAGGACAAGCTCTATATCCGACTGGTCGAAAGAGTAATAGGATTTAGCCCCCAACCCGCTGCCCAGCAGCTTTTCTTGAATGTCGCGCAAGAGGCAGGGGGTTCCGTTGAGCCGATATTCCGCTTCGCCTAAACGGAAGAGGCGGCGGGTGATAACTAAGTCTTCATGATTTTCAGTGTTCATTTTAAGGATAACCTCAGCCATCCCCAGGGGCTTGCGGTTCTCGCTCCCATTGAAGATGAGGTCTTCCATCTTCTGTACTCTTAGACGCCTGGTGCTCTGCTCACCCAAAGCCCAATTTATGGCATCGGCTACATTGCTCTTGCCACAGCCGTTGGGACCCACTATGGCGGTGATTAAAGATGGGAAACGCAAGTCTACTTTTTTTAAAAAGGACTTAAAGCCCCTCAGCTCTACTTTTTCTAATCTCATTGTCGGACACCATTATGCTGAATAATAGAGTCAACGATGGACAGTTGTCAACTCAAATTTCATAAAATATTACCATATTATATT